>CAIXDS010000373.1 GCA_903918195.1 uncultured Acetobacteraceae bacterium | reverse complement strand
TCCTGGCCCAACGCCGCCGGGGCGCCGCCCTCCGTGACCGCCACGATGTCGTCCATGCCTCCCCTCCCCCACTGCCGCCTCTGTCCGCACGCTCGGTTGCCGGCCGCCGGCGTGCCAAAGCGCCGCGGCACCGTCTGCCGCCCGCATTCTGTCCGGAAATTTCCACTTTGTCCGAGAATATTCATTCCGTCCGGGAACTTACTCTTCTCGGACGGATCGTAACCGAACCGATTCCGGGCGGAAAATCCTTATCGCGCCTTAGTCAGGTGTGCCTTATTCGCCGGCCGGGCGCAGAAATCCGCCATCAGCCGAGTTGGCGCTGATCTGAAGCCGAACGCCGGCGTCGTTTCGGTATCCGCAGAAATGCTGGTCCACTGCCAGGCGGCCAATTCGTGCTGCCGGCCCGGTCGGATAGCGCGGCAGATGCCGTGCGATGTCCGGCGGGCTATGTCGTCGCCCTATCGCCAGGCTCGGCTCAGCAGCGCGTCCATAGCGTTGATAATCCGGTGATCCTCGGGCGCAAGCGAGGCGATGGCCGGGCCGAGAGCGTCGCGTGGGACATTCGTGATCTGGAGCGAATCTAGGACGACCGGCCGGTCATCGATCACAAAGTGCGGCCCAACGTCACTGTCGGCGACGCCGAATTCCTCGGCGGCGACAAGGGGTACGACGACCCGCCGCTTCGAGCGGCGAAAGCGGTTGGATTGGACCATGAGGACAAACGGGATGACCCGCTGACTCCGGCCGGGGTTGCGATGGACATCGAACTGGTCGGACATCAGAGGCTGTCGAATTCGTCCGCGAGCGTGCCGTGTTTCGCGACGAAGGCATCGCTGGCGGCGATGTGGGCGGCGATCTGCTGCTCGTGCCGGGCAGCCTGCGCCTCGGCGTCGTCGACAAAGGCCGCCAGCAGGCGTTCGACCGTCTCGGACAGATTGGGGGTGATGCCCCGCGCCCGGCGCACGAGATCCTCGTTCAGGGTCATGTTCACCGGGCGTTTGGAGGCGGCTCTGTCGTAACCCAAGGGTATGGCTCCTGCACCAATGCGCATGATATGCGCATTTGCCGCGGGAAGGACAAGTGTTCATTCCCGCCAACCGCGTGCCTGCCGATGGCGCGTCCCAGCATCCTGGCTTCCAGGCCAACACCGGATAACAGCGTGATCCGGCGCCGGTATCGAGAGCGCCGAGGTGTCAAATTCGGCGTGACCACCAAGGTAGACGCGGGTCTCCCCCGCCCTGCGACCGCCATCTTCCACAGCCAAACTCGACGGTGCGGCTACCGGGGTATCCTGCCGCCAGGAGGGTCTCCATGGGCGTCGTTCAGGTTCAACTACCGGACCATCTGAAGCAGGTCATCGAGCAGCAGGTGGCCAAGGGCCGCGCCTCGAACGAAGCAGATTTCCTCGCGGAGGCTGTCCGGCTTTACGCCGAACATCTGGAAGCGGAGGACGAGGTCGCCGGGATGGTCAACCGGGCTGACGCCGACATGGCGGCCGGGCGCACCGTGACGGTGGCTACGCCGGAGGACAGCCAGGCACTCCACGAGAGTGCGATGGCCCGGCTTCGCGCCCGGTTGGCTGAGGACGCCCGAGGCCGGTGAGCTATCGCCTTCTCGGCAGTGCCGAGGACGACATCGCCCGCATCTTGCTTCAAAGCGCCCGACAGTCAGGCACTGACGCAGCCAGGCGCTATGACCTGTTGATTCGGGCCGGTAAGGGACCCGTCACACCCCGGTCAGCAGCACGTCGATCGCACAGAACACGGTGTCCCGGTGCTCGGACAACGACGCCACGACGTCACCGAGCCTGCTGCGCCGCACGGCGGCAAGCAGGTGGGTTGCCATCACAACTTCCTGCCCGTCGATGGTGAACCGCGGGTGCAGTCGCCCGGCCGGACGCCCGAAAGCGGACGCGCGCACCAGAGGGACGACGACGCTTGTGTCCAGGTCACTCAGCAGGTTGACCTGCACGTCGAGCAGAAACGGCGCGTAGTTGCGACTTTCATCAACGTTCAGGTGGACATCGCCCTGCATCAGAACTGGCGCTTGCCGTCGCTCCACAGGCCATGGGCGGCGAGGAAGGCATTGGCATCGGCCAGTGCGCCGCGGTTCTCGTCGAGCCAGCGCCGGCGCCGCTCGTCGGCGACCGTCGCGCGCAAACCGGTCTCCAACACCGCGGAGACGTTGATGCCCAACGCACGGGCCTCCGCCAGCAGCCCGGCGTCAACGGAAACGTTGGTGCGGGCCTTCTCTCCCATTCGAACACCTGTCGTGTGTATGCGTGGCGCACACTTTCAAACCACACGACCAAAGACAAGCCCCTCCCCTGCCCTCTCCGGCGCCGCCGTGACGACCGCCACGAATGTGCCGCCGAGAGGCTCTCGCTCGTCGTGCTTGCCTGCCTTGATCCGCATCCCCATGCTTCACGAATGTTCGTCGTCACCGAAGCCGATGCCGCCGCGATCCGCGCTGTCTTCGATCAGGAGGGCGAGCTGTCGGCCGCCATCGAACTGCGCCGGCGGTTTCCAGGGATCACCGACAACGCGAAGGCACGGGCATGCGCCCGGACCATCGCCGGATGGACGCCGCTGCCAGCCACGCCGTGCTCAGTGACGCGACTGCGCCCTGGCAAGACGAGCTAGGCGGGGTCCATCCGTTGGCTATGGCGTGATCGCGGAGATGGTCGAGAGGGCTGACGCCGATATGGCGGCCGGGCGCAGCGTGCCGGTAGCTATGCCGGGGGGGCAGCCAGGCACTCCACGAAAGCGCAATGGCCCAGCTGCGGGCCCGATTGGCTGAAGACACCGAGGAGCTGTGACCCATCGCCTTCCCAGCGGTGCCGAGAAGGACAACGACCCAGAGTGCCCGGCTGGGTGGCATCGATCGGCGCCCGCAAGCCATGCCGCAACCGGCGTTCCACAATGGCTGGGAACCCATTCTCCCGGAGATCTGTTGCTGGTCCTGTCCACCCAAATGAACTAGACTTAGTCCGGTTGAGGGCCGCCATGCACATCGTCAACATCCACGCCGCGAAAACCCATCTCTCCCGCCTGGTCGATGCCGCCGCCGCCGGCGAGGAAATCCTGATCGCCCGCGCCGGCAAGCCAATCGCCCGTCTGGTCCCGCTGCAGGACGCGCCGGTCCGACCACGCCGCCATCTTGGGATCTTGGGTGGCAAGCTGACCGTGCCACCGGATTTCGACGCACCGCTCCCCGATGACGTGCTCGACAGTTTCGAGGGACGCTGATGCGTCTGCTGCTCGACACGCATCTGCTGCTCTGGGCCGTGGCCGAACCTGATCGGCTTGATAGCGTCACCCGTACTGCGCTCGAGGATCCGGAGAACGAGGTGCTGTTCAGCGCCGCCAGCATTTGGGAAATCGCCATTAAGTCCCGGCTCGGCCGCCCCGATTTCGCCTTTCGCCCGCAGGAGATTCTACTGGCGGCGCAGGAGACCGGCTTTGTCGAATTGCCAGTGCGGGCACGGGCCACGACGCTCGTGGCCGACCTGCCGCTGCATCACCGTGACCCCTTCGATCGACTGCTCATCGCTCAGGCCATCTCGGAGCCGGTGCGGCTGTATACGACCGATTCCCTCCTGCCGCCTTACTCGGAACTGGTAACACTGGTGACGTAAGATAGAGGGAGAGGAAATCCCTGACCTTTGTGGCTGTAAGTCAGTTGCTGCGACTTAAGGGGCGGGCTGCACAGGCATCCGATTGCCGCAACGATGCGCTTGAAAGGCCGGTCCATGGTTCGCGCTTTGTTTGTTTGGACTCCTGCGGGAAGCCGCAACCTCCGATTTCTGGCCCTATTGGACTCTTGCGATAAACCCGCAGCGATCTGCCCCTGCGGCGACCGGGGGCGGGCTAACGCGGCAGAAGCCGAAAGTCTGGAGTCCTATGCCATGCGCCCGGCGACATGCTGGCGTATTGGGGGCTACTAGCCTAAAGGCCTGACTGCCAGGAGGATATCACGGCGTTCCGCCTCGGTGTCGGCGGTTGGGCGGACCCGCTTCTACGCGGCGCCCCGATGTTCGACACTGTCTAACCTTTGGCCTCTACGGCCTCTGCGCAACCATCAATAACAACACCCTTCACCTCGCCACCAATCTCTGCCTCAATTTCCTCCAACCTGACCGCAACTTCCCGAGCGCGAGCCTGGATCCGCTCCATCTCGGCTTTCAGGGAGCGTCGTTCGTTGGCAAGAACCAAACGTCGGTCGCCTTGAGTAAGACGGGCGGCCCTGAGTTCGCGTTTGAAGACGTCCACCTCCGGCCGAGTCACGCTGTTTCGGACCAAGCCGCGAGACCGAGCTGTTTCAAAGTCGGGCGGCGACAGGGTGACGAGCTGGAATGCCGTTGCGTAGGACCGCGGCAAGCTCTCTTCGGGTAACCTGCCTGAATCGACGGCTTCAGCCACCGTGCGAAGCTGGTAGGCGATGTTCTTCCCGAAGGGCAAAGCCGCGACGATCTGCTTTTCAAAGGTGCCTGAAAACCTCGCTTTTGCGTCACGGAGGTATCGACCGATGGCGAGAAATTTTTCTTGGGCCTCGTTCCACAACTTCGAGACTTCCTCGACGACCTCGCCTTCGGTCCGCAGGTCCAAGATGGAGTTACTCAGAGTTTGGGTCCGCCCGGTCTCGGGCGCCTCTATCCCGAGCGCGTCAGCGGCCAAACGGCTACTGCGCCGCTTGCTAACGGCGAAAGTTGCTAACGCCATCGGTCAGCCATCCCCGAGTTCGAGTTCTCGCGCAACGTAGGCCCAGACGCCTTCAAAATCGTCGCGTCCCGGAGCTCCACGAACTTCGATAATTCCCAGGCCGTTATAGTGAGTACGCTGGATATCTTCGAGATCGCGGACATCAAACGGACACAGAGACCCATACTTGATGAGGCGCTGCTTGGCCTCACTAAAGCTCTTGGCCGCCCGCTTGGTCCTGGAAAGCAAGAACGCTGATGGGCGCCCTTCGCGTTTCACGGTTCTCGACCACTCGATTACCGAATCCAAATCAGGACCGCCCTGCGTTGTCGGCATCAGCACAAAGTCAGCTCGGCGGATAAGACTTCGCATCGCGACGGGGTGATTTTCGACGCCGGGCGGGGTGTCCACGATGATGATGTCCAGGTTGTTGGCCGCTACAGCCTCGTCCAGTGCGGCTTCGCTCTCTTGGATGGGGACCTGGTAATGCAGGATGGCTGGAGCCTCATCGGGCCGCTTCTGCCACCAGTTGGTCAACGTGGCCTGGAGATCGAGGTCGATAGTGGCCACGCGCAACCCCGCGTGTGCGGCAGCGACGGCAAGGTTTCGGGCGGTCGTGGTCTTCGTGGACCCGCCTTTGGCCGAACTGAGCAGCAGGAGCTTAGCCCTCTTCGCCGCCTGTGCTGTCGGTTCCTGCGCCATCTTGGCTGCCCTAGACGACGAGGCCGCCTCAGTCATTTCGATAACGTCATGTCGCTTCGTAATGACGACTCCAGCGTCCTTCATGCCCGCCTCCGTTCCGCGCCGGCACCGGTGTAACCCGATCACCGCCATCAGCGCACAGAAAATCTGGGGGGCAGGCAATCAGATTTGTTCGGTGGTCTTCGAGGTTAGACATGTCGAACATCGGAAGGCAGCCAACAGCCGCCTTCAGCCCTCGAAGGCCAGTGATTTGGCCAAAGGGCAAGGCAACACACGCGGCCCGAGCGGCACCTCAGTATGAAACCATCGTAGACAGGCACGGCTTCAGGGGAGTTCCTCGTTGGGTGCATCCAGAGACAGCACGCCCTGGCGTTCAAGCGCGTGGCCGTAGTGATAGCGGTAGGTCTTCTGCCGCCCGACGCCGAGGACCTCGCAGTTCCAGCCCGACAACCCACCTGCCGACACCATGTCGTTGAATGCCTGCACGATATCCTCACGGAACTTCGCGCGCTTTTTAGAATTTTCGGACCGGTAGTCACGGCCAGCAAGCTCCGCAAGCGTAACGTCGTCAACGTAAGTATAGGTGGGCTGGGAATCAACAAAAGGCCAGAAAGACTTGGCATAGTCAGAACGGAGCCGAAAATACACGTCAGCGTTAAGACTTACCAGATTCTTGGCCTCAAAGGTCCGGCGAACCCAGGCCCCGTATTTCACAGTAACTTTGGCGTCGAGGCTTACGCCATCCCACCGAATCTCGTTGATAAGATTGTCGCTGAAGCCAGCGCCAGGCAGCCGGCCATGCTGTATCTGCGATTCGTATTCGTCAAACCTCCCTTGGTAGACTCGGAAAGAGACCGATCGGATCTCTTCAAAACACCGGAGCAGACTGCCAAGGTTATTCACATGGGCCGTCCGACCAGTGGTCAGCAGCAAATCGCGCCACGTCGTCTGTGTGTAGTAATAATCAATGCGAGGAGACGCAGTCAAAGGGTCTGTGCTGCCCGGAACGTGAGCCAAATTCGGTTCGGAAATCTTCCGGGCACGAGACCGAAAGATAGCATAAATTGCGTCTCTATGCTGGCTGCCAAGCTCACGACCATGCACGTGCACGACGGTGTGCGGCCTTACTATGTAAACGGACTCAAAGGTACCGTCAGTGGATAGGTTGTGCCTTCGCGGAGCGAATGCTGAGGTTCTGGCGAGCTTATTGGGCACAATCGCGGGGTTAGAACGACCGCGCCGATTTTCCACCGATCGTCGGAAGCGCCTGAGGCGCTTTTCCTCCGCCTCCGTCAAAGGCGTGTCAGTGCTCAGCTTGCTCTCAGCCGCCATTGTCTTGCCGTCCACCCACACACCAAACGTATCCCGAACAATCAAGAGCTTCGCATACAACCGCGAATCTCCCCCCGCGATTCCGGGTTGCCGCAAGGTAAACGGGAATCGCGGGGGGAGCAACGGGAATGACGGGGGGATATCTGCCTCTCGGCACCCAAACGCTCCTCGCGCCTGTGGATAACTCCACCGCTGCGGGAATCGCAGGGGGAAAGGCCGGAAATGCGGGGGGAAAATGCGTAAGGCCGGGGGTACATTTGGGAATCGCGGGGGGACGACTCGCGTGCAAGGTTCTGAAAAGACAGAGAAAACCCAATATAGACTCTTTCTAATAGATTCTTGAAAGACTTCTAAGACGGCAATGGGGGGCGAATCTGGGGATAATTTCTTGCCCAATGGGTTCACCCTCCCTGCGAGAAGCTCCTGAAGGGCTCCTTTTTCCCCCTACGATTCCCATCGTTCATATTCCGCACCCCGTACTGGCGCTGCCGTTCATCCGCGCACTTAATCTCGACTCATCACGGCAACCCCCTTTGGATAAGCTGCGTTCCAGTCATCGGTGATCACGGGCGCAAGCCTATTTCCAATGCCCATGACGGTTTGCGGATCAACAACCCTGGCTGGCAGTTACCGAAAACCATCCAGAACCTGCGTAAAGAACAAAGTCAGCACCCGCCACGAACCAAGACATTTGCGGTTCCCTTAGTCTTACTTGCCTAACTTGCCGGCCGGAATGGCCTGCCAGGATGCACTCGGTCGAACGAACGACGGCAACAGTGGCAGCGACATCATGGACGGGCACACGAATTCCGCGGATGGGCGGCGTCGCGTCCCCCCCGACCTGTTCCAGCACCTGAGGGTTTCGCGAGCGCTGTCGATCGGGCATTCGAGCAATCCGATGGCAAGCCCGATTCGCACACGTCCGGACACCGAGACCCCGTGGGAGCGGTACACTCGCCTTCCGCCGGGACCGAAGACCGTGCTCCGGCTCAAAAGCCTGGTGTTCCTGTCCACCAATAAGTCCGTGTTTGCTGGATGCCTGTTGCGCAGTGGCGTGCGGGCGCCGGACGGGCGTGCCTGGACCGTCGCGTCGATCAACGTCGCACTGGAAGCCCTGCGGCGGGTGGATTTGCTGGACGTGGACCATGCCTGCCCGCCGGCGCTGCTGCATCCCGTCGCGATCGACGCGGTGGCATCGCCGGAGGGCGAGCGCTTGGTTGCGGCGGTCCGGCGGTCCTTTGCACCGGAGCTTCCCAGCATCTACTACCTGCGCACGTCGGTCACTGACCCGGCGCCCATGATCCAGCTCGCCCGGCTGGCGGTCTATGCCAATGACGAGGCCGGCTTCATTGCCCAGCGCGACCGGCATGACAGCACTTTTGCCCCGTATCGGCTGGCAACCGGTCTTGGCCAGCTGTTCCGCCAACTGCCGTTTGCCGCCGACTGGCTCGACAGCCGCGCCCCGGCGATCCAGCTCGCTCTGTTCGAAGGGCGGATCGCCGCGTTCCTGACCGGTGAACTGGCGATCGCCGGTTTGCAGGAGATGATCGCGCGGTATCGCGGGCTGCAGGACCGTCCCGGCTATGCCCCGGTGCGGCGGGCGCTGCTGGAGCATGATGTGCTGGCGCTGCGGCTCGACGAGGCGCGCGGCCTGCTGGCGAAACTGGACGAGGCCGATGGGACGCTGCGCCAGGTCGCGGAGGCGACGCTGTGCTTCCTGGCCGGCGAGAACGCCGAGGCAATTGGTCTTTACCGCGCGGCGCTCAAGGATCTGCGCAAGCAGGCCGGCAAGCGCAAGCTGTTCCTGGAAGGCGCGCACGGGCTGTTCTTCCTGATGGCGCTGCTGCGTGCCAACGATGCCGCCCTGTATGCCGAAATCCAGGCCGGCATCGATGTGCTGCCGCCGGACGCGCGGCCGCATCCCGGCGGGTGGGTTGCGCTGCAGGTGCTGCTCTGGCTGGCGCAAGGGCTGGAAGGCAAGGCGCGCGAGCAGATCACGCGGCTGCAGGACTTCAGGCCGGCCGACCCGGTCTCGGATGCCTGCCTCGCGCTGGCCGCGCATGCGGTCGATCCGGCTTTCTCGCGCAAGCGGGCCGCGGCCGATGCCACCCGTTTTGCCGCCCTGCAGGACACGCTGAAACTGCCGGCGCGGCTCTACGCCGAGGTTCTCGCCGATGTGGCGCCAGCGCCGGCGCGCTACGCGGCATTCCTGGAAACCACTGCTTCCGCCTGTCGCGTGACCTTCACCCAGCTCATCCGCATCAGCCCGCCCTGGGAGCGGGCGCTCGAAAGCCTGGATGTCTTCCTGTTCGCCGGCGCGCAGAAGACCGGCAAGGACCCGGCGCGCCGCAGCAAGCGTCTGGTCTGGTTCCTCGATCCCGTCACGCTGGCAATCGAGGTTGCCGAACAATCGGCCAAGGGGCGCGACGGCTGGACCGATGGCCGGGCCGTCGCAATGAAGCGCCTCTACGAGCAGGATCCGCGGCTCGACTACCTGACCACCGAGGATCGCCGTGCGCTGCGCAGCATCCGCCGCGACAAGACCGGCTGGCGTAACGACGATTACGAGTACGAATTCGACCCTATCCGCGCCCTGCCTGCACTGGTCGGCCATCCGGCGGTGTTTGACGCCCGTCGCCGTCAGCAGCCGATCGAACTGGTGGCCTATCCGGTGGAACTGGTGGTCAGCGAGCAGCGTGGGTACTACCGCATCGCGCTGTCACACACCGCTGATCACCCGAGCGTGTTCCTCGAAGCCGAGACGCCCTCACGCTACCGGGTGATCGAACTGCCCGAGCGGCTGCTCGCGGCGCAGCAGATTCTCGGCACGCAGGGTCTGTTGGTGCCGAAGGGCGGGCGCGACCGGGTGATCGCCCTTGTGCAGCGCGCCAACCCGTCGCTGCCGATCCGCGCTGAGATCGAGGCGGTCGAAGCCGCCGCGCGCGAGGGCATCGCCACACCGGTGGTGCAGCTTGCGCCGCAGGGTGACCCGGCCGACGGGGGCGGGCTGAAGGTCACACTGCTGGTGCGCCCGTTCGGCGCTGAAGGCCCGGCCTACGTCGCCGGCATCGGCGGGCGCTCGGTGCTGGCCAGCATCGGCGGACAGCAGGTCCGCGCCCGGCGCGACCTGGATGCCGAAGTCGCCGCCCGCCGCGCGCTGGTGCTGGCCTGCCCGACTTTGGAATCCTGCGGGGCAGGGCAGGGGCACGAGGTGATGGTGGAGGGGCTGGAAGCCTGCCTCGACCTGCTGCTGGAGTTGCAGGCGTGCACCGACACGGTGGTGCTGGAATGGCCGGAGGGCCGCAAGCTGGCGGTCGGCGCGGTCGGGGCGCAACCGATGCGCTTCAAGGTCCGCCAGCAGCGCGACTGGTTTGCCGTCGAGGGCAGCGTCACCATCGGCGAGGACGACGTGCTGGAGATGCGCTTTCTGCTCGACCGGCTCGACCGCGCGCAGGGGCGCTTCGTGCCGCTCGGCGACGGGCGGTTCGTGGCGCTGACGCACCGGTTGCAGACGCAGTTGCGCCAGCTCGCCGCGGTGTCGGAGGCCGACAAGGCCGGCCAGCGTGTGCATGCGCTCGGCGCCGCTGCGGTCGGCGACCTGCTGGAGGAAGCCGGCCAGGTCGAGGCGGACGCTGCTTGGCGCAAGCACATTGGCCGGCTGCGCGAGGCCGGCGCCTGGATGCCGAAAGTTCCTGCAACGTTGCAGGCCGAGTTGCGCGACTACCAGGAGGAGGGGTTCGCCTGGCTCGCCCGGCTGGCGCGGCTGGAGGCGGGCGCGTGCCTCGCCGACGACATGGGCCTGGGCAAGACGGTGCAGGCGCTGGCGCTGATGTTGCACCGCGCCGCCGAAGGGCCATGCCTGGTGGTGGCGCCGACCTCGGTGTGTCCGAACTGGGCAGCCGAGGTGCTGCGCTTCGCGCCGACATTGACCGTGCACCGGCTCGGTACCGCTGGCGACCGCGCGACGCTGGTAGAATCGCTCGGCGCGCGCGACGTGCTGCTGTGCAGCTACGGGCTGTTGCACCAGGAAGCCGAACTGCTCACCGGCCGGCGCTGGCAGATGGTGGTGCTGGACGAGGCGCAGGCGATCAAGAACGCCGAGACCCGCCGCGCCCAGGTGATCCACGGCTTGCAGGCCGGGTTCCGGCTGGCGCTGACCGGCACGCCGGTGGAGAACGACCTCGACGAGTTGTGGAGCCTGTTCAGCTTCGTCACGCCGGGGCTGCTGGGCTCGCGGGAGAAATTCCAGAAGCGCTTCGC
>CAIXDS010000372.1 GCA_903918195.1 uncultured Acetobacteraceae bacterium | reverse complement strand
GGCGCGCTCTTCCGGCTGGCGCCCGAGGATCTGACCGCCGCCGCCGGGCGCCGGCACGGCCACACCGGCTCCGGCTGGGTCAGCCCGGTGACCGGCGCGGACGGCGAAGCCGACGGCGTCGCCGAGCCGGAGGACGGCTACGAAGACGACGCCGGCGACCTGCGCGAAGCAGCGTGACCCAAAGCTGAACCTCCCCTGGTCCGGTTATGCCGGGCCGGGGCTTTCCCGCCGAACGAGGAACCTACCATGACCCACCTGACCCCAGGCGGTGCCGGCACCGCCGCGCGCCCAGTTCTGTTCAGCACCGCGCAATCCGGCCTGCTGGCACCCCCCGCAATTCGCGGACGCCTTGACCGCGCCGGCCTGTGCGCCGGCATTGCGCGCCGCCGCCAGACCTTCGCTGATCTCGAGGCCGGCTTGGTCATCGCCTGCGAGCAGGCTGCCGCCCGCGGCGCGGCCCACGCCGTGCGCATCGACGACCGTGCGACCTGGGACCGCCCCACGTGGCAGCGGTACCTGGACGCGGCCACCCGGCTGGAACCCGACTACGGCCCGCCCATGCGCCGGCTGTTGCAGGAGATCGACCAACTCGCCCGGTTGATCGACCTGCCGATCGCCGCATAGCGGTCTCCCCACGGAGCGGATGACGGCCTGACCGCTTTTGGGCCGGACGGGGAATGGCCGATCTCAGGCGGGAAACTTAGTAAGCTGCCTTTCCTCGATTTTTGGCGCCCGACGCCCCTATAGTCGTGAGGTATCAACTTGGCAAGTTGCGCCGATGGCCTAGCAACTCAGCGCACGGATGAGCAATGTGTCACTTCGTGGGAAGTGGCGTGCGGGGACGAGATTCGTACTAAACTTTCCAGCGGAATAGGGCCGTGCTAACGATCCGCTGCCGGTGGCCACTGTGATCATCCGATTTTGTGTCGCGCTGCCTTACGTTATGCGGTCATGGCTTGGTTCGAAGCGAGCCGGCCGCATTCTGTAAGGAGTCCGATGGCGCTCTCCAGCCGGTCGGGCGTGGCGATCGGCGGATTGCCTGGGCGGGTCCCGGGGGTCAGCGTCCATCCGCCCTCGTCCATAACCACCTTGAGCCGCAGCAGCGACTTGCCGCGGCCCCGTGCGTCCGCGAGGCCCCGTCCGACGCACCAATAGGCGTGCTGTGCTAGCACCCAAATTTCGAGCACGCGGGCCATAAACTCGACGGGCGTCAATGCCTTCCACTGCGCGAACTCGTCACGGGCTCTGGTGAGCGGCAGCCGTTCGGCTGCCTCGAAGTACTCGGCCCTGTCGGGCGCCTCGGCTGTATCCGCCCGGTGACGGCCGCCTGGTCCTGAACCGCTTGCCACGTTAAGGCGGTGGTTAAGGCGGTGCTTGAGGTTTGTCGATGGATGGCGTGGTGGAGGTGATCACCGGTCGGGAGCGTCGGCGGCGCTGGAGCACGGAGGAGAAGATCCGCATTGTTGCGGAGACCGAGGAGCCTGGGGCTGGGGTCCGTGCTGTTGCGGCCCGACACGGGGTTTGCGAGAGCCTGGTGTTCACGTGGCGGCGGCAGGTGCGCGATGGCGTGCTGGTGGCGCCGGACATGCCGGTCTTCATCCCGGTGCGGATGCTGGAACGTTCGGAGGCGAGCACGGCCGGTCTGTCCCGCCCCGAGCCGCGCCCGGCGACCGCGTCAGCGCCGAGCCGCCCGCAATCGGGCCTGATCGAGATCGAGTTGGGCAACGGCAGCCAGGTGCGGGTTGGCAGCGACGTAAACCTGGCCGCTCTGCGACGTGTGCTGACGGCACTGCGCGGATGATCCCGGTTCCGCCGGGTGTACGGGTATGGCTGGCGACCGGCGCAACCGACATGCGCAAGGGCATGAACGGACTTGCCCTGCAGGTGCAACAAGCGCTGGAGCGCGATCCTCATGCCGGCGATCTCTACGTATTCCGCGGCCGCCGCGCTGACCTGGTGAAGATTCTTTGGCATGACGGGCTCGGCATGTCGCTGTACGCGAAGCGCCTGGAGCGGGGCCGGTTCGTGTGGCCGCAGGCCAAGGAGGGTGTGGTCGCGCTCACCCCGGCCACCCTGTCGATGCTGCTGGAGGGGATCGACTGGAGGCAACCGCAACGGACCTGGCGGCCGGAGATGGCAGGATAGGGCTGCATCTTTATGCACAAAAGGGGTACCCGACGCGGTCCGGATGTGGTTGAATCGCGACGTGATGCAAGCCGCCGCCTCCGCTCCGGACGACCTCGCCGAGCTGCGTGCCGCCCTTGCGGCCGAGCAGCTGGCACGCCGTGAAGCAGAGGCTCGCGCGTCCGGTGCCGAAGCAATGGTGGCGCACCTCAAGCTGCTGATCGCCAAACTTCGGCACGACCGGTTTGGCGCCTCGTCCGAGCGCGGTCGCAAGCTGCTCGACCAGTTGGAGCTCCAGCTCGAAGAACTGGAGGCTGCTGCGTCCGAGGACGAGACGGCGCTGGATGGGGACAAGAAGGCACAGCCTGCGCGCAGCACGACACGGCGCAAGCCGGTGCGTGGGCCACTTCCGGCGCACCTGCCGCGCGAACGTCGCGTGGTTCCTGGCCCGACCGCGTGTCCGTGCTGCAATGGCAAGCTGGCCAAACTTGGCGAGGACATCACCGAGACGCTGGAAGTGATCCCGCGGCAGTTCAAGGTGATCCAGACGGTGCGGGAGCGGTTCACCTGCCGGGCCTGCGAGACGATCACCCAGCCGCCAGCACCTTTCCATCCGATCGCGCGCGGGCGGGCCG
>CAIXDS010000371.1 GCA_903918195.1 uncultured Acetobacteraceae bacterium | reverse complement strand
GACGTTAGCGGTGGACCACAACGCGCCAAACCGCGCTCCAGGACAACGGCAGGCCATCCAATTGAACTCTCGATGAGAAGGTCACCAGCGGCCGCTCGTAACCCCCTCTTTTTCCACAGGAACTTTCCGGACGGACACTGACATTCGCTCTTTTGTTTCAATTGTACCTCGGATATGGCGTGATCGACCATTTTGGATGGTATCTGACTTATATCCAAAATTTTTATTTTGGACTCGTTTTGGACAACTGGGGCGAATTCAATCATAGCTGGAGCCTTGCCGTGGAGCAGCAGTTTTACGTATTGTTTGGCGTGCTACTCCTGGTAATACCGACCAAGTTTTACAAGATAACGTTTTTATTCGTAACTTTGGCTTCCGCATCGGTTTATATTGTATTGTATTATTATGTGGGCGGCCTTCCTGCTTATGTCCTGCCTTTTTCAGGGTTTGTTTTCATTCTCAGCGGCGGGTCGCTTTGGCTCCTGAAGGCGCCGCGCCTTTATCCTTACCGGGAAACGGCGGCGTGGCTGCTGGCGGTTTTCCTCGTCGCCGTCGCCTGCATGCCGGGCAGGTCCGCCGGAATATGGAGCGACTACCTTCCGGTTCCAGAACCGCTCATGACTTTTTCGCTCGCATTTCTCTTTGCTTTGTTTTTGTGAATTATTTAAAATTACCAGGATATTTTTATTGTCAGGATTCTGGATATCGGCATCCTGCGAATGGCCGGCGCTATATCTTACGCCTTCTATGTTTTTCACCTTCCGTCAATCAATTTTGTGCATTTTTTGTTTGAGAAGTATGAGCGTACCCATGCGCATCTGTATGGCGCTAATTTCATTGTTTCATTTATGCTTTGCCTTGTCCTGTCTCTCTTGTCGTACCGCTTGATGGAAATGCCGTTGGCCAGGATGAAGCACAAAATAATTCCCCGCCTCCTGAAATCGCCAGGTCGCCCGGTCGCCGGTGTGGAAGTTCCGGTTCCGGTGCACGCGAACACTGGTCGTTAGCCTGCCATCGTCCGCCGCAACACAGGCGAACCGCGGTGCCGGACCGGAAACCGGGACGACCGGCAGGGGGCAGGAAACCTTGCCGCCGCGCGGCGGCTTGCAACGCGCAGCCTCCGGGCCGTCGCTATGGCTGGTGCGGTCGAGAAGACTCGAACTTCCACGGGGTTTCCCCCACAAGCACCTCAAGCTTGCGCGTCTACCATTCCGCCACGACCGCACCGTGGTAGAGGCGCGGGGATATAGCGGATGAGCCAGGCGGTATCAATGGACGACGTCACGCCTTCGGTCGAATGGCGGATCAGCGAGGGACTGACCCCCTACCCCGACGCGCTGGCGACCATGCGGGCCCGGGTGGAGGCCATCCGCACCGGCACGGCAGGCGAACTGGCGTGGCTGGTCGAGCACCCGCCGCTCTACACTGCCGGCACCTCCGCCGACCGCGCCGACCTGCGGACACCGGACCGGTTTCCCACCTACGATGCCGGGCGCGGCGGGCAATGGACCTATCACGGGCCGGGCCAGCGCACCGCCTATGTAATGCTCGATCTGGCGCGGGCGCACGGCACGGTCCGGCCGCAGGATGTGCGCAGCTACGTGCACGGCCTGGAGGAATGGCTGATCCGCGCCCTCGACCGCTTCAATGTGCGTGGCGAACGGCGCGAGGGACGGGTGGGCATCTGGGTCGCCGACCGCGCCGCCGGCACCGAGGCCAAGATCGGCGCGATCGGCGTGCGGGTGACGCGCTGGGTGAGCTGGCACGGGGTGGCGCTGAACGTCGAGCCGGATCTGTCGCATTTCGCCGGCATCGTGCCCTGCGGCATCCGCGCGCACGGCGTGACCAGCCTGCACGCCCTCGGCATTCCGGCGACGCTGGCGGAGGCGGATTGCGCCCTGATGGCGGCGTGGCCGGAGGTGTTCGGGGCCTAAACCAGCGTCATCAGCCCGGCATTGCCGCCCGCCGCGGCGGTGTTCACGCTGACCGAGCGTTCCTGCACCAGCCATTCCAGCGGATAACTCTCCGCGCCGTCGCGCAGGCCCCGGCTGGTGGCGCCGTGCACCGCCACCAGCGGACCCTCACGGGCAGCGAGCGCCATCGCCGCCGTGCGCAGCCCGTCGGCGTCGCCCTCGTGCAGCGCCACGGCGGCGGTCGCGCCGGCTGCATCCTCCACCACCAGGCCACGCAGCGTCTCCGGCAGGTCATCCAGCGCCCCGCGCAAACCCGCCGGAATTGCCACCAGCGCCCGGTTGCCGGTGGCCAGCGCGGCGCCGACCTGCACGCCCAGACCAAGCGCCGTCGCCGGCAGGCACAGCACGTCGCCGCGCGGTTCCAGCGACCAGCTGTTGCGCTCCCCCACCGGCCCCGGCAGCACGCGCACCACACCGAGCGGGGAACGCTCGGCCAGCACGCCGCAGCGCGCCGCCGCATCGCTCTGGCCGCGGGCGGCGAGCCACTCGGCCCAGTGCCGCGCCGCCGGCGGCACCGCGCCGCGCAGCGCCGGCGCCGGCCGGGTCGCCAGCAGGCACGCAAGATAGAGCGGCCCGCCCGCCTTCGGCCCAGTGCCGGACAGCCTATGCCCGCCGAATGGCTGCACCCCCACCCCGGCGCCAATCATGTTGCGGTTGACGTAGCAATTGCCCGCCGCCGCAAGGGTGGTGGCGCGCAGGATGGTCTCGTCAATGCGCGTGTGCACGCCGAAGGTCAGCGCATAGCCGGTGGCGTTGATCGCCTCGATCAGGGCGTCGAGCCCGTCGCGCCGCCAGCGCAGCACGTGCAGCACCGGCCCGAACACCTCGCGCTGCAATTCGGCAAGCGAGTCGATCTCGATCAGCGTGGGCGCCACAAAACACCCGTGCGCGCAGACAGCAGGCAGCAGCGGCGCGTGCACGGGCCGCCCGCGCGCCCGCATCGCCGCGATGTGCGACAAAATGGTCTCGCGCGCCGGGGCCGTGATCACCGGGCCGACATCGGTGGACAGCCGGTCCGGATTGCCCACCGACAATTCCGCCATGGCGCCCTTCAGCATGGCCAGCACGCGCGCGGCCACATCCTCCTGCAGGCACAGCACCCGCAACGCCGAGCAGCGCTGGCCGGCGGAATCGAAGGCCGAGGCCAGTACGTCGGCCACCACCTGCTCGGCCAGGGCGGAGGAATCGACCACCATCGCGTTCTGCCCGCCGGTTTCCGCGATCAACGGAATCGGCCGCCCCTGCGGCGTCAGCCGGGCGGCAAGGACGCGTGCGATCAGCCGGGCCACCTCGGTCGAGCCGGTGAACACCACCCCACGCACCCGCGAATCCTGAACGAGTTGCGCCCCCACCGCGCCATCGCCGGGCAGCAAGTGCAGGGCGCCGTGCGGCACGCCGGCTTTATGCAATATGGCGACGGCCTGGGCGGCGATCAGCGGCGTTTCCTCCGCCGGCTTGGCCAGCACCGCATTGCCCGCCGCCAGTGCCGCGGCGATCTGGCCGGTGAAGATGGCGAGGGGAAAATTCCACGGGCTGATACAGGCCACCGGCCCCAGCGGGCGGTGGCTGTCGTTCGCGAATTTTTCGCTCTCGGCGGCATAGTAGCGCAGAAAATCAACGGCCTCGCGCACCTCGCCCACGGCGTTCGGCAGCGTCTTGCCGGCCTCGCGCACGATCACGCCGAGCAGCGCGGAGAACCGGCCCTCCATCAGGTCGGCGGCGCGGCGCAGGCAGGCGGCGCGCTCGGCCGGCGGGGTGGCCTGCCAGACCGGGGCGGCGGCCTCGGCCTGCGCCAGCGCCGACTCCACCTGGGCGGGCGATGCGTCTGTGACATAACCAACCAGGTCACGGCGGTCGGCGGGGTTGCGCAGCTCGCGCGCCGGCCCCTCCGCAGTGCCGTCGCCCAGCATCGGTGCCGCCTGCCAGGGCGTCGCCACCCCGGCCAGCAACCCCGCCGCCAGCGAGGCCAGCCGCTGCTCGTTGGCAAGATCGACCCCGGCGGAATTCACCCGCCCGGCACCAAACAGGTCGCGCGGCAGGGCGATGCGCGGATGCGGCGCGCCCAGCGGCAGTGTTGCGCGAACCTGCGCCACCGGGTCGGCCACCAGATCGTCCAGCGGGACGGCGGCATCGGCAATGCGATTGACGAAGGAGGAGTTGGAGCCGTTCTCCAGCAATCGGCGCACCAGATAGGCCAGCAACGTTTCGTGCGAACCAACGGGGGCGTAAATGCGGCAGGGGCGGTCGAGTTTGTCCGGCCCGACCACCTCCTCGTACAGCGGCTCACCCATGCCGTGCAGGCACTGGAACTCGTAGCGGCCCGGGTGGAATTCCTCGCCCGCCATGGCCAGCAGGGCGGCCACCGTCTGCGCGTTATGGGTGGCGAATTGCGGGAACACCGCATCCGGCGCGTCGAGCAGGCGGCGGGCGCAGGCCAGGTAGCAGACATCGGTGTGCGGCTTGCGGGTGAACACCGGAAAACCTTCCAGCCCGTCAATCTGCGCCCGTTTGATTTCCGTGTCCCAGTAAGCCCCCTTCACCAGCCGCACCATCAGCCGATGGCCGCTGCGGCGGGCCAGATCCACCAGCACGTCGATCACGAAGGGCGCGCGCTTCTGGTACGCCTGCACGACGAAGCCGATACCATCCCAGCCCGCAAGCGCCGGGTCGAGGCAGATCGCCTCCAGCAGGTCGAGCGAAATCTCCAGCCGGTCGGCTTCCTCGGCGTCGATGTTCAGCCCGATGCCGGCATCACGTGCGAGCCCGCACAAATGCCGCAGCACCGGCAGCAACCCGGCCATCACCCGCTCGCGCTGGGCGCGGCCGTAACGCGGATGCAGGGCCGACAGCTTCACCGAAATGCCGGGTCCACCATACGGACCGCGCCCGGCGCCGGCGCGGCCGACCGCCTGGATGGCCTGCTCGTACTCGGCCAGGTACCGGGCGGCATCGGCCGCCGTCATCGCCGCCTCGCCGAGCATGTCGTACGAATAGCGGAAGCCACGCGCCTCCAACCGGCGCGCATTGGCCAGCGCCTCGCTGATGGTCTGGCCGCTGACGAACTGCTCGCCCAGCATGCGCATGGCCACGTCCACGCCGCGACGGATGAGCGGTTCGCCGCCGCGGCCGACCAGACGGGCCAGCGCGGCGGTCAGTCCGGATTCGCTGCTGGTGGAGGCCAGCCGGCCGGTGATCAGCAAGCCCCAGGTGGCGGCGTTGACGAACAGCGATTTCGAGGCGCCGAGATGGGCATGCCAGTCGCCGCTGCCGATCTTGTCGCGGATCAGCGCGTCCCGGGTGGCACGATCGGGGATGCGCAGCAGCGCCTCGGCCAGGCACATCAGGGCGATGCCTTCCTGGCTGGACAGCGCGTATTCCTGGATCAGCCCCTCGACCGGTCCGCTGGCACCCTTCGCGCGCAAGGCTTCCACCAGGTGGCGGGCGGTTGCCTCGGCCCGGGCCGCCTGCGCCGGCGGCAGCGCCGCTTCCTGCAACAGCAGCGGTAGGCATTCAGGCTCGGGGCGTCGTGTGGCGGCGGTGACCTGGGCACGCAGAACCGATTGCGGCTGCACCGACTGGGCGAAGGCGAGGAAGGGCGACGGCCCGTCATCCTCCTCCGGGCCGGCACCGAGGAACGGGGTTTCGCCGCGCTCGATGCGGTCGAGCGCGTGCAGCACGGACTGTTTGATCAGCCAGTGCGGGGTGCGGCCGAGCCGGTCGGCGGCGCGGCGCAGGCGCTCGCGCAGGGCGTCGTCGATTTTCAGCCCGATAGTGGTGGCGGCCATGGGAGTGCCTCCGGGTTCCGCGGGGGCATCGGTAGCACCCTGGCGCGGGCAGGCGCAACCCAGTTGACAACCGGGCGCAACCCGACCCGCGCACGGTCACGCGGCTGTGTCCCGCCCCGGGTTGGAAACCGCGCGGCAAGCGCGTACTCTGGTTCGCCCGCAAAGGGCTCGCCGTTCGTTCGCAAACGTGCAGGACAATAAGAATCACGGAGGATGCAATGGCCCACTTCCTGCTGCGCTGGCAGTTTACCGATGCCTCGGTCAAGACGCTGGTCGCCAAGCCGCACGATCGCACTGGCGCGGCGACGGCTCTTATCGAAGGTTTCGGCGGCAAGCTGCACAGCTACTATTTCACCTTCGGCGAATATGACGGGCTTGCGATCGCCGAATTCCCGGACAACACTGCCGTCGCCGCCTGCTCGATGGCGGCCGCGGCGACCGGTGCGTTCGCCCGCTTCGAGACGACGACTCTGCTGACCGGCAAGGAAGCCGAGGCGGCTCTGAAGCACGCCCACGACACCAAGACCTCCTACAAGCCGCCGCACGCCTGACGCGTGCGGGCAGCCGCGCTGCATTTCCGTGCTGCCGGACGGAGATGCGGCGCGGGCCTGTTCGCCTTCCAGGGTCGCGTCGTTTCACATTTCTGCTTCTTCCTTCCGGACGGAAATGGTCCTGGAAGTAATCATTCCGCAATCGGCAGGTCGTTCGCATCTGGCTGGCTGACCCGGAACGTCGCCGCACACACCAGTTGATGGCGTTCAGAGGCGAACACGTTTACGGAAGAATACACGCTGATATCCAGCCTGTTCTCCTCGGCCGGTCTCCTCCCAACCGAGGGCTGGATACAGGGTGAGATTTTCTGTCATCTTCGCGTGGGTGTAGAGGCGCAGGTCGCCATAGCCGCGGCGGATGGCTTCCCGTTCGGCGAAAGCCAGAAGTGCGCGTCCGATCCTGCGTCCTTGGTAAGCCGGATCAACGGCCACGTTGTCCAGTAGAAGGTGGTCGTCCTCGGAAAGGAGCACGATCAGCCCCACAGTCACCCCGTCTGCCTCGGCAACCCATGCGGCGTGAGCGCGGACATGGACGGAATAATCGTCGAGCATGGGGCCTGGTGGCTTGCCGATCCTCTCGACATATTGTTGATAGGCGCTCGCCACAATCCGCGTCATGGCGGGCAGATCAGAGGCGTTTGCTGGGCGGATTTGCATGTGCTCGGCGACAATGCGCCCCCGCAGGATAGCAAACATCCGGGCCAAAGCAAGCGGATACCTTCCATTGGAATGATCGCTTCCCGCCAGCCCTGACCAGCCCGTCCAAAACTGAAGATTAACGCACCAGAAGCGGAGCCTTGAAATCATAGGGGTTTTCAGGCGCACAAATGAGATGCATATGAAACCTACGATCTCCGGCTGCGCCCGAGTTTCGACCGACGGCCGGAGCGTGAACGCCCAGGTGCGGGCGCTGCGCGCCTGACCTCTAATCACTAGCACAAGGATACCGATTTCGATGGCTAGCCGCTACAATGAGGGTAAGGCGATAGATGCAGTTCTACGACGCATCGAAGCGCGCGATAATATTCTCCGTATGAGTGACGGTCGATCTCCTGATGACCAGCATGACCCTGACCCGCAGAGGAGAGTTGACTACGTCTGCACCGTTGGGCAAATCCTCTATGCGTTCGAGCACACAGGCATTGAGGCTTTCGCCGACCAGATCAGATTAGAGGTGCATAACCAAAGGCTTTTGGGGCCGGTCAACGAGCGCTTCGACCATCGATCAGACCAAGAGTTCTGGGAACTTCACGTTCCTGTTGAGGCATCTGCCGGATTGACGGACGCCGAAGCCAATCGCGTGCGAGCCGCCCTCATAGAATGGATCAATACGAACTCGGCGCGTTTTCCGGTTACTCAACTCTATGACAAGTATGCTAATCCCTCTCTGGGCGAGACGGTAGCCGATGTTCCATTTCGTTTTTCTCTGCATAGAGGATCGCTCGCCGGACCGCATTTTGCGCCTCAAAGCCCCCTCTGTGGCCGCTTCCAAATGCGATACATCGTGACGGGGGATATTGAACCAGCTCGAATAGAACGCCTCCAAAAAGCATGTAACGCCAAATATCCAAAGCTAACCATGTGGAAGCGGGACGCGGGTGCACGAACGGTGCTCGTTTTGGAGGAAAACGACATATCGCTGACCAATTATCAACATGTAACGGACGCACTGTTTCCTGCTGAGGCGACCATGCCAGATACGGCCGACGAGGTTTTTCTCGTCAGCACTTATTTGCCGAACATATGGTGGGTTACCTGTCTGCGGAGGGCTGGAAAGACATATTATGATGACGGAGAGCGGTTTCACGAAGTTGATCCGGTGGAACTTACTCAGCTCACCGCAAGGTAACAGACTCTACGATAACCGCCCGGGAAGGGGCTTAGCGTGCCGCGCCGCGCCGGACCTACGCTTGCCTGTCAGCCCGTCGCACTGTTCGAAACGGTGGTTGAACCAGACCACATTGTTGATGGGGCCGGTGGTTGGCACTTCTGAGCCGGAGAGATAGGGTTTCCCGTCCCACCAAAAGCCAAAATTTCGCGCCAGTCCTTTTCGCCATATTCCGACGAGCTGCGGCGCGCCCCCGCTAAAAGCGTCCAGCCCTTGGTGGAGGGTATTGCAGAAGGACCATATCGCCGCCCGGCTGGTGCCTTCGGCATTGGTATCAATCCATTCGCGCCCCCGCCTCTTCACATAATTGGCACCAGTGCCATCAAGATGTACAAAGTAAGAATGGTCTCCGACGAGGTCTTTTTCCTCATCAGCGAAAGACACTTTCTTTGTCTTTTTGTCGACTAACGCGCATGTTTCCCAAAGACGAAAGCGACTGTGCATAAACTCGGCGTCGCGCGCTCCGTGGAAAATTGAGAAATTGTTCATGGGCGTGCCGCTTTGCCGCTCAATCGCCTGACGAAGGATTTGGACAAAGAGACGATGTCGTTCTTCAGAATCCGTGCCTTCAAAGAAAAGGACGTCGCAGTTTACCTGATCAATAATCTGACGAATGACAACTGGCGGAAAAAATGCATCACCACAAAATCCGAACATATCGGGACTGCGGGCGGACACGAATGTCTTCTGGCCGGCATCCCAATGTCTGCCATTGGACCAGCTGATCCTACTATCCGTGACGATATACATCGCGCAAGGACCGCGCGCATCGACGGCAAGAGCGACACCTAGTGACGTCATGGCATTCCTCGTTGTAATCTCACCAATGCCATGCCGGCCTGCCCGCAGGCAACGTCGCAACTCCTAACCGCCCCCCAAACACTATGGGGTGCCCGAGGTGGGGGCTCGCCAGTCGCAAGACTGGCGAGCTGTTGGGTTCTCCGAACGCACCCTGGCAGAGCCACCCTGCTCCGCCCCCAGGTGTCAGGCTGACCGCCCGGCTTCCGTTGCGGAAAAGACTCCCCGCGCCTGAATTTCCCCGTCCGGTTCGGTTCCCCCTTCCGCTGTCAATTAGCACGTAATAATCCAGTCCATCGGGTGCAAACCGACGCGGTCAGAGCGGGCGAGGAACCTGCTCTTCTCAGGGGAGCGGCCAGTCCGCGATAAACCTGATGTAGGCTCGATTCCTGCTCCAATCGACTTCCTCCACCTCCTCAACCGACCAGACACCCACCTCGCCCAATGGGTGACCATCGCGGTCGACAAGCCGAACAATGCCCGGCGCGTCGGCGGCCTGTCCCGGCATCCTTACAATCACGGGGCGGCGCAGCACGATGACGCGGTAGGCACCGTCCGGTCGCTCGAATACCCGGTGGGTCTCCAGCCTGAAGGCGACAAACCAGATGGCGGAACAGCCGGCCGAGGCCGCGACCGCAAAACCAACGAGGAAGCGACGTTGCAGGGACATCACCGACAATACGTCGTGAGTGGACACGCTCACAACCCGCCTCGTCGTTGGTTCCCTGTCGCGCCGCTTTTATTCTTGATTGCAAATTTTATAAAACATATAATTCAAGCTGCGGTCGAGAGACAAGTTGTTCCGGGCCTCTGACGCAACATCAGCGTCTGCATGCAGTATGCCCCCATAGAGACCAGAAACAAAGATAAGCAGAAGGCAAGGGCTCTGCCCTGGACCCGCCCCCGCGCGCAGCGCGCTTTCGCGCGACGGCCGAGAGGCCCCTGGACCCCATTCCTCAAGAAATGGGTTCCAAGGGCCTG
>CAIXDS010000370.1 GCA_903918195.1 uncultured Acetobacteraceae bacterium | reverse complement strand
TCCGGCTGAGCGTCGAGTGGTCCGGCACAGGCTCGCATTCGCCCAGCCGCAGGAACTCTCGCAATGACAGGCTGTCGGCGCAACGCCACTCCAGGCCGCGCTCGCTGTCGATGCCCTCGAAGTGGCCGACCAGCAGCATGCGGAAGTAGCGGCCCGGCGGCAGCGACGGGCGGCCACGCGTGCTCGCGTAGTAGGGGGCGCACTCGGCTTCCACGAACACGTCGAACCCGGCGCCGATCAGTTCCGCCTGGAGACGGTCGTAGAAGACGTGGCCCGGCGAGCGCGGCAACTCCGCCCAGGTCACCATCATCGATCCCTGCCGCTCCCGCTGCCGACCCAGTGCCATCCGCCGTCGCCCTCGCTGCCTGCATGCGCAACGAGTCAGGCAGGGGCGATTTTGTCAACGGCCTGCTTGGGGTGCCTCGTGAAGCCGGGGTAAGCCGAACAAACGCCGGCAGACTTGCCGCCAACGCGCGCGGCGTCGCCTTCGGATGGCCGAAAAATGCAACCAAACCAGCAGGAAATGGTCAGGGAAGTCGTCCGAGACGGAAAGTCGATCAGCGCCGTTCCCAGAACCTTCAACGTTTCACCCATCGACGATCCACCGCGTCTTGGAGGGGTTGGAGGCTTATGCCGGTTTTCTGTTCCGCTCAGCCGCCCAGGCCATCTACCGGGCGTCCTGCACCTTGCACCCCCGATGCCCCCCGCTATAAGCTCAGCCTCGTTTGCGTGCCGAACCCAGCCCATACTACGATCTCGAGGTTGGCGACATGAGCGCCGCTTCCGTAATCGCGTGTGCGCCGAACTGAACCGACGCCGGCCGATGGGCCGTTGGAAGGAAGATGATGCGACTGGGTCCACCCCAGCTAACGGCGGCAGCGTCGTGGTTGGCCCTGTCGGCCGGTGGCCTGCTTGCCATGACGACGGCGGGACACCTCCACGCCGAGCCGGCCGTCGGCGCGGCGCCACCGGTCCAGGCCGGTGTTACGGCGGATACCCCGATTACGGTGGTGTTGACGCGCTACGCAAGGCCGGGTTGCGAGGCGAAATTGGAAGCGCTGGTCAACGAGACATTTCGTGACAGCGCCAAGATTGCGGGCCAGCCGATCGCTGAATTCGTGCGACCGAGCGAACCTAACAGTCGCGCCTATACCCTTATCGTCAGGTTCAGCCATAACAGTGACTATCAGCGCTGGCTGGAGTCGCCGCAGCGGGCGCTGTGGCTTGAACGCTCCGCGAAACTCGCTGACGGTCCGCCGCAGTACAAGCTCCCTTCCGGCCTGGAAGCCTGGGTGACGCCGCCTGACGAAGCCGGCCACCGCGCTCCCGACCCATACAAGACGATCGCAGTTAACTTTGTTGCTCTCTATCCAGCGTACGTGGTGTCTACTCTGATGCTTTCACCCGCGGTAGCTGGATTGCATCCGTTGGCGGTGGCCGGAGTCAGCTCGGCCTTCTCGATCCTGGTGGGGGGCTTCATCGTTATGCCCTATGTCGCCCCGCTTTTCCGGGATTGGCTCTTTCCTCCCGTCGCTGAGTGCCGCGCCGGGTAATGCCGCCCGTCAAGTCATGCTGGGCGCCGCGCTCCGACGGGGTAACGCAGGTGCGGCCTGAAGATGCGGTCCAGCGCAGAATAACCCGACAAGCAGTGTCGGCGCACCGCTAAACCGTTCAGCGGGTTTTGCGCCCAATCAATGACTTGCGTGACTCGCTAGTACACCTCGCCGGAAAAGCGGACCCCATTTTAGCGGGTGCTCAAGCGGCGAGCGGCTTGCCAGTCTTGGTCCACTTGAACGGCTTGGCGAGGGTCTGGTTGAAATAGGCGATGAAGACCTCGATCCGCTGCTTCAGGTTCTGCTTGGAGATGAAGCTGGCTCGCCGCAGCAGTTTGCGCACGAGGATTGAGAACCATATCTCGATCTGGTTGAGCCAGGATGCGTGCTTGGCCCAACTTTGACAGTGCGTTCCGAAAAATATAACCTCTTCATGTGGTTATGAGCGCGCGGCGGCGCCTTATACCAACGCTCATTGATTAGAACCCATTTACCCAATCGCGCAGGCCGATGGACATGATGCGCCAGGGCTGGTCGATGAGCCGGTTCCAGGCATCGCAGCAGTGATCGACGATCGCCTCGTAGGAGGGGTCACTACACGGTTTGTACAAAACTGCACGCTAAGGGGCCGAGCTCAGATAACCGAATCAGTCGCAGAGCGACCGATCCAATGCAGCACTTTGGTGGTGAGCGGCCGAACGGCGCGGTTATCAGGGCTCAGGCCCTAAGCCCAGACCCATCGGCACAGGCTCTCGGTCAATTCAGGAAGCCGACCTTCCGTTCCGCGGACCCGTGCAGGGTCCGGTAGCGCTCTACCCGCTTCCCGGTCTGCCTGTTGGCGGGATCGGAGAATTCCACCCCCGTGCAACCCGCGCGCAGCACCCGTTCCGCCAGCGCGTCGCTGACCAGGAGGAGGCTGAGACGTTCCTCGACCTGGACGATCTCGGCGAGGGGA
>CAIXDS010000369.1 GCA_903918195.1 uncultured Acetobacteraceae bacterium | reverse complement strand
TTGCAATCGCATCGGTCGCCGTCGATGCCGGCACATCGGCACAGCCGGCGGACGTTCCGGCTTGCATGTTGGCAACGGCCATCAGGCGGCCGCCGGCTTGCGCCGGCTTTCGCCCTTGAGGTCGATCCGGTGGGCGTTGTGGACGACGCGGTCGAGGATGGCGTCGGCCAGCGTGGGACAGCCGACGATCTCGTACCAGTGGTCGACCGGCACCTGACTGGTGATGATCAGCGAACGCGTGTTGTAACGGTCCTCGACGATCTCCAGTAGATCACGGCGCTGCTCGGCGGTGAGCGGCTCCGGCCCCCAGTCATCGAGGATCAGCAGATCAACCTTGGCCAGTTGCCGCATGAGCCTGGCGTAGCGTCCGTCGCCGCGCGCCAGTGCCAGTGCTGCAAACAGCCGGGAGCAGCGCTGGTAGAGAACAGACAGGTTTTCGCGACATGCTTTGTCGCCCAGCGCACAGGCCAGCCAGGACTTCCCGGTTCCGGTCTTGCCGGTGATCAAACAATGGCGGTGCTCACGGATCCAGTCGCAGTTGGCCAGGCGCAGGAACAGCGTCCGGTCGAGGCCGCGCGGGGTGCGGAAGTCGACATCCTCGACGGTGGCGGCGTGGCGCAGTTTGGCGGTGCGCGCCCGGGCCTCGAAGCGCTTCTGTTGCCGCAGCGTGGCCTCACGCTCGACCAGCAGGCCGAGCCACTCGCCGTGTTCAAGGGCGCGGCTTTCGGGATTGGCCGCCAGTTCCTCGAAAGCTTTGATCATGCCATTCAGGCCAAGCTCACGCAGCCGCTCCAGTGTTGGATGGTTCAGCACGATTGTTATTCTCCTCAATGGAAGTAGCCAGAGCCGCGGATATTGCCGTGCAGCAGAGGCGTGCCGTCCGCGGCTTGTGGCGGCGCCTTCTGGTCGAGCCGGTGTTTGAAGATCGAGGCAACGGAGGCGTAGGACAGCACTCCGATTTCGATGGCGCGCAGGCTGACCGCCTCGGCACGCGCCGCCTCGATGCCGCGGAACAGCCGCAGCACGCCGAGGCAGGTGCGAAAGCCCTGCTCCGGATGCGGCCGGCGAGCCAGCACGGCGAGGATCAGCGCCTCGGTGTTGGGGCCGATGTCGCGCGCCTGGCGCTGGAACCGTTCCGGCGTCCATTCGGCATAACGCCGATGCGCGCTCGGCATATGCTCGGGCAGGGTGCCATGACGCTGCCCGCCGTAGCGGCGCACATGAGCGGCAACGCGCTGGCCGCGGTGGAAGATCTCGATGGTGCCGGTGGTGGCGCGGGTGTCGACCTGCTCGCGGATCAGCGCATGCGGCACCGAGTAGAAGAAACCGGCCACTTCGACATGGTAGTCGATGCCGACGCGGGCGAGATACCATTCGGCATACTCGTAGTCATGCTCAGGCAATGCCTGCATGACCGGGCGCTCGGCCGTTTCAAAAAGCTGGCGGCGGCTGACACCCAAGCGGCGCATCTCACGGCCATTCATGCGCTCCAGCGCCGCGGCGATCGCGGCATTGCATTCAGCCAGGGAGAAAAAGGTGACGTTCCGTAGGCGGCCAAGTATATAGTACTGAGCAAAGCGCACTCCGGCCTCAACAGCCGCCTTGTCTTTTGGCTTTCTTGGCCGCGTCGGGAGAATGCCGATGTTGTAATGCGTCGCCATCTTGGCATAGGTGTGGTTCACCTCTGGGTCATAGAACGAGGCCTTGTTGACGCCGCTTTTGAGATTGTCCGGCACGAGCAGACGCGGCACGACGCCGAGGAACCGGAACATCCGCACATGCGCACCAATCCAATCCGGCAAGCTCTGCGTCCAGGTTGCCTCGGCATAGGTGAGATTCGACGCCCCCAGGACGCCAACGAAAATCTCCGCCATCCGAATTTCGCCAGTAAGCGCGTCGATTATCGGTATTTTCTTGCCGGAATAGTCGACGAACAACTTGTACCCGGCAACATGGGTCTGGCGCATGGTCGGCGACAGACGACGCTCGAATTCCCGATACAACTCACAGAACCGGCTGTAACCATAACCCTGCGGATGAGCCGCATCGTATTCTTCCCACAGGATCGACAAGCTGACCCCGGGCCGCTTCATCTCGCGCACCAGTGCCGCCCAGTCCGGTTCGGGATAGCGCCGCGCACCGGCCTTGCAGCTCGGCGCGGGAAACAGTCGCTGCTCGATGGCCTCGTCCGTCAGCTCGACAGGCAGCGGCCAGCCAAGCCCGGCCGTGATTGCTCGGGTCAGGTAGTCCTGCACGGTGGTGCGGCCGATGCCGACCTCCCGGGCAATCACGCGGGCGCTCTCATGAGCCCCGAAATGCAACTGCAGAACCTGGCGTATCCGCCGCATGGTCAGTCTCTCCGTCGGCATCCCATCCGCTCCATCGATTGCGATGGTGGATTGGACGCCAGGTGAACACTGGCCTGCGAGACGATCTCCTCCCCCGGCGCCCCCCTTGGGGGTGGCCGGGATCAGATTGGAAGGGTGGCCGCGATCAAATCGGTAGAGTGGCCGCGATCAGGTCGGAATGGTGGCCGCGATCAAATCGGAATACCTGGCCGCCTTGCGTTGGAATCCGCATTGCGCCAGACCGTCGGGCATTGTCCCGCCGTCTTGCCGCAAGGAATGCGACGCTCAAAATCCGCTCTGCTCCAAATCGACGATGCGGACGATCATGCTGCGTCTGGGATCGAAAGGCAGAGTTTCAA
>CAIXDS010000368.1 GCA_903918195.1 uncultured Acetobacteraceae bacterium | reverse complement strand
GGTCTTGGAATGGTTGCCATATCGACGATCGGATGGCACAGTATCCGTTGGTCGGGTTGTTGGTGGTTCTGTCGCCCTTGGCCACTCAAGCTCTGACACTATAACCGGCCACCAGACCGGGCTGGTAGGATCGGAAACTACTCATATATGATTGGGGATATCGAAGATGGCTATCGCAGTCATCGGTGGTGGGGCTGCGACAGTCCAGCGATGGGGATTCCAGCTGCCTGTCCTTGAAAGGGCTAAATGCATTCCAGCGTGGAATTGGCGGTATCTGCGCACCGCTAGCCCGCTCAGCGGGCGTTGGTCCGGATCAATGACTTTCCTGACTCGCTATTTTGTCCTGTATGCATAATGACAATTCCGGCGATTCGTTAACTCGGTTGGTGGGTTGGCGGCCACCTTGCACCTGTGCGCCAATGTCGATGCATGCCCGATCGGGACCGATGAGGAGCGCTGTCACTTCACATGCTGCAAGAACCGCGTTTCAGATGCCTGATCAATAGGATCAGGGACTGAGCGCGCCGCGTTGCCAACGAGAACGGCTATCCCAAGATCCCATACTCCATTAAATGCTTCAACCACTGAACGAATTAACGAGTCAGCCAGCGCTGCTGCTCGAATTATACGTACGCCGACAACAGGGCGGCAGAACTGTCGGCGCACCGCTAAACCGATCAGCGGGAATTGTTTTATATCAATGGGTTGTGTGACTCGCAAAATCGTTCAGCAAGGTTGACGGCGACGCTGGTGACTCGTTTATTCGTTCAGCAGGGTGGCCGCAACCTTGCACCTGTGCGCCAAGGCCGATTCAGTCTCCGACGGGACCGAGGGAGAACGCTGTCAGCTGCGCATGCTGCACGATCGGCGCTTCAGGAGCCTGATTGACAGTGCTGGGACAGAGCGCGCGGCGTCCCCGTCGGGAACGGATGCCCCAAGGCCCACGCACCATTAAATGCTTCAGCCGCTGAATGAATTAACGAGTCAACCTGCGCTGCTGAACGCTTTAATGGTGCTGCTGAACGAATTAACCGTAAGCCGACAAGAACACAGCCCTGCCTGGACTGGACTGGCAATAACATGCGAGAAGGAGCATTATCAAGTCTTATAGGTCGTGGTAGGTCTCCCCCATGCCAAGTTCGTTCACCGAAGCCCGCAAGCGGCAAATGGCCCGCCTGCAGGGCGCCAAGCCACCGACCGCCCGCGCCGCCATGGCGCTGGCGAAGTCCCAGGCCTACCAGGACGCCGCCGATTCCTCGGCCACGCTGCGTGCCTATGCGGCGGACCTGGCCAACTTTGAGGCTTGGTGCGGCAAGCACGGCTTCCAGGCGATGCCCGCGACGCCGGAGATTGTCGGCGCCTACCTGGCCGCCGCCGGCGAAGGCTACGCCATGCCGACCCTGCGCCGGCGGGTCGCCGCGATCGCGCGCGCCTGCGGCGTGGCCGGCCACCCGCTCGACACCAAGCACCCGGCAATCCGCGAGACGCTCCGCGGCATCGGCCGCAAGCACGGCACGCCCGCCCGGCGCGCGGCGGCCTTGACCACGGCCGAGATCAGGAAGCTCAGCCGGGCCTGCGGCACCACGCTTGCTGGTGCGCGCGACCGAGCGCTGTTCCTGATCGGCTTCGCCGGTGCCCTGCGCCGCTCGGAGTTGGTCGGACTGGACATGGCGCATGTGACCTGGACGGGCGAAGGCCTCACCCTGCTCATCGAGCGCTCCAAGACCGACGCCGAAGGCAAAGGCGCCGAAATCACCATTCCGCGCGGACGATCCGAGGAAACCTGCCCGGTGACGGCGCTGCAGGCTTGGCTGACGGCCGCCCAGATCACCGCCGGTCCCCTCTTCCGCAAGGTCAATCGCGGCGGGCACGTCGAGACGGCCCGGCTGAGCACCGACGCCGTGCGCCAGATCCTGCTCAAGCGCGCCGCCGAGGCCGGGCTGAAGGGCACGTTGGCCGAACCGGTTAGCCCGCACGGCCTGCGGGCCGGCTTCGTCACCACCGCCTACCGCAACGGCGTGCCGGACGAGGAGATCATGGGTCATACAAGGCATCGCAGCCTGACCACCATGCGCAGCTACGTCCGGCGCTCCAAGCTCAGCCACACAAGTCCGGCTGGCAAAGTCGGGCTGTAACCCGC
>CAIXDS010000367.1 GCA_903918195.1 uncultured Acetobacteraceae bacterium | reverse complement strand
TGGTTGCGCTTCTCGCAGCCACCGCGGTCCCTGCGTTCGCGCTCGAGCGCGCGCAGCATACCGTTGACTGGTACCAGACTCATCAGGCGGAACGTGAGAGCGTCCTGAAGATGTGCCAGAACGATCATAGCTACGACAATTCGGCCGATTGCCGGAACGCCACCAGTGCCGCTCATGGAGCCGTCGCGGAGAGTCTTGCAAAGGCGGAAAAGTCAGATCCTGAGGCAGACCCCGCCTATTACGGTCATGACGCCGGAGTGATCGCCATGACCCTTTCGATGTGCTCGCACAGCGCTGTGCCGGCGTCTTGGTGCCAGGCGGCGCGAATCGCTTCGGCAAACTTGCGGCGATAGTACATGGACCAAACCCCCTTTACCAATATGGCGACGGATTTCGGTGCGGCGTTCGGTACCGGAATCCAGTCATCCATCACGTCCCTGCTTGCAGCGGTGGCGACGCCGCTGCTGGCGTGCGTCACGCTTTGGATCATCATCCAGGGCATTCTGGTGATGCGCGGCGACATGGACGCGAGAGGGGGCATCACCCGGATCATCAAGGTTGCTCTGGTCGTTGGCATCCTCACGTCTTCCGGCCTGTTCACGACCTACGTCCAAACCCTCTTCATCACGACGATTCCGAACTGGTTTGCCACGGCGGCGGGCGGGTCCCAAACGATTGCCAACGCAACCCCAGCCACGTTCGACAATATGTGGCAGGTAACGGAACACACGGTCGAGACCGTCGGCAAGCAGATCGCGATCTATGACATTATCGACGCGGTGAGCCTCGTGCTGATCGAGCTTGTCCTGATGGTGCTGCTGATCGTCACCTTCGCGATCTACGAGTTCGCTATCATCATCACCGGGATCATCGTCGCGATCGGTCCTGTCGTTATCGTCGGCTATCTTTTCGAGGCGACGAAGGCGGTGACGCACCGGTGGATCGGGATGCTGATTACCTACAGCCTCCTGACTCTGCTGATCAATGTCACGCTCAACATGGTGCTGGCAGGTGAAAAGGAATATATGCGGGCTATCCTCACGCAACAGGCATCGGGGCTGGCAGCAGTGCCGGGGGAACTCAAGGTTCTGATCGAACTGGCGATGTTCTTTGCCATGGGCGCATTTATCATCATCTCGCTGCCAGCGATCGCCGCGACAATCGGTGGTGGCCTGGGCGCCAGCCCTGGGGCGGCAATCCTGAACGCGTTCACCAATCTCGCCTCGAGCGGTGCTTCGAAGGCGGTCAGCATGGCCACGCGCAAGCCGACGTAGAGCGGCGTCACCCCGAGCTATCCCAACTTGAAACACGAGAAGGAGATCGTGGGTGAGAACCCTTGCGATTCTGGCTGCGCTGATTGGCTTGGCTGCGTGCAGCCACACCGAGGTGCTGGCAACCCCGACGGGGCCTGTGTTCGCACTGAATACCGGCCACTGGCAGGCAAGCCCGGCCGACCTTCAGTTGCCGCATTCCGGCGGGGCGGAATGAACGCCGAGAGCCTTGCGCTGCCAGTCGGTCGGGTGGGCCTGAGCGACCACTACAAGCAGGTCGAATCCTTCCAGCGTGACCGGACCAACGCGGTGAGGCGCACCTCGAAGGCGCTTGCCGTCGTTGCGGCCATCGCCATTCTTGCCGATCTGGGGCAAGCGTGGACGATAGCCTCCCTGCTGCCTTTGACGAAGGTCGTGCCGGTCTATCTGTGGGTACGCCCGGACGGGACGGTGGACAGTTCGGTCGCCCTCTCCCGTCTGCCGGCCACGCAGAGTCAGGCGGTCGTGACGGCGGCGCTGTGGGAATATGTGCGGCTGCGCGAGGGCTACAGCTACGACACCGCGCAGTACGGATACGACGCCGTGTCCGGAATGAGCGCGGACGCGCCCCGCACCCAGTACCAGGGCTGGTTCAACTACCCCAACGCGGCGTCGCCGCAGATGACGGTCGGCAAAAAGGGCGTGATTGAGATCCAGCACATCTCGTCGGCGAACATCGCCGCGAATGTGCAGCAGATTCGCTATCGCCGCGTGCTCACCATCACCGGGCAGCAGGCGGTCGTGACGACGTGGACGGCCACCCTGCAATTCCGGACCGTGGCTACGCTGCCGATTGCGCTGCGCCTCAGGAACCCCGGTGGGGTGATCGTCATGTCCTACCAGGCCGCGGAGGACAGCGCCCAATGAAACCGGTCGCATTGGCGCTGCTCTGCGCGTCCGCCCTGTCATCGCCCGCCTGGGCGGAGGAACATCCGGTCCCCGGCCGGCAGGATGCGCGCATGCGCTACCTTGCCTACAACCCCGGCCAGGTGGTGCATCTGTCGACCGCGGTGGGCGCAACGCTCGTCGTCGCCTTCGGTCCCAGGGAGACGGTCACGGCCGTTGCCGTGACCGACAGCAAGAACCTCAAGGCGATGCCGAAGGGCAACTTCCTGTTTCTCAAGTCGCAGGAAGCCTTACCGCTGCAACCGGCCATCGTCCTGACATCGACCGAAGGCGGCGAGATGCGCCGCTACGTGTTCGAGATCACGACCGTTCCGGCCGAGAGCCTCAGCGTGACCGCGCCCGGCATCTACTACAGCGTCCAGTTCACCTATCCGGCTGACGAGGCCGTGCGGCAGCGTGCACAGGCCGAGGCGCAGGCGGCCAAGGAGCAGGCGGAGGCGCAGGCCCGCGCGGCGCAACTCCAGCTTCAGGCAGCGCACCACCAGATGGAGCGTCAGGCCAGGGATCCGTTGTCGGGCGATCGCAACTGGCACTACGTCGCCCAGGGCAACCGCTCGTTGCTGCCGCTGGAAGTTTTCGACAACGGTTACAGCACCGTGTTCCGCTTTCCGGGCAACGTCCGCATCCCGTCCGTGTTCGTCATCAATCCTGACGGCAAGGAGGCAACGCCGAACTATGCCGTGAAGGGCGATCTCGTGCAGGTGGAGGCGGTTGCGCGCGGCTGGCGGTTGCGGGACGGTGACACCGTTCTCGGCGTCTGGAACCAGGCGTTCGATCCGGTGGGCAGGAACCCCGAAACGCAGACCACCAGTCCGAACGTGCAACGCGTTATCAGGGATGCACCGCCATGAGCGGCAGCGCGAACAATGGCGCGCCTGGCGGCGTCAACGCCAACGGGTCGATCGTCTCGG
>CAIXDS010000366.1 GCA_903918195.1 uncultured Acetobacteraceae bacterium | reverse complement strand
TGAAGGGGTCTTTTCCCGAAGTGCTTCAGGCCATTCGTCGCCTCCTGACCCGCCCCGGGTGCTTCCGGCTGGAGCGAGAGTTTGCCGGCCCGGATTTCCACCGGGGAGAACAGTGCACCTTGGCAAGGCACACACACCAACGTCGTCGAACGAGGCATGAAGGGCGTTGCTGTGGCTCGGAAGAACGCCTTGTTCGCCGGGTCGGACGGCGCCGCCGAGCACTGGGCTATCGCACTGACCCTGATCAACACGGCGAAGTTGAACGGCGTCGAGCCGCTTGCCTGGCTCACCGACGTGCTGCAGCGGCTCGTCTGCGGCCGTACCAAGGCACATGAGCTCGAGCAGTTGCTGCCCTGGAACTGGCGCCCTCCCGGGGCGGCCGACATGGCGAAAGCGGCGTAGCGCTCCCGCGAACTCGCATTGTGGCGCGGCGTCCTGGCACTCGGCGGCCTGACCGCAATCCGGGCGTGCAGCGATCCGGCCGCGGCCAGCGCTCCTGCGGTTGCCCCCAGGTGCGGGATCATCGCCGGCGTCGTCGTCGTTCCCCTGCATCGGCCCGCCATCCGGCGCCGTGACACCGATCCGGCCGGCCGGCTGAGGAGGATCCGGGGCGGCCGGCACCGCAGAAAGGTCTGTCGCCACTGGCACAGGAACGGCGGTCTCCGGGTGCTGCACCGTCGGCGTCACATCAACGGGCACGGGGCGCGGCAGGGTGTCGACCGGCGTGCCAAGCCCACCGCCCAGCAGTAGTTGCTGCCGCCAGGCGTAGAACTGTCCCGTGCTGATGCCGTGCTTGTGCGCCACCATCGCTGGCGAAACGCCCGGCTGCATGCTCTCGGCCACGATCCGGCGCTTCTGCTCAGCCGTCCACCGTCGGCGCTTGCCCCGGGCAACAACGTCAGCGCACGAAATGCGAGCGCTCGTATGATCACTCGCAAGAGCGCTCTCGGCCCGCAATGACCGCTTCGCCATGCCGTCGTCCTCCGTCATGGACGACATCTGGCCCTAAACCGCCCGCGCCGCACAATGTGCCGCCGCCGCCCCGGTCACCATCCCGGCATGGTGGCCCAGCTGCTGCGTGAGTTCGTCGCCGGACCCTGGCTCGACGACCTCGATCTGGAGCGTATGGAGCGGCAGAACGCCAAGTTCCATGCCGAGATGGGCGATCGACGCGAAGGCGACATGATCTGGCGCATCCCGCGGCGCGGCGGCGGCGACACTTACCTGGTGCTGCTGCTGGAGTTTCAGTCCACCCCCTACCATTGGATGGCGCTCCGTGTGCTGGTCTATGCCAGCCTCCTGTGGCAGCAGCTGCTGAACGAGAAGAGCCTGCTGCCCGACGGAAGGCTGCCGCCGATCCTGCCGGTCGTCCTGTACAATGGTGACCGGCGCTGGGCGGCGCCGCTGGCGCTGCACGAACTCGTCGGGTTGCCCAGGAATTCGCCATTGTGGCAATGGCAGCCGGCGATCAGCTACCAGATAGTGGACGAAGGCGCTTTCCCCGAGGATGATCTGGCGAGGCGCGACGCCCTGCCGGCGCTGCTGTTCCGGTTGGAAGGTTCTCCTGACCCGGAGCAGGTGGTCGTCCTGGCCGACGCGCTGCTGGCGTGGTTCAGGCGTCATCCGGGGTTTGAGGGGGTACGGTCGGTCTTTGCCGAGTTGCTGGGCGCGATCATGGAGCCGCTGGCCCCGGGCGTTCGGGTGCCGGAGGAGTTGTTGGAGGTCAGGAACATGCTGGCGTCACGGGCCGAGGACTGGAAGCGGCACTGGTTGCAAGAGGGCGAGCTGAAGGGCCGTCAGGAAGGCGAGCAGAGAGGCCGCCAGAAGGGCGAGGCGGCCATACTGCTGCGCCAGCTGGAACGCCGGTTTGGTGCACTACCGGGCTGGGCCTCAGAGCGCATCGCCACTGCGGACACCGGCTCGCTGGAGGAGTGGAGCCTGCGCGTGTTCGACGCCACGAGTCTCGACGACGTCCTGCGCTGATCCGACGGACGCCACAGGCGGCCTGGTCAGGAAAGTACCCGCCCCGGCGCGCCGCAGCATTTCTTGAACTTTCGGCCGGACGCGCACGGGCAGGGATCGTTGCGGCCGACTTTGCTCTCGTGGTGCGGCGGCGGATTGATCCTGCGCGTCCGCCAGAACTCGGCGATAGCGGCGATCATCTCCGGCAACTGCTCGGCCGCATCGGTCACCTCCTTGGGAGGGGCCATGGCGTCTTCGTCGTCGGGCTCTCCCCCAAGGGAGGCGATCAAGCCGACGATGCTCGCTCCTTGCCGGTCGCTGAACAGCGTCCGCCAGGCGTCTTCGCGCAGAGCCACCCCGCACATGAACGTAAGCGGGGTGGCGTCGACACGTTGCGGGATGCGGGGAAAATGAGGTCACCTGTCGTCCTTGGAAGAGGACGACAGGATGCTGGACGCGGTGTCGGAGTCTGAGAACGCTCGTACGAGTGATCATGCGAGCTCTCGCAATCAGCGCATCGAGATCATCACGCGCGGCGAGCGTCGGCGGCGTTGGACGCCGGAACAGAAGCGCGAGAT
>CAIXDS010000365.1 GCA_903918195.1 uncultured Acetobacteraceae bacterium | reverse complement strand
TGGCTGTCTTCCTCGTCGCCGATCGGGGTTTCCAGGCTGATCGGTTCCTTGGCGATCTTCAGCACTTTGCGGACTTTTTCCAGCGGCATGCCGAGCTTCTCGGCAAGCTCCTCCGGGGCGGGTTCGCGGCCGATTTCGTGCAGCATCTGGCGGGACGTGCGCACCAGCTTGTTGATCGTCTCGATCATGTGCACAGGGATGCGGATGGTGCGGGCCTGGTCGGCGATGCTGCGGGTGATCGCCTGGCGAATCCACCAGGTGGCATAGGTGCTGAACTTGTAGCCGCGGCGGTACTCGAATTTGTCCACCGCCTTCATCAGGCCGATATTGCCTTCCTGGATCAGGTCGAGGAACTGCAGGCCGCGATTGGTGTATTTCTTGGCGATGGAAATCACGAGGCGGAGATTGGCCTCGATCATTTCCTTCTTCGCGCGGGCCGAATCGCGTTCGCCGCGGGAAACGGTGGCATAGACACGGCGGAATTCGCCGATCGGCAGGCTGCCGTCGGTGGCCACCGCGGCGATCTGGCCGCGCAGGTTGGTGATGTCGTCGGTGTGCTTGCCGGCGAACAGTTTCCAGGCCTTGCCGGGCAGACGGCTGATCTTCTCGATCCAGTTCGGGTCAAGCTCGTTGCCGCGGTACTGGTTAAGGAAGTCGTCGCGGGCGACCTTGCAGCTTTCGGCCAGCCGCAGGAGCTGGCCTTCCAGGCCGTTGAGGCGCTGGTTGAGCTGCTTGAGCTGGGTGACCAGTTCCTCGATGCGGTTGTTGTGCAGGCGCACCTGCTCGACCTTGCTGACGAGTTCTTCGCGCAGCTTCTCGTAAGCTTTTTCCGAGCGGGCGTTGACGTCCTCGCCGGAGGTCAGGGATTCCAGGCGTTTCTGCTGCATCTTGTGCAGCTTCTTGTAGAGGTTTTCGACTTCCTCGAAGGTGGCGAGCACCTCGGGCTTGAGCTTTTCTTCCAGCGCCGAGAGCGACAGGCCGGCGCCCTCGCCTTCCTCGCCGTCCTCGTCTTCAGGGGGCTCAAAGGGGGCGGGCTCGGCCGGCTCGACGGCGGCGGGGTCGGCGTCGCCGGCGGCGGTTGGAGGGGCGGGACCACCCTGGGTGGCTTCCAGGTCAACGATGTCGCGCAGCAGCATGCGGCCGGCCTTCAGCGCATCGTGCCAGGCGACGATGGCGCGGAAGGTGAGCGGGCTCTCGCACAGCCCGCCGATCATCATGTCGCGGCCGGCTTCGATACGCTTGGCGATGGCGATCTCGCCCTCGCGGGAGAGAAGTTCGACGCTGCCCATCTCGCGCAGGTACATCCGCACCGGGTCGTCGGTGCGGCCGAGGCTTTCCGCGTCAACGTTACCGGTCGGCTCCTCCTCCTCCTCGGCTTCCTCCTTGACCTTGGCGACCGGAGCCTCACCCTCCTCGGTCTCCTCGCCCTCGACGACCTGGATGCCCATTTCGTTGAGGTTGGCCATCACGTCCTCGATCTGCTCGGAGCTGTTCTGCTCCGGCGGGAGGACGGCGTTGAGCTCGTCAAAGGTGATGTAACCGCGTTCCTTGCCCTTCGCGATCAGCCGCTTCACCGCAGCCGACTGGACGTCGAGCAGGGTGGCGTCCGCATCGGGGTCGGCGGTGGCGGTCTCGGTCTGGGTGGCGGGCTTCGTGGCCATCGGTTAGCAAACTCCATTGACGAAAACGAACGGCTGGACCGTCATGCGCAAGCGGGGATGCGCCAGGCGAGAGGATGGCGCATTATGGCTCGGTCTCCATTTCCTGTTCGCCTCGGTTGAGGGCCTCCTGGGCGGCGCGCAACGACATCACCCGGCGCTGGGCCGCTTCGTCGTCGGGCCGGCGCATGAAATCGTGCACGGCCTGCGCGACTTCCTCGTCGAGGCGGCTGCGATGCATCAGACCGAAGAAATGCCACCAGCCCTCCTCGGCTTCTGCAGGCATGGCGCTGGGCGCGGCGCATTCCGTGGACGATGCGGCAAGGGCCTGCGCGGCCTCGCCCGCCAATCCAACCGCGGTCAGGTGGGACATGAGCCCGGCAGAGTCAAGGAGTTCGGCGCCCGCGGCCCAGTCCAGCATGGCTGCCCGGAGGGGAGCGAGGGGGGCGGGCAGCACGAGGGTGCCGAATGCTTCCTCGACGTCGTGCAGCAGGGCAGGGTGGCTGAGCAGGATGGCAACGAGGTTCAGCGCGCGTTCGGCGGTGGCGTTGCCCGGGGCGATGGTGGGGCGGGTGAAGGCGACCGGCCGCGGCGCCGGCGCTTTGCCGCCGCCGCGCGTGCTGCTGCCAAAAGAGCGGGGCGGAGCGCGGTAGCGTTCCTTGAAGCGGGCGCGGAAGGCGGTGCGGTATTCCCAGGCGAGGCTGCGGTCCTGGATGCGGTCGGCTGTCGCCTCCAGCCGTTTGCTGAGGGAGGCGCGCAGTTCCGGGGTGGTGTCGCCGACGGCGTCGCGCAGCATGTCGAACAGCGCGTCGGAGAGCGGGCGGGCGGCGGCGAGGATGTCGGTCATTCCGGCGGCGCCACGGTGGCGCACCAGCGTGTCGGGGTCCTCGCCGGCCGGCAAAGTGGCGAGCTTGAGGCTGCGTTCTGCGGTGACGGCGGGCAAAGCGAGGTCCGCGGCGCGGGTGGCGGCGCGGGCGCCGGCGGCGTCGCCGTCGAAGCACAGCACCGGCACCGGCGACAGGCGCCAGAGCTCGTCGAGCTGTTCCTCGGTCAGCGCGGTGCCCAAAGGCGCGACCGCGCCGCCGAAGCCCGCCTGGTGCAGGGCGATCACGTCCATGTAGCCTTCCACCGTCACCACGAAGGCCCCGTTGCGCGCCGCTTCCCTGGCAAGATCGAGGCCGAACAAGGTGCGGCGCTTGGAGAACAGCGGCGTTTCCGGGCCGTTGACGTATTTCGGCTGGCCATCCCCCAATATGCGCCCGCCAAAGGAGATGAGCGCGCCGCGCCGGTCGCGGAT
>CAIXDS010000364.1 GCA_903918195.1 uncultured Acetobacteraceae bacterium | reverse complement strand
GCACGCCACCACCCAAACCTGCGGCCCTGCCAACGCCACCCCGTCGCCGCGGACGCCCGCGGCGTGGTGCCACGCTGCTCTGAATTTCCTGGATTCGCGTTTAATATCATGATGTTCGTAAAACTCACTGTCCAACTTGAGTATGACACATTCGAGATCCGCGCAATACACTAATCGACTCTCTGGGCGGCTTGGCTGATCTGTGGAGTATCAAGGTCCTGGAGGCGGAAGTGACGAGACGGCAGAGATTGACCACAGCCCAGATTGCAGAGCTATTTGACCCTCCGGCCGAGCAACGGGAATTGGTGCGCCACTTCACGCTGTCGGAAGCGGATCTTGCCGCAATCGGTCGCTCCCACGGCGATCACAATCGCCTCGGCCACGCCCTTATGCTCTGCTACCTGCGCTATCCCGGTCGTGCCCTGCGCCCCGGCGAACGGCCGCCGACTGCGCTGCTTGCATTTGTCGCCGGGCAGCTCGGGGTCTTCCCGGAGGCGATTGACGCATACCTCGCAGCCGAGCGGAATCGCCAGCACCATGCCGTCGAATGCCAGCGCCAGCTCGGACTGGGTCCGTTCGGCAAGCGAACGGCGGCAGAATTGGCCGAAATCCTCTTGCCGCAGGCGATCGAGGACGACCGCTTCGTCCATCTGGCCGCTCTGGTGATGCAGACATGCCGCCAGCGCCGGATTATCGTTCCGACCAAAGATGCACTTGAACGGTTGTGTGGCGCACTCCGCGACCAGGCCCATCGGGAAGTGTATCGCCGCCTGGCCGGGGATCTGTCCGCCGAACAGCGGCGCCAGCTCGATGCGCTGACACAGCGGCGAGAAAAGACCGGCCAGAACTGGTTGACCTGGTTGCGGCAAATGCCAGAAGCCGCCAAGCCGGATGCCATGCTCGGTCTGATCGAACGCCTCGAGCATGTGCGCGCGATCGGCATCCAACCCAGTCGCGGCCACCATGTCCATCAGGCGCGCCTTGCTCAGCTTGTTCGTGAGGCTGGCCGCAGCACGGTCCAGCATGTTGCCGACCACGAACGGCAGCGCCGGCACGCGACGCTGGTCGCAATTTGCCTGGACCTCGGCGCCAACCTGACCGACCAGGCCGTCGATGTGTTCGACCGCCTGATCGGCGCCCTCTTTCGCAAGGCCGAAGGACGGCAGGTCCGCGCCTTCCAGGCCGATGCCCGATCCATCAACAACAAGGTCCGTCTCTTTGCCCGCGTCGGTGATGCGCTGATCGCTGCTCACGATAAGAAGCGGAATGCTTTCGCCGCCATCGAAACGGTGCTTCCCTGGAAGCAGTTCTGCACCACCATCGCTGAAGCCAAAGCACTGGCACGGCCAGAGGCGTTCGACGCCTATCCGGGCCTGACCAGGCACTACGGCGACATCCGGCGCTGGTCGCCCGCGTTCCTGGATGCGCTCAAATTCGAGAGTGTGCCGGCGTCGGCCTCGCTTCTTCGCGCCATCGAGGTGCTGCGCGAGGCAAATCGGACCGAAGGGTCCACCCTGCCGAAAGATGCTCCAACAAGCTTCGTCCGGCAACGCTGGGTGCCGTACGTGCTGCCCGGCGGCGTCATCGACCGACGCTACTACGAGTTCTGCGTCCTGTCGGAATTGCGCGACCGATTGCGCGCCGGCGATGTCTGGGTCGTCGGCAGCCGCCAATACCGCTCCTTCGAGGAACGGCTTCTTTCCAGGGAGACCATGCAGAATCTGCAAAAGTCCGACACGCTTCCGATCGCGGTCGAGGCGGACTTCGACCGCTTCATCGAGAGTCGACGCACCCTGCTGGATGAACGGCTGAAGGAGGTCGACACCCGTGCCAAAGGAGGGCTGCTGCCCGACGTGACGATCGAGAACGGCGTGCTGAAAATCTCGCCGATTGAAAAATCCACACCGCCGGAAGCCAAGGCCCTGACCGAACGCCTCTACGCCATGCTGCCGCGCATCCGCATCACCGACCTGCTGACTGAAGTGGCGCGCTGGACCCTTTTTCCCGACTGCTTCACCCACTTGCGCACTGGCGAAACCGTGGCCGACAATCGCATCATCATGGCGGCCTTGCTGTCTGAAGGGCTCAATCTTGGCCTGACACGCATGGCCGAGGCGTGCAGCATCGCCAGCCTCGGCGAGCTTGCCTGGACATCGGATTGGTAAATTCGCGAGGAGACCTACGCTTTGGCATTGCGGTGTCTGGTCAACCAGCAGCAGCGTGAACCCTTCGCGGCGGTATTCGGCAACGGCTCCGCCTCGTCCTCCGACGGCCAGTTTTTCCACGCCGCGGGCCTCAGCCGTGACGCCAGCAGCTTCGACGCTCATTACAGTAAGCGATCCGGCTTCAATATCTACACGCATCTCTCCGACCGCTATGGGCCGTTCTTCACGAAGTTGATCGGGGCGACCACGAATGAGGCCCTGCATGTGCTCGATGCGCTGCTCTACCACCAGAGCGAGGTGACGGTCCGCTGCCATCACACCGACGGCGGCGGCGAGTCCGACCATGTGTTCGCCCTCTGCTCCCTGCTCGGTTTCCAGTTCGCGCCGCGCATCCCCGGTCTGAAGCACCGGCGCCTCTACAGCTTCGGCAAGCCGTCCGACTATCCGACGCTCGAGCTGCTGATCGCCGGCCGCATCAACGTGGACCTGATCCGCGCCCACTGGTCGGAAATCCTGCGCATCGCCGCGTCCATCCGCACCGGCACCGTGACCGCCTCGCTGATCATGCGCCAACTCGCCTCCTACCCGCGGCAAAACGGCATCGCCGCCGCCCTGCGCGAACTGGGGCGGCTGGAGCGCACCCTGTTCACCCTCGACTGGATCAGCGATCCCGAACTGCGGCGCACAACCGGACAGGAACTCAACAAGGGCGAATCACGCAACAGCCTGGCCCGGGCGGTCTTCATTCACCGGCTCGGCGAAATCCGCGATCGCACCTACGAGAACCAGCAGCACCGTGCGTCCGGCCTCAACTTCGTCGTCACCGCAATCATCCTGTGGAACACCCGATACCTGGAGCGCGCCGTCGCCACCCTCCGCCAGACCGAAGATGTCCCCGACCGTCTCCTGGCCCATCT
>CAIXDS010000363.1 GCA_903918195.1 uncultured Acetobacteraceae bacterium | reverse complement strand
GCTTGATGACGATTTCATCTTGCCGCGCCACATGTCCCTTGCCCTCCCGGACGTGGCGGCGAACCATCTCTAGCTCTGTTTCGCCTTCCACGACACGGTCCTCCTTCGGGTCGTAGGAACATACTATGGAGGCTCGGCAGTCGCGACTCGCGTTCATAATTCAAGAATTCTGCACCAAAAACGGACTCCTGAAATCTAAGGGCTTTTCCGTTGCATAAACTAGGTTCATAACGAACCTATGATTTATGGATATGCGCGCGTCTCGACGGACGGCCAGAGCGTTGACACCCAGCTCCGGGCCGCTGGTGCGCGCCAGGTGTTCCGCGAGGTGGCGAGCGGAGCCAAGACCGACCGTACACCTAGGGAGTGACTGACGCTTTGCGTAGACCCGACAAGATTGCCCCAAGATTGGTAGGTAGAGCGGGAGAGATGCTGGTCGCGACCGAACTAATGCGGCGCGGTATCGACGTAGCGTATCCAGAATCTGACTATGGGATCGACATAATTGCGTTTCGACGCAACCATGATGGAAATCTCGCAAACCAATTCGTTCCCATACAAGTGAAGGCTAGATCGCATTCTGGCTATTCCTTCCAGAAAAGCTGGTTCGGAAAAGCCGTTAATCTTGTTTTGGTCCAAGTCTGGTGGATATCTGAAAATCCGGAATTCTATATATTTTCGAACTTAAGCCAGGTCGAGGACGCTTTAGGCGACCATGCGCATTCTCCATCGTGGACGAAGAAGGGGGGATATAGCGTGACTGAGGCAACCAAGCGTCACGATACGCGCATGAATCGCCACCGCGATAAATGGGAACGCATTATTGACCAGCTGCCACCGCCTATCGGCTAATTTCCAGCAGCGCCGGACCCACGAAAAACAGCCCCAGGAACGGCTGCCATCAAAGGACGCTTAGAACGTCTTCAATCTTGACTATGGCTGCTGTCCAGCGGCAGGACGAATCCCATGCAGAATTTAATCATGCGTTCGGCCATCTGGACGGTGACGATCTCGCCGCCGTCGCCGCTAATGCGTCGTTTTGCTCGGGGTTCACCTTCTCCATCATGTTCCCGAATTTATTCTTGATAACAGATTTTATCAAGAGTAAGGTGGCCGCACACCAGGAGGCAGGATGTGGCAGTTATCGGTGCGCGGCGAGAACCGGGAGTGGACTGAACTCGGCGCGTTCGAAGGGATCGGGCCGGCCGCCCTTCGCGTGCTCGAACTTGATCGCGACCCGGCACGTCCGGCCGGCTCCATATTCTTCCGGGTCTACGCCGACCCGCTGATGAGCAAGACCGACGCCGAGATTCTGTCTCGGCTCGAATATCAGGGCGACAAGGGATTTTACCTTCTGACGCGGCGGGTGCAGTGATGCCGGATCAGCTCCCGACCCTGATTGGCCCCCCGGTTTTTCCCGGCTGCTGACGGAAGCCGAGTTCCACCGGCTGGCCGAGGTGCCCCCCGAGGTTGAGTGGTTCGCCAATCTCTCCAACCCATCAACCCGCCGCGCCTACGAAAACGCGGTGCGGGATTTCATGCGCTTCACCGGTATCGTTCGGCCGGAAGAATTTCGGACGGTGGCGCGCGCCCACATCATCGCGTGGCGCGATGACCTGATGCGGCGCGGACTTGGCGGGGCGACGATCCGCCACCGGCTGGCCTCGCTCGCGTCGCTGTTCGAATATCTCTGCGAGAAGAACGCCGTCACCCATAACCCGGTGAAGGGTGTCGAGCGGCCGAGGACGGAGAGCGGCGAAGGCAAGAGGGGTAGGTTCGGGATACGTGTAAAAAGTGGTCACAAGGCCGAATGGCGTTAAAAACGCTTACTAAACAGTATGTTGTCGATGGCGCTTGCGGCCAGTGATTCCTCGTGCTGGCCGTGTCACGGGCAGGTCGCCCGGGTGTCCAGAAATGGGTCCGCCGATGACCGCCAGAAATATGAGCGTTTTCAATAAGATGCGGAGCCAACCCCGCTGTCCGCAAAGGTAAGCCTTCTTGGACAGCTCCAGATTCAGCCCGACTTTGCCTTGTGACCACTTTTTACACGTATCCTGAACCTACCCGCAAGACGCCCGCCCTTGGCGACCACCAGGCGCGCAAGCTGCTCGATGCGCCGCAGGACGACTCTATTAAGAGCAAGCGCGACCGCGCCATTCTTTCGACCCTGCTCTTCCACGCGCTGCGCCGCGCGGAGCTGTGCAAGCTCAAGGTCCGGGACTTCCGGCACGCGCGTAAGGGTGTGCCGCATCTCAAGGTGTCCGGCAAAGGCGGCAAGACCCGGTATCTGCCGCTGCATCCCGGCACCAATGGCCTCATCAACGACTACCTCGACGCCGCCGGGCACGGCACCGACGAGAACGGGGCGCTGTTCCGGCCGATGAAGAACAACGCCACCGGCCGGCTCGACATGGCGATCACGGCCGATGGCGTTTACCGGCTGGTGCGAAGCTATTCGGCGCAACTCGGGTTCGAGATCGGCGCGCATGCGCTCCGCGCGACCGCCGCCACCAACGCGCTCGACCACCAGGCCGACATCGCCAAGGTGCAAGAATGGCTTGGGCACGCCAACATCGCCACCACGCGCATCTACGATCACCGCCGCACGCGTCCGGAAGACAGCCCGACGTTCAAGGTGGCCTATTGATACGACGGTATCACTTCGGAGGTTTAGCTCGTGCCAGTCGGTCAACGGCGACCTCGCCCTCTAGCTCCAGCGGGGACAGCTCCCTGAGGGCGCTTGCGTGCAACGCAGCTATTTTCGCTTCGAGGTCCTCGGCTCGTCGATAGTCGTCGCCAATTTTCTTTTGTGCGGCCGGGGTGAGCAGCGGGATGCGCTGATTCTGTAGGCTGTCCCAGTCAACGCGATGTCGCCCGACGCCGGTTGCTCCCGAAAGCCACTCCGCTACGACAGCTGCGGAACGCAAAACCGCCCAGAGATATGCCGTATCCACTTTTGATTTTGGTTTCGGGCGAAGGATCGTGAACTCCTTGGAGATCAGCAAGCCTTCGGCCCACTCCGGCAACACACAAATTGCTCGATATACGGCGCTGATGTTGCTGACGACTATATCGCCAGCCTTAGCATTGCTGACATCCGTATAGCCAACCTCCTTCCCCAAGCGGGCTTCGCCGCGTTCGGCGCGACCAGCATAGCTGATGCGAAGGAACGAATACTCAGTCCTCGGCTCAAGCGTAACGCCGTCCCAGACGGAATCGACGAGGTTCGACAATTTGTCCGAGGTTGCGCCAGCTCGCGCCCACGTCTGTTCAAGATCGGACGCTTGCCACGGTCGGAGATATTTCGCATCGAGGCGCTCGCCAAGCCGGTCGGCGGGCACAAGCCAAGGCCCCTTTTTCCCGTTCATATAGTCACGAAACGCCGCCGTAACTTCTTCCATCTCCTGCACGGCAATGTGGCGCGCCTTTTCGGCGACGCTCGGGGGCGTCCGCAGCACCACGTCATCCATTCCTACATAGCGGCACTCGTAAGCGAAGATGTCGGGTTGCCCGTCATCACCAGGCCCCCGCTTCGTCGCGTAGAGAATGCTTGTCTTGGCCCGCGCGCCAGATCGCTGGAAAGCGTCACCCGGCAGCGATATCACCGCCCGGATGATAAAGTGGCGACGGATAAAATCGCGGACGAATCCGAAATCTTTGCCCGCGAGCAGGCTATCATCAATCACGGTCAGCAGCCTGCCGCCATCTTCCAGCAGATCGTGATACCGTTCGATGAACATCGCATTGGACCGCAGGGAACTGCGGACGCGCGACGTGTTCTCGATCTTGGCCAGCTCGTATTGGCGCAGCACGCGCCCCTCATTGTCGTTGCGTAGCTCCTTCGTCATCGAAAAAGGCGGGTTGGTCAGGGCGCAGTGGAATTTCAGGCCACCTTCGATGGCATCGCGCAGCTCGGTTTGGTCGCGCGTCAGTTCAACGTCCTGGCCCTCGATGGATTCAAGCCCTTTGTCGAGTGCGTCCGCCGAGTAGATGCGGCTACCGCCGTCGCCGTGCAGATACATATTGATGCGGGCAATCTGCGCGATTGGCGGGCTCTTGCCGAAATCGACCCCGTAGATTGATTCATTTGAAATGCGGTCGATGAGCCGATCCTTCTCAGCGGCGCTCAGGCTCTTGTTGTTGCGCACCGTGTTGCGCATCTCGGTCAAAATTTCGATGAGAAAGCCACCCGTGCCGCAACAGGCATCGAGCGTGCGCTCCACATCGGTGCGGGTTACCTTTAGATCGGCCAATCGTGTGACGAGTTTGACGATGCTGCGCGGCGTAAAATACTGGCCCAGCTCCTTGCCGCGCATGGTGGCATTGAGAAACGTCTCAAAGAGACGACCGTTCAAATCCTCGTCGATACCGAACATGTCATAGTGCTGGAGCCGTTCGACCACGGCCCGTATCGTATCCGGTCGCAAGTCGATTTGTTCGTCGCGGCCGAAGATGCGCTTCTTTTTTCGCGAAGCGATGTCGCGCTCGATGTTTCGACGCAGGTTGCCGAACAGGATATCGTTGACCGGGTTGGTCGCCAGCTTTTGGCTGTCGATCCAGTGGAGCGAGAATGCCACGGCATCTTTCGGCAGGCGGACCTTGCCGCCCTGATCGAGAAGCGCCTTTATTTCCGGGTTTTCGCGAAGCTGGCGGTCGCAGTGCAGCTTGACAAACATGAGCTTGGTAAATTCGAGGAAGGCGGCCGTCGGGCTGCTTCCTTCGGTTTTCCATACGGCACGATGACAGGAGGCGAACAGCGCCTTCGTCACCTGAGCATCTGGCCGCTCGAAAACAAACGTGTTGGCTTCTGACACAGGCGCAGGCTGTGCAAGGCGATCTGCCCCGAGAAGGCTGCGCAATTGCTCGTATTTCGGGTTGCCCGCCTGAAAGTCCGCGAACGAAAGTTCAAGGATGGGGGCCTTCCGATCCCACTCGTAAACAGCGGTGGAAAGCCCATTAGTCAGGACAAAGTGGGTGACCGGATTACTGTCGGCGAAGCTCTGATTCAGCAAGAGACAGTAGCCGCCACACTGCGGTGTCCAGTCCTGCGGCTTCTCGGAGGTCGATTTTGCATCCATCACCCATCGGGGCTTGCGCCTGTGGGTGATGACGTAATCCGGCTTGTAGCGGACGGAACGCGAGCCGCCGAGCGATACCGTCAGCTCGCCAATGGATTTCTTCGGCTGAATCTGGTTATCACGATAGCCGAGGTCCTTCAGCAGCCGGTTGACGAAGAAGGTTTCGACGGTCGCCTCATTGCTGAGATCGGCGTGGCGGCAGAACAGGTTTTCATCGGCGGGCGCGGCCAGGCTGTCGAGCATGCTGCGCCGTGGCGGCACGAATTTGGGCGCGGCGCGGCGCAGCTGGCGGGTCATTGCGATTCGACTTTCTTGTCATTTTGCTTGGGGCGCTGCTGCCGGGGACGGTCCCAATAGGCGCTTTTGCAGGCCGGGCAAACCTTCGGCTCGTGGTCCTTCTCCCGTGGAACCCACTCATGCCCGCACCGCTCGCACCGGTAGCCCCAAATCTGCACCTTCGACATGAACGGGCGGTAGCACACCGAAGCGATGTCACGTCAAGTATATAACTTTAAGGTAGCCCTCTCTCGGCTGCCACCCATGCCGTGACCGGTGCGTGGGGGTCCCCGGTCGAATGTGGCGGCGTTGGGCATAACGTGAACATCAAAGGTAACATGTTGACGTTAACGTCAACTTCGCGAACAAACGTTCCAACGGATGACGAGGACGAGCTGCCTGGCGTGGCGACGCGAGGGCAGCCAGCCGGTCGAATGTGGCGAGAAAGGGTAAGGCGCGATAAGGGATTCGTTATCGCGTGTTAGTTTTGCCGGCCCGCCCTCTTGGGTGCTGGCGGCGAGAGGACGACTGCAGCGCCGGCTGGCCGGGGCCGCGTGCTGTTCCGCAAGGCGACGATTCCTGGCCGCCGAGAGGCTCCACGCTATGCTTGGGTACCAAACCAAGGACGCGCCATGCCCAAGCCACGCACACCACCACCAACGCCGCCGTCCCCCGAGGGCGACGAGGTATGGGGCAGCATGTTTGATAT
>CAIXDS010000362.1 GCA_903918195.1 uncultured Acetobacteraceae bacterium | reverse complement strand
TCGCTCGGCCGCGGCGGGCCGCGCGATCTGGGCGCGCTGCGCGACGGGCTCGCCGCCGGGCAGGAGGCGCGGGCGGCGCTGGAGGGGCCGCTGCCGACGCTGCTGGCGGCGGCGCGGGCGGCGCTGGCCCCGGCGCCGGACTTGCGGACGCAGTTGCTGGCGGCGCTGGCGGAGACGGTGCCGGCGCGGCTGGAAGACGGCGCCATCGCCGCCGGTTTCGACCCCGAACTGGATGCCCACCGGGCGCTGCGCGACGACAGCCGGCGGGTGATCGCCACCCTGCAGCTCGACTACGCGCAGACATACGGGGTGGCGAGCCTGAAGATCCGCCACCACGCCCAGCTCGGCTACGTCATCGAGGCGCCGTCGGCCGCGGTGGAGAAACTGCGCGCCCATGCCGACCTCACGCTGCGCCAGGCGATGGCGAACGGGGCGCGGTTTTCCTGCGTCGAACTGGCCGAGCTGGACCGGCGCATCGCCGAGGCCGCCGAGCGGGCGGCGGCGCGCGAGAAACAGGTGTTCGCGTTTCTGGTCGCCGCCGCCCTGGAGGAGAGCGAGGCGCTGGCCGGCTGTGCGGCGGCACTCGCCCGGCTGGATTTGGCGCAGTCCGCCGCGGCGCTGGCCGCGCCCGGCACCTGGTGCCGGCCGGAGGTGACGGATGCGACCGGGTTCCACGTCGAGGCCGGGCGGCATCCGGTGGTCGAGGCGGCGCTGGCGGGGCAGGACGCCTTCGTGCCGAATGATTGCGACCTCTCGCCGGACCGGCGGGTGCTGCTGCTGACCGGGCCGAACATGGCGGGAAAATCCACCTATCTGCGGCAGAACGCCCTGATGGTGCTGCTGGCGCAGGCGGGGCTGCCGGTGCCGGCGGCGCGGGCGCGCATCGGCATCGTTGACCGGCTGTTCTCGCGGGTGGGCGCCGCCGATGATCTCGCCCGCGGGCGCAGCACGTTCATGGTGGAAATGACCGAGACCGCCTCGATCCTGCACCAGGCCGGGCCGCGCAGCCTGGTGGTGGTGGACGAAATCGGCCGCGGCACGGCCACGCTCGACGGGCTGGCGATCGCCTGGGCGGTGCTGGAAGCGTTGCACAATACCGTGCGTTGCCGGGTCATCTTCGCCACCCATTTCCACGAGTTGGCAAGGCTGACCGCGGAGTTGCCACGATTATCCCCCCATACCATGCGGGTGAAGGAGTGGAAGGGCGAGGTGGTGTTCCTGCACGAGGTGGCCGAGGGGGCAGCCGGGCGAAGCTGGGGGGTGCACGTGGCCAAGCTGGCCGGCGTGCCCGCGCCGGTGGTGCGCCGGGCCGGGGCGCTGCTGGCGGCGCTGGAAAGCCGCGCCGGCGACCTCACCGATGCCGGCGCGCTGCCGCTGTTCGCCGCCGCGCACCAAGCCGCCCCGCCCGCCGAACCGGACAAGGTGCTCGCGGCTGAGTTCCTGGCCACCCTGGCGGCGCTCGACCCGGACCGGCTGACCCCGCGCGAGGCCATGGAGGCACTTTATCGGCTGAAGGGGATGCTGCCATCCGAACCCCACCCTGTCGCGCCGTCCGGCAACACGATACGATGAATTCTATGTCATCGCTCGTCTCCCCCACGGCCGAATCGGCCGCCGCCGCCGCCGCCGCGCTGGCCGAAGCGTTGTCCGCGCTTGCCGCGGACAGCGACTCCCTGAGCGAGACCGGAGCGATCCCGCGCGAGGCCGCCCTGGGCGCCTTCCGCCGCCACCTCGCCCGCATCCAGAACCAGGTGCGCGAGTCGTTCGAGGGCGGCAGCCTGTCCGGCCTGCCCTCGGCACGACTGCTGGCCGCGCTGACCGACGGGGTGATCAGGGCGTTACACGGCTACGCGCTGTCGCTGCTGGTCCCGGACGGCGCGGCGCCGGTGGAATCGGGGCTGGGACGGCTCAGCGTGGCGGCCACCGGTGGCTATGGCCGCGGCGTGCTGGCACCGTTCAGCGACATCGACCTGCTGTTCCTGACCGCCGACGAACCGAGCCCGGCAGTGCTGCGGACGGTCGAGTTCATGCTGTATTTCCTGTGGGATCTCGGCCTGAAAGTGGGCCACGCCACCCGCTCGGTCGCCGACTGCCTGACCGAGGCGAACGGCGACGTGACCATCCGCACCTCGCTGCTGGATGCCCGCCCGGTGGCCGGCGACGCCATGCTGTTCAAGGAATTCGCCAAGCGCTTCCGCACCGCCTGCACCGAGGCCGGGGCGGCCCATTACATCGTCGCCAAGCAGGCCGAGCGCGCCGCGCGCCACCGCCGCTATGGCGATTCGCCCTTCGTGGTGGAGCCGAACATTAAGGAGGGCCGCGGCGGCCTGCGCGACCTGCAGACGCTGTACTGGATGGCCCGCTACGTGTTCGGCACCAAGATCATGGCCGAGCTGGCCGACCCGAAAGGCCCGGCCGGTCCCATCCTGACCGACACCGAAGCACGGCTGGCGCGCCGCTCCTGGGACTTCCTGTGGACGCTGCGCTTCCACCTGCACTACGTCGCCGGCCGCGCCGAGGAGCGCCTGACCTTCGACCTGCAACCGGTGGTGGGCGCGCGCATGGGCTACACCCGGCACGGCCGCCAGGACGGGGTGGAGCGCTTCATGCGCCACTACTTCCTGACCGCGCGCGAGGTGACCCGGCTGACCCATGTGCTGGAGCCGGCGCTGCTGCGCGCCGCCCTCGGGCCGCCGGCGGTGACAAGGCAAACCGACGCGGCTCTGCTGGAGGCCGGCTTCGTGCTGGCCGACGACATGCTGATGAGCGCCAAGGGCCGCGAATTCTACGAAGAGCCGGTGCAGATGCTGCGCATTCTGCAGGTGGCGCGCGACCGCGGGCTGGAGCTGCATCCGCTGGCCATCCGCGCACTGATCCGCCATGAGCGGCGCGCGGTGGAACTGCGCGGCGACCCGGAAGCCTCCGCGCTGTTCCTCGACCTGCTGTGCGGCCGCGACGCCGAGCACAACCGCGCCGATGGCGCGACCTGGCTGAAGGTGATGAACGAGGTCGGCATCCTCGGCCGGCTGCTGCCGGACTGGGCGCGCATCGTCGGCCAGATGCAGTTCGACACCTACCACGTGTTCACCGTGGACGAGCACACGATCGAGGCGGTGCGCGTGCTCAATTCGCTGGAGCACGGCGAACTGGCGCAGATCGCGCCGGTGGCGTCGGGGCTGGTGAACAACCTGCAGTCGCGCCGTGCTTTGTACATGGCGATGATCATGCACGACATCGCCAAGGGCCGCGGCGGCGACCATTCCGAGCTCGGCGCCGAGCTGGCGCTGGAGGTCTGCCCGGCGCTCGGCCTGACCGCCGAGGAGACCGAGATGGTGTCCTGGCTGGTGCTGCATCATCTGCTGCTCAGCCAGACCGCGTTCAAGCGCGACATCGACGATGCCAAGACCATCCTTGACCTGGCCGAGGTGATCCAGTCGCCCGAACGGTTGCGCCTGCTGCTGGTGCTGACGGTGGCCGACATGCGCGCCGTGTCTAGCAAGGTATGGAACGGCTGGAAGGCGACGCTGCTGCGCGAACTGTATGCGCGGGTGGCCGAGGTGCTGGCCGGCGGGCTGTCCACCACCGAGCGCGACGTGCGGGTGGAGCGGGCGAAGGAATCGGCGGCCCAGCCGCTGCAGGACTGGCCGGAAGAGGCGCGCGAGAAGTTCCTCTCGCTGGGCTATGCCGGCTACTGGCTCGGGTTCGACCCCGAGACGCATGCCCGCCACGCCCGCCTGATCCGCGACGCCGAGGCCCGCCAGGCGCCGCTGACGGTGGAGACGCAGCCGCTGCCGGCGCGGGCGGTGACGGAAGTAACCGTGTATGCCGCCGACCATGCCGGGCTGTTCAGCCAGATCGCCGGCGCCCTGGCGGTGGCCGGCGCCTCGATCGTGGATGCGCGCATCCATACGCTCACCAACGGCATGGCGCTGGACACGTTCTGGATTCAGGACGCCGCCGGCGGCGCCTTCGATACGCCGCACCGGCTGGCGCGGCTGTATGTGCTGATCGAGCAGGCGCTGACCGGGCGCATCCAGCTCGGCACCGAAATCCGCAAGCTGTCCAAGGGGCTCATCGGCCGGCGGGTGCGCGCCATTCACGTGCCGCCGCGGGTGGTGATCGATAACCATGCCTCCAACAAATACACGGTGCTGGAGGTGAACGGCCGCGACCGGCCCGGGCTGCTGTATGACGTGACGGCGGCGATCAGCGAACAGGGGCTGCAGATCGCCTCGGCGCATGTCAGCACCTATGGGGTGCGGGCGGTGGACGTGTTCTACGTCAAGGATGTGTTCGGCCTGAAGGTCGAGAACGAGCGCAAGCTGCACCAGTTGCGCGAGGCGCTGCTGGCGGCGCTGGGCAACCCCGACGACGAACCTGCGCCGGTGCCGGCGCCGACCCGGCGGCGGCCGGCGGAAGAGGCTTGACGGACCGCCGGCTCGTTCCCAGATCGTTTTTTTTCTCCCGCGTCGTTGCGGGTTCCAGGGAGTTCAACCGTGCTGAAAAGCCGCCGCGCCGTCCTCATTGCGATGTTGACCGCTGCCCCGCTTGGCATGGCCTACGCCCAGTATCCGGGTGGGCAGTATCCGGGCGGCCAGTATCCGGGGGGCCAGCATCCACGCTACCTGCATGCCCTGAGTGACCTCCGGGCCGCAAGGTGGCTGCTCGAAAATCGCCGGGGGGATGCCGCGGTCAGCTTCCATGAGAGTACCGCGATCGAAGAGATCGAGCACGCGATCCGCACGCTGAAGGAAGCTGCCATCGACGACGGCCGCGATATCCACGACCACCCGCCGGCCGATGTGCCGGTCGGCCCTGGCCCGGGCCGCCTGCACAAAGCGGACGAGTTGCTGCGCGGCGCGCGTGCGGACCTGTCGGTCGAGGAAGATAATCCGGAGGCCCGGCACCTGCGGCATCGGGCTTTTGAGCATATCGACCGGGCTCTGCAGGAGGTCGATGCGGCGATTTGGGATGTGGAGCGTCGGCGGTAGGGGTTGGTGCGGCGCTTGAGGCGAGCGGCCGGTGGAAGCCTGCGGCTTGCTGAGGGGCGGGAGTGCGATGACCCCTTGGGGTGGTGAGCGAATATATTTTGGAACGGGCCACCGATCGTACGGTGCAATGCCGCTAGGCATTGCACCGTACAGCTTGCTACACTTCCCGTTGGCAACGGGTGACGCTATCCTGCAAACGGTCGCTGGGCAGCGTAAAATCTGCCCTGGTGGTCCCGGCGGACAACTTAACCACGCCCTCTTGGCTTGGAGGTTTCCAACATGGAATCCATGGCAGATGCACAGGGCGAGGTTGAACGCCAAGCGAAAGCGCCTGCCGACTCTTCTCCTGACGCCGCGTTCCTGCCACTCGATAGCGCACGTTGGCAGTTGGCCATGGTTTGGTTTCCCTCCTGCGCCGTCCTTTTCCTCATTCTGGTCGCACAGTCCCTGGGAGGGGCTTACGGCACTCAGTTGCAGCGTGCTTGGGGCTGGGCGCTACCGACCTTCCTTCCTACTCTTGCATTGATGACGAGCGTGTTTGCAGCAGACGCGCTGAGCGTGAGAACAAAATCACCGGCTTATGTTCGCAGAAGTTTCTTTGGTCTGGCGATGGGTCTTTCGTTGTTCTATCTTTTTACTGTTTTTGTATCGGTCGGCGCTCAGCCTTTCGTCGGAATGGTCACTGCAGCACCCGATATGGTCGTCGCGCGATTGGAATTGCTTGAATTGTCAAATATGTGGCTGTCACCGTTGCAGTCGATGGTTGTGGCGGCACTCGGTGTTCTTTTTTTTCTCAAAGAACAAAAGGATAAGAAATGAACAAGTGGATGACAATGAGAATCAGCATGCGAGCATGTAGAAGCGCCGGTTTTTTCTTTTTTATTATTTTTTTTTATGCGGCGTTATTTGCCGTCCACGGCATGGCTGGAGCAGGTGAACTGTCTGGAACATTGTCTAAGGGGCACAGTGCATCGTTCGAGGATTTTTTGTGTGACGTGTTTGAGTTTACTCCGAAAGCTTCGGGTGTGCCCCTGATCGCTGTGCTGCCCGCCGATTTCGACGCATACCTTATTCTAATTGGTCCCGATGGTACGATTCTTACGAATGACGACCACGCTGCGGTGCTTAAATTGCCCAGCCAACCGGCAGGAAAATGGACGGCGATCGCGACGACGCTTTTGCCCGCGAGCCACGGAAACTATAAGCTTGTGTTTGACGACGTGGAAAATCTGCGGCAACTTGATGCACGAACTGTTGATCCGGTACTATTGAGCCGCGCCTTCTCCGAAGGCCGGAGAGTGGAGACCTCTGCGGATAGGGAGCGCGCGAGACAAAATGAAATCGAAAGGTTGTCCGATCAACTTACCCTTGAATCTTTCCGAACCGACTTACGCGAAGACCTCATCAAAAATATGAATAAAAATGAAAATTCAGAACTGGACAGCAAGCGTCCTTTGATGCAACTAGAGGAACGGGAGCGCCAGTTACTGGCCTCACTTGATGAAATTCGAAAACTCCGGAATAACCGTGATTTCATTACGCAGTTAGTTAAAAGCGAGCTAACGACAGTGAAATCCAATATTGATAAGCTTGCTAACGAAGCGGCCAACACTCTTTCTATAGCTGAGGCTTCCCGGAATGCCCTTCAAGGGTTGGATCGTCTTGATTCGATTTCGAAGGAGATAGCACAAGCCAACATTGAGTTGTTGCACTCACGTGCACGGAATGACGTATCCAGGGCTCAGAGCGACATCGAGCGGTTACAGAAACTTCGTGCTGAATTAACTCGGGCGCTCGCGGAGAAACTCGTTGATTCGAGAATAGTGGAGATAGTGCGCTTTGGTCTTCTGATGCGATGGCATTTGCTGCAAGATTTTGCTTATTCTCGCGAATCGGGTTCCGGCGTATCGGAATTCATAGCAGAACCCTTTGCAGTTGCAATGGCTTCAGCTATAGGTGCTAATGGTTATGCATCCCGCGCCCAAACCAATCCATCCGTATGGCTGCCCCCGTTTTTGCCCTGGCCACCGCCGGATGCCAGTGCACATTCTCTTATTGACCGCCGACTCTTGGTCAGCGCAGGACACGAATCCATACGCTTGGGGATGTTAACGATATTTTAATGGGCGCGCTGACAGTCGCAGGCTATCATGATGTGGCGTATTTTGGTGTACCGGACGGCTTTGCGCTGGTTACGCGTATCGAGCAAACGGATGGCCATGGTGCGCCGCTTTCAGATGAGGCCCGATGGTCGATCGCTATTGTGGCAATGAAGTCTTTCTCTATTGAGGAATATATACGTGCCCTACTGACTTCCCCGGTCGGGTATTTTCGCGTGATTGTGCTGGTCACGTCGTCCAAACCGTTTAATTTCAGCGGCGCTCGAGCAAGGCTGGAAACCATAGAGCAGTGGTCGCGCTCTGGACTTAATTCTTTGCCGGACGCGGTGCGAAAACGGATCTATACCGAAGAACATCAGACGACTGCATTAGTATATGAATTCGAGAAAAAAACAACGGTGGACACGCCGGAGGTGTACATTCCGGGAAGACTGACCGCGCGGGAGCACCTCGCGAATACGGAGTTGAAAGAATATGTCCGCTGATTTCATTTTGGTTGGAATTTCGTCCGTGTTGTAGCGCTAATCTGGGCTTCTCGAAAAAAAGCGAAACCCGTCATCCGGCAAGCGACCGCGGGCCTTCGCTTGCCGCCTGCGTGGGGAACCCGCCGTGACCCAAACCGACCCAAGCAACGCCGCAGAACCGGGCACCGCCTCCCGCATCGGCCAGATAGCGCAGACCCACGGAAAGCAGCCGCCAGGACCACACCAATCCCGATCATTGCCGCCAAAGGCGAGGCGCCCTGCCCTACTGCAGCGGCACCCGGAGGTTGAGGGTGGGGCTGGGGCGCAGGCGGTGGTCGGGGTCGTATTGGCCGGCGGAGCCTTGGACGAAGCCATCGCCGTTGCGGCGGTCGGCCTGGTTGAACAGGTTCGGCACCACGGCCGTGCGGGGCCGTTCTGCCATCCGGTCCACCAGAGGGCGTTGCAGGTCGGGGTCGGGCATCGGGGCGGGGGCAAAGCCCTGCGCGGTCAGCAGTGAATTGGATTTCGGCGCCGGCACCGGCAGGGCGTCGGCAGGCAGCGGCGCGGAAATCGTGGTGCCGGCCGAGGCCGCCAGGGCCGGCCCGGTCGGGGCGGCGACGGCCGCGCCGAGCACCAGCAGCACGACCGGAAGGGCGCGGCGCGGGCTCACAGCCCCGACCCCAGCCGGACCGCATCGGCGGGCAGCCCGGCGGTGCCGCGCGGGTCCTCGGGCGGGTTGATGGCGGGGGCGCCGAGCCGGCCGGCGCCGACCGCGCGCCACGTGTGCAGCGCCCAGCGAACCGAGGGAAAGGCGATGTCGTTCCACGGGATGTCGTCCCAGGCGAACAGACCCACGTCTTCGCTCTCGGGGCCGGCGGCGAACACCGGCGGCCCGTCGAAGCGGCCGCGAAAGATCACCTGCACCTGGCCGATGCGGCTGATGCTGTAGATGGCCAGCACGCCGTCGAGCGCGATCCGGGCCTGGGCTTCTTCCAGCGCCTCGCGCCGGGCGCCCTCCTCCACCGTCTCGCCCATTTCCAGGTAGCCGGCGGGCAATGTCCAATAGCCGCGGCGCGGCTCGATCGCGCGGCGGCACAGCAGCACACGCCCGGACTCAACCACGACCGAGCCAACCACGATTTTCGGGTTCTCGTAATCGATATGCCCGCAACTCTGGCAGACCAGGCGCTCACGGTTGTCGCCGTCCGGGACTTGTCGGACGAATTGTGACATGCCGACACATTGAGCGGCGGGCATGGTGTTTGCAAGGTTATTTTCGAAACCATCGGCCGGGAACGGGTCCGGCGCGGGTCTTCAGGCGAGATTGCGGCCGGACGTTGCCGCACGGCCACCCTTCGCCTCGGGCCGGGCCGATCAGACCTGCAGGTTGAGCAGCGATCCGCGCGGCAGCGTCTTGTCGGGGGTGCTGGGCAGCGCCTTCAGCGGCGTCTGCGTCGTTCCGGACTGGCTCGCCGTCTGCGTGCGCACCCGCTGCACGCCGCCGGCCGATCCGATGGCGGTTGACGCGGACGACTTTCCCAGTGGCGAGGTGGCACCACCGGTGGAGAAGGCGGCGAGGGAAATGGGCGAGATCATGCCCGCCATCCTGTCCCGCCGCCGGTTAACACACGGTGAACGCCGCTGGCGGGGCGTTCACCGTGCGGGTCAAACCTCCAGCGCGGCCACCCCCGGCAGGGTTTTGCCTTCCATCCATTCCAGAAACGCCCCGCCGGCGGAGGAGACATAGCTGAGCTTGTCGAGCACCCCGGCATGGCGCAGCGCCGAGACGGTGTCGCCGCCGCCGGCCACGCTGCGCAGGGTGCCGGCCTGGGTCCGGGCCGCCACCGCCTGCGCCAGCGCCACCGTGGCGGCATCGAAGGGCGGCGTCTCGAAGGCGCCCAGCGGGCCGTTCCACACCAGCGTCTTCACGTCGGCCAGCTGCGCCTCCAGCTTGGCCACCGTCGCCGGGCCGACATCGAGGATCATGGCATCCGCCGGCACCGCGGTCACCGGCACCGTCTGGGTCGGCGGGTTGGGCCGGAACTCGGTGGCGACCACGGCGTCAACCGGCAGCACGATCTCGCAGTTCGCCGCCTTGGCGCGGGCCAGGATGTCGCGGGCGGTCGCGTGCATCTCCGCCTCCTGCAGCGAGCGGCCGACGCCGATGCCCTGGGCGGCGAGAAACGTGTTGGCCATGGCGCCGCCGATCACCAGCACATCCACCTTGCTGACCAGGTTGCCCAGCAGGTCGAGCTTGGTGGAGACCTTCGAGCCGCCGACAATCGCCATCACCGGCCGCACCGGCCGCGCCAGCGCCGCCTCCAGCGCCTCCAGCTCGGCCTGCATCAGCCGCCCGGCATAGGCGGGCAGCAGCTTCGCCACCCCTTCCGTGCTGGCATGCGCGCGGTGGGCGGCCGAGAACGCGTCGTTGACGTAGATGTCGGCAAGGGCCGCGAGTTGCGCGGCAAAGGCGGGGTCGTTCGCCTCCTCGCCGGGGTGGTAGCGGGTGTTCTCCAGCACCATCACGTCGCCGTTGTACACCGCCTCCGCCGCCTGTTCCGCCGGCAGGCCGACGCAGTCCTCGGCGAAGCGCACGTGCCGGCCGAGCACCTGGCCAAGCGCCAGCGCCATGGGCGCGAGCGACATCTCCGCCACCCGCTTGCCTTTCGGCCGGTCGAAATGGCTGCACACCAGCACCCGCGCGCCGGCGGCGGACAATTCGCGGATGGTGGGGCACAGCCGCTCGATACGGGTCAGGTCGGTGATGCGGCCGTCGCGCACCGGCACATTGAGGTCGGCGCGGAGCAGCACGTATTTGCCCGCAACCGCCACGCCATCCAGCGTCCGGAAGGCCATGGTCCGCCCCTCCCTTACAGGCTGCCCCAATAGGCGGCGGTGTCCGACATGCGGTTGGAGAAGCCCCACTCGTTGTCGTACCAGCTCAGCACCCGCACCAGCGCGCCGTCCACCACCGCGGTCTGGGTCGCGTCGAAGGTGGACGAGGCCGGCACGTGGTTGAAATCGACGCTGACCAGCGGCGCGGTGTTGTAGCCGAGGATGCCCTTCAGCTCGCCCTCGGAGGCGGCCTTCATGGCGGCGTTGACCTGCTCCTTGGTCGCCGGCGCCTTCAGCACCACGTCCAGCGACACCAGCGACACATTCGGCGTCGGCACGCGGATGGCAGTGCCGTCCAGCTTGCCCTTCAGCTCCGGCAGCACCAGGCCGACCGCCTTGGCCGCGCCGGTGCTGGTGGGGATCATCGACAGCGCGGCGGCGCGGGCGCGGTGCAGGTCCTTGTGCAGCGTGTCCAGCGTCGGCTGGTCGCCGGTGTAGGAGTGGATGGTGACCATGTAGCCGCGCTCGATGCCGAACGCGTCGTGCAGCACCTTGGCCACCGGGGCCAGGCAGTTGGTGGTGCAGGACGCGTTGGAAACGATCGTCATGTCGCCGGTCAGCGTCTTGTGGTTGACGCCATAGACGATGGTGGCGTCGGCGTTTTCACCGGGGGCCGAGATCAGCACCTTCTTCGCGCCGGACTGCAGCAGCAGCGACGCCTTTTCCTTCGAGGTGAAGAGGCCGGTGCATTCCATGGCGATGTCCACGCCCTGGTACGGCACCTTGGTCGGGTCGCGTTCGGCCGAGACCGTGATCGGCCCCCAGACCCGGCCATTGTGGCGCACGGTAATGGCGTTGCCGGACACCTCGACCTCGCCGGGGAAGCGGCCATGCACGCTGTCGTAGCGGAACAGGTGGGCATTCGCTTCGGTGGAGCCGAGGTCGTTGATGGCGACCACCTCCACATCGTCGCGGCCATTTTCGATCAGGGCGCGCAGCACCAGGCGCCCGATGCGTCCAAATCCGTTGATCGCGACCTTCACGGTCATTGTGGCGTTCCTTCTCGTTTCTAACGATCAGCCTAGCCGCTTGCGAACCATGCTCGCAATGGCGTCGGCGGTGATGCCGAAATGGCGATACAATTCGTCAGCCGGCGCGCTGGCGCCGAAGCCGGTCATGCCGATGAAAACCCCGTCCGGACCCAGCCAGCGATCCCAGCCCTGCGCCACCGCCGCCTCGATGCCGAAGCGCGGGACGCCGCCGAGCACGCTGGCGCGCCAGTGATCATCCTGGGCGGCGAACAGCTCCCAGCACGGCAGCGAGACCACCGCCACCTTGATGCCGTCCGCAGCCAGCGCCGCGCGGGCGGCCATGGCGATCGACACCTCCGATCCGGTGGCGATCAGGGTGGCGGCGCGCGGGCCGTCCGCCTCGGCCAGCACGTAGCCGCCGCGGGCGCTGCGGTTCTCGCCGGTGTCGGTGCGCAGCGCCGGCAGGTTCTGCCGCGACAGCACCAGCAGGCTCGGCCCGTCGGCGCGGCGCAGCGCCAGTTCCCAGCATTCCGCGGTTTCCATGGCGTCGGCCGGGCGCAGCACGTGCACGTTGGGCATGGCGCGCAGGCTGGCCAGGTGTTCGACCGGCTGGTGGGTCGGGCCATCCTCGCCCAGGCCGATGCTGTCATGGGTGAGTACGTGGATGACCCGCTGGCGCATCAGCGCGGACAGGCGCAACGCCGGGCGCAGATAGTCGGCGAAACAGAAGAACGTGCCACCATAGGGGATCAGCCCGCCATGCAGGGCGATGCCGTTCATCGCCGCCGCCATGCCGTGCTCGCGGATGCCGTAATGGATGTAGCGGCCGGCGAAGCTGCCCGGCGCTACGATGCCCATGCCCTTGACCAGGGTCAGGTTGGAGCCGGTGAGATCGGCCGAGCCGCCGACCAGTTCGGGCACCGCCGGCACCAGCATCTCCAGCGCCTTCTGGCTGGCCGCGCGGGTGGCGATGTTCGGCCTTGTGTCCGCGAAGGCGGCGCGCAGGGCGGCCACCGTCTCGTGGAAATCATCCGGCAGGCGGCCGGCGGTGACACGCTCGAACTCGGCGCGCTGGGGATGGCGGGCGAGGCGTTTCAGCCAGGCGCGGCGGGCGGTGCTGCCGCGGCTGCCGGCGCGCTGCCAGCGCTCGCGGATGGCGTCGGGCACCTCGAAGGGGGGGGAGTGCCAGCCCAGCGCGTCCTTCGCCGCCTGCGCCTCGGTGGGGCCGAGCGCGGACCCATGCGCGGCGGCGGTGCCGGCCTTGGTGGGGGCGGCGAAGCCGATGATGGTCTTGCAGGCGATCAGGGTGGGTTTTTTCGCGCGCACCGCCATCGACAGGGCGGCGGCGATCTGGGCGGGGTCGTGCCCGTCCACCCGCTTGACCGCCCAGCCGGCGGCGGCGAAGCGCTTCACCTGGTCTTCCGAGGTCGAGAGGCTGGTGGCCCCATCGATCGATATCGAATTGTCATCCCACAGAACTGTCAGCTTCTCCAGCCGCAGATGACCGGCGAGGCCGATGGCTTCGTGGGAAATGCCTTCCATCAGGCAGCCATCGCCGGCGATCACCCAGGTGCGGTGGTCCACCAGGCTGCGGCCGAAGCGGGCGGCCAGCAGGCGCTCGGCGAGCGCCATGCCGACGGCGGTGGCGATGCCCTGGCCGAGCGGACCGGTGGTGGTCTCGATGGCCGGGTGCTCGCCGAACTCGGGGTGGCCGGCGGTGGGGGAATGCAGCTGGCGGAACCGTTTTAACTTGTCGATTTCCATGCCGGCGTGGCCGGTCAGGTTCAGCAACGCGTACAGCAGCATGGAGCCGTGGCCGGCGGACAGGACAAAGCGGTCGCGGTCGGGCCAGCGCGGGTCGGCGGCGTCGTATTTCTGGAACCGGGTCCACAGCACGGTGGCGACGTCGGCCATGCCCATGGGCATGCCGGGATGGCCCGATTTCGCCTTCTCCACCGCGTCGATGGCAAGCGCGCGGATGGCGTCGGCCATGGAGCGTTCGGGGGTCGCCGGCCGCGCGAGGATGTCGGCCTGGACCGCCAGGGCCGGGTTGTCGGCGGAAAGCTCGGCGATCGAAGCCATGGGTCCTCCTGGGCGCCGGGTTTAGTTGCGGTGGATGCGGTGGGCAAGTCCCGGGTGTGGGTCAGGCCCGCGCGGCGGCCTCGGCAAGCCGGCGATCGAGGGTGACGAGGGGGGCGTTCAGGTGACGGGCGAGCCAGAGATAGGATGCGTCATGGATGCTCAGGCCATGGCACTCGGCGAGCGCAAGCGCGCCTTGCACGTCCACGGCGTGCAGCGCGATGCCGGAGGCCTATCGGCTGTCGCGATCGGCACGGATCAGGTCCACCGAATTCTCGCGGCTCTGGACCGCGCGGGCGCGGTTCCAGGCGAGGAATTCCGCCGGGGTCATGCGCGCCGGGGAGGCGGAGGCCTTTCGCCTTGCAGCGAGCGGTGGTTGGCGGCGGCGATTTCGCGCAGGCGTTGCGCCACGTCGTCGGGGACGTTTTTGATCGAGAGGGTGACGGGCATGGTTTTCCCCGGCGCCAGTTTGGATCCGAAGCGTAGCACCGGGCGCCGGGGCAGGGCCATGCGGCAAGACGGCGTGCGGCTACACTTCCCCTCCGGGTTTTTTCCGCGCGCCTACAGACAAGGAGTCGTAGATCGCCCCAATGACCTCGGGGGAGTTCTCGTCGCCTGTCGGCTCCAATGGGGGCGTCCTCGTCGCCAGAGCCTTGATATCTGTGTGCTCGACGAGATGCTTGATGCTGACCAGCGTGAACACTTTGCCGCCCGTTGCCAGGAGCAGGTTCCGCATATCCTGGCGGCGCACGGCGAACCCGCGCCCGGCCAGTGCAGCCACCACTTGGTACTTCGGCTTTCCGCCGTCCTGTTTGGCGAGATTTACCAAATTGATGATGCGCGTCACCTTGTCTCTGGCCGTGCCGTCATCCTCGGTTACCTTGGCCTCAATAATGACCCTTGGGTTGTTCCAAGATGGAATGATAAAGTCGGGCGACTGCACGAAGCCGGGCACCTTCTCAGCGCGCCTTGTCTTATAGTGGCTGACCCCCCATTGATCCAACTGCCGCTCAATGGCGTTCTCCAGTGCATCGCCAACGAATTCACTTACGGAATCCCTATGACCCGCAAATGGGCGGCCAAGAAAGCGCTCATAAAGCAGTGCTGCGTAGGGAATCCCGAGCTTCGCGGCGGCCTGCATGGAGGCGAGCCCGTGGGTCGTGTCGATCTTGCCGAGACGATGAACCAGTGTCGGCAGAAGCTTCTCCGGCACGCCCGTCGTCAGCAGCGCACGCATGGTTTGTACCATAGCGGCGAGACGCTGCTGGGTCAGGCCGCTGACCTTCATCGGTGACGTGGGCTTCAACCGAACCTTGCGATCGAGATTCCGAGCGAACCCCTGGTCCACCGGCACCTTGGACTTCACCGTCGTTGTGTAAGCCAACTCGGGAGGAGTGAACCCGAGCATCGTGCGCAGGACGACCAGAGATATCGGCATCGCAAGGATGCAGCTGATGAGGACGTCGTCGTCCAAAGAGTCGAACCCGCCTGTGGCCTTCTTCAGAGCCTCATACCCGGTCTCGAAGGTCGGATAGTCAACGAAGCCCTCACCCTTCGGCATGGAAATGAAATCGGAGGACAGGCCCGCATAAACCGCATCCACGTGGGCTTCGAGGTCTGCCTGCAGGTCCGCGGACGAGACCTCAAAAGGCGATGGCATCGATCAACTCGGGCGTTCTCTGTGTTGTAAATAGCGGCAGCCCGACGGGCATCGGTGACGGCGGCTTCATCGCCGCCATGACCGAATCCAGATTTCCCAGTCGCGCCATCTCGTCGCCGACACGTTTCAGTTTCTCGGAAGTTGCGGCAGAAGCGTTCCACTGGGGGCGGAGGTTCCAGATGGCCATGCGGGCCAGATGCCCAAAGACGACGCAGCGGGTGTCTCCGGCCGTTGGCTTCATACCCCCGGCCCTCAGCTGCTGGAGGTCGTCGGCAACGATGACAGCGAGTCCCTCGACGTCCTCGAACAACCAGAGCTTTGGCGTTGTCCCGCTAGCTCGGCACACGAACACGGTGTCCACGATGGATGAGCCGGTCCCCGAGATGTGGATGCTCCCTGCCATCTCGGCTGGACAGGGCAGCGATGCGGAGCAGGTCAGCCCCGCGTCCAGAATGGCGACTGCAACCGACGCATAGGATTCGACCTTGTTGTGGTGGAAGGTAAAGGCGAGCGGGGCGCTTGGCTTCAGGGCAGCCGCCATGCGCGCGTAGACCTGCCCCAGCCCCTCAGTGAACCGGGCGAGGTCGCGACCCTTTGTCGTGTTGCCTGTCACCTCATGCGGGGAGCGGGTTAGGGGTGTCCCAAACCCCTCGGCGTCGGCAGCTGCGAGCTTGCGTAGCCAGACGTAGCAGAAGTCCATAAGCTCGCCGTATTGCACCATCCCAAAGTAGGGTGGGTCCGTGAAGCAAGCATCAAGGCTATTGGCGGGGATCACGACATCAGTGCTGCTCATGCACCGGATTGCGATGTTTCGGGGACGCGAGCCGGCGCGGCGCTCGCCGATCCACTCGCCTTTCACTGGAACCTGGGCCTTCTTTCCCTTTGCGCCGGGCTGGACCTCGAAAGGCGCGTCGCAATAGGCCTTCGCCGCCCGGTACTTCTCGACGATGTTCGACCAGCCCCCTGAGCCTACGTTGGTGCCACCGCCATTGGTAATGCCGAGCAGGTTGGATTCGCACTGGACCAATCCGATCGGAAAACCGTGAACGGAAAAGATATCGAGGCTCTTCAGTGCCATGGTGTCGTAACGGCAGAGCATGTTCTGGTAGCGCAGCAGGTCTGATAGGTTGGTCGCCAGTGCGTGGCGCACCCGTTCATTTTCCACGGCCGCCAGCAGACGGGCGCTCGCCTCCAGGCCGATAAGCTGACGGGCGTTGAACATATGCCGAAAAAGGGTGTAGCCCCACTTGTGCAGCCGATCGGTCTCGTCGCCGGCCGGGATCGCATCTTCCGGAACGAAGCTGACAGCGGTCGCTGCCCAACGGTCCTCGGCTTCCTGCACGTGGGCGAGATCGGCAGCATCAGGCTTCTTGAAGAAGCGACCTTCGTGACCGGCCTTCCGGAGCGGGTTGTAATACTCGATGGCGAACATCCGATGCCTTGGAGGGCCGCCCTCGCGACGCGGAAAGCGGTTCGTGTGGCCGCAATGCCGGCAATCGCAGTGACCGCGCTTCGCTGGGCCGTCAACACGAAGCTTCGCGGAACAAAACCCGCAGGAACCCGGCTTCAAGAGATCCGCGACCTCGTTCAGGTCCCCACAGGCGTGGCAGACCAGGACGTTCTTTGGGTGCCGCTTGTCCTCGGCAAGCAGGTAGCCAGGAAACAGGTCGACGCGTTTTCCGCACGAGTCGCAGGCGATGACCTTAACCCACAGGAACGACTTCACGGGAACGCCCTTGTCCCCGTAGATGGGGCAGTCAGTCTGGTAGAGGTGTCCCAGGCCCTTCCGCAGAGATGCGATCAAGCGAGCTGAGGCGTCAGCGTATGCCCTCAGGTCAAGGTACTCGACGGCCTCTCGGCAGACCCAGGTGGCCATTGGGTTGATGTCGAACCCCATCACGTCGCAACCGACGCGGTTTGCCTCAATCAAAGGAGTTCCGCCTCCCATGAATGGATCTGCCACCACCTTCCCAGCGAAGTCATGACCGCGGTAATAGGCGTCCTGCAGTGGCTCATCGCAGAACTCTGCCAGCGCCATGCTGCGGAACAGGCTGCCGGGGCGACGGGCAAACCACTTATGCACCGCCACATAGGGACGGTAGACCTGCTGGATTTGCTTCTCCCGCAGGGCTTGGGACGCCACGAAGGCGATGTCGAATCCTTGCTCAAGGCTCATGCCCCGAGCTTTACCGTGTGTTGGCCCTCAATGGAACGTAGACTGAACACAGGACCTCCCTCCAGGCCTGTGCCCTTCCTTCACGCCACCCGGTTGGCCCGCGCCAGCACCGCTTCGAACAGCACCTGGCAGCCCGCCTCCGCCTGGTCGGGGTCGATGCTTTCGGCCTCGTTGTGGGAAAGGCCGTCCTTGCAGGGGGTGAAGATCATGGCGGTCGGGATGTGGCGGGCGACGTACACCGCGTCGTGGCCGGCGCCGGAGACGATTTTTCGGGCCGAATAGCCGCATCTGGCGGCGGCTTCCTCCACCAGGGCCATGCAGGCGGGGTCGAAGGGCTGGGCGGCGTAGCGGAACAGTTCGGTCAGCTCCAGCTTCACCCCGCATTCGGCCGCCGCCGCCGCCACCGCGGCGGGGGGGAACGACTCGGCGATGCGCAGAACCTCGGCGGTGTCGGGGTGGCGGAATTCGACGGAGAAACGCACCTCGCCGGGGATGACGTTGCGGCTGTTGGGCAACACGACCAGTTGGCCCACGGTGCCGCGGCCGTCCTCGCCGTGGTCGCGCATGATGCGGTTGACCAGGGCGATCACCCGCGCCGCCGCCACCAGCGCGTCCCGCCTTGCCGAGGGCGGGGTGGTGCCGGCGTGGCTGTCCTGGCCGAGCGCCACCGCGTCGTACCAGATTTGCGCCTGCGCGCCGGTGACGATGCCGATCTGGTGGCCCTCGGCCTCCAGGATCGGTCCCTGCTCGATGTGCAGCTCGAAATAGGCATCCGCCGGGAAGGCTTTCGCGGCGGCCTTGCCGGCGTAGCCGATGGCCTCCAGCGCGGCGCCGACGGTGATGCCCTCCAGGTCGGTCAGGGCTTGGATTTGCTCCAGCGGATAGACGCCGGCCCAGACGCCGGAGCCGAGCAGGGAATAGCCGAAGCGGCTGCCCTCCTCGTCGGTCCAGTTCACCAGTTCCAGTGGCGTTTCGGTGACGATACCGAGTTCGTTCAGGGTCCGCATGACCTCCAGCCCGGCCAGCACGCCCAGCGCGCCGTCGAATTTTCCGCCGCTGGGCTGGGTGTCGAGGTGGCTGCCGAACAGCACCGGCGGGCGGGTGGGGTCGCGGCCCTCGCGGCGGGCGAACATGTTGCCGATGGCGTCCACCCGTACGGCGAGCCCGGCTTTCTGGCACAAAGCGCGGAAGCGGTCGCGGCCGCTGCGGTCGATGTCGGTGAGCGCCAGACGGCGGACGCCGCCCTTGGAGGTGGCGCCGATGCGGGCCAGGTCCTGCAGGGTGTCCCACAACCGGACGATGTCGATCCGCTGGTTGGTCGGCTGCGCGCCCATGGCAGGCTCCTGGCAACGATGCGGGAGCATCTTGCCCGCGGCGGCACTTCCTGCAAGCCTGCGGGGCATGCGCATGTTCCCGCCCGCCTTTTGGCTGCTGGTTTCGGTGCTGGTTCTGGCCGGCTGCACGCTGGTGGACCAGCGCACGGTTTCCCGCTGGTTCGGCGGCCGACCGGAGGTGCCGAGTCAGGAGGACATCGCCGCGGCCAATCTGCCGGCGCTGCCGCTGGTGACCATCCGATTCGACCAGCCGGACGCGGATTACACCCCGGTGCTGACCCAGGCAGCCGAGGAAGCGCTCGCCCGCAAGCCCTCGGCCGTGTTCGATGTGGTCACGCCGCTGCCGACCGGCGCGTCCCAGGCGGAGCAGGACGCATTCGTCCGCCGTGGCGCCGATGATGCGCGCGCCGTGGCCGATGCGCTGGCGACCGCCGGCGTGCCGCCGAAGCAGCTTCGGCTGAGCATGCGCAGCGACCCCGGCACGCCGGCGCGCGAGGTGCGCGTGTATGTGCGCTGAGGCTTGAGGCTGGGCGGGGGAGTGTCGCCGGCGGCCCCGGGGTGATACGGGGTCGCGCATGACCGAGCATCCGTTGATCCGCCTCAACCCTGGCCAGGAGCGGCGGCTGAAATCCGGCCACCCCTGGGCCTATTCCAACGAAATCTGCATGCCGCCCGAGTTCCGGCAGATGCCGGCGGGCGGGCCGGTGCGGGTGGAGGGGGATGACGGGTGGCGGTTCGGCACCTTCGCGTTCAATCCGCACAGCCTGATCGGGGCGCGGCTGCTGGATCGCGATCCGGCGGCGGTGATTGACGCGGCCTGGGTGCGGCGGCGGATTGCCGCGGCGGTGGCACTGCGGGCACGCATCACCGACGGACCGTTCCACCGCCTGGTGCACGCCGAGGCAGACGGGCTGCCGGGGCTGGTGGTGGACCGCTATGGCGAGGTGGCGGTGCTGCAGGCCAATTCCGCCTGGGCCGACCGGATGACGCCCGAGATTGTCGCCGCCCTGCTGGCCGAGCTGTCGCTGCGCGCGGTGGTGGCGCGCAACGACTCGCCGGTGCGGGCGCATGAGGGTTTGCCCTCCGACGTGGCGCTGCTGCACGGGAGCGACGCGACCGCGGTGGTGGAGGAAGGCGGGGTGCGGTTCGGGGTCGATCCGCTGTCGGGGCAGAAGACGGGGTGGTTTTTCGACCAGCGGCGCAATCGGGACCTGGTGGCGGGGCTGGCGGCGGGGGCGCGGGTGCTGGATGTGTTCTGCCATGTCGGCGCGTTCGGGCTGCGCTGCGCCGCGGCCGGGGCGGCCGAGGTCACGCTGGTGGACTCCAGTGCGCCGGCGCTTGAGCGGGCGCTGGCGGCGGCGGCGGAGAACGGGTTTGCCGGGCGGGTCGGGGTGCGGCGGGGTGACGCGTTTGACGTGATGACCGAGGCGGCGCAGGCGGGCGAGCGGTTCGACATTGTGGTGTGCGACCCGCCGGCGTTCGCGAAGTCAAAGAAGGACCAGGCGGCGGGCTTGCGCGCCTATGGCCGCATGGCGCGGCTGGCAGCGCCGCTGGTGGCGCCGGGCGGGTTCCTGTTCGTGGCCTCATGCAGCCACCACGCGCCGCTGGAGGCGTTTGCCGGGGTGATTGCGGAGGCGTTGCACCGGGCGCGGCGTGGCGGGCGCATTCTGGCGACGACGGGGGCGGGGCCGGATCATCCGGTGCATCCGCAGTTGCCGGAGAGTGCGTATTTGAAGGCGCAGTTGCTGCAGGTGGATTGAGGGGATGGGTTCCAAGGACCTGCCGGCCGACGCGCCGAAGGCGCGCTCCGCGCAACGGGCCGAAGGCGCGCTCCGTGCGATGCGCCGAAGGCGCGCTCCGCGCAACGGGCCGGGTCCAGGACGGAGCCCTGGCCTTGTTTGCTTTTCCGCGCTGTTCGATGGCTGCTCCGGATGGGGAGCGGCTGTTGCGTTCGGGTCACCTGCGGTTGCCGCAGGCACCCTTGCGATAATCGGTGGCGCCGCCCAAAAACTCGTTATCGCAACGACAACCTGATGTCGACAAGCGACAACATCCGAACGCCGGAGTTTACGGGGAGCGCACATACACTTCCGACGCCCATCATTCGGCATTATTTGGCGAAGCACCGTTTAGTCTCCGTTAATGAGTTTAGGCAATACTTCGCTCCCCAACCTCGGTTGTGAAGGGAAATGGTCAAGCCATGAGACTAAAGGTGATAACTGCCTACGACGAGAATTACGCCTGCGTAGGAGATATGGCCGCAAGATCTATTCGCATTTATGCGGCGGCCAACAATCTAGATTATGAGATTTTTCCTATTCCCCCAATGGATCGCCCTCCAGCATGGGCCAAAATTCAACTTATTCTCGATCAATTTTCTAAAACCGACGCTGATTTCGTGCTTTGGGTGGATGCTGACGCTTGTTTTGTGAGCGCAGATCTTAATATTGCAGATTTTATAAAGGATGGCAAAGATTTATATTTAGTAAATCACGCCGTCAAAAGGCAATATGCCAGACATGGGGTATTTTTATTGCTTGAACGCCCTAATACAGGCGTAATGTTATTAAGAAATTCTCAGTGGTCGCGTCAATTTTTGCAGGACGTTTGGAGCATGACAAAATATACAAACCATTTTTGGTGGGAAAATGCTGCCATTATGGACCTGTTGGGCTTTCGTTTGGAGCTGACGGGGAATCTAGACGATAACGCCCCTGAAGAAAGCGTTCTCAATAAAGTCGAATGGCTCCCTTTGGTATGGAATTGTATTCCATACTTGGATCGAGAGGAAACCTCATATTTCAATGAGGTTCTTGATCCGATTATCGTTCATTATGCGGGAATCGCCATGAAAGCGCGTATTCCCTTGATGCAAGCGCATACGATGTCAACAAAAATCTCGCTGCGGCAATGAGTTTCCACGCGTCCATCCACTTTGCGCGGCCAGATGGCTACCAACTTCTGAACGGTGGCGGCCCTGGTTCGCAGTTGCTACATGCCGGCAGAACGCGAGTTCGGTGTTGGAGCGGAACACTACAGCCGCACTACGGTGCCATTTCGCACCAAAAATAGCGCGATAAGTTCAAAGAGTTAAGCCGACTGCGTATTTATTCGTAATCAGTAGTTTGGCACGCCAGGCTGGTGCCGGGCAAATGGGCAGTGCATCTAAAGGCCGCCGAGCCGGCCAGAGGTCTGGAATGAATCGAAACCGGTCATCCGCCAGGGGCTGAAACTACCCCGCCCCCACCAGCCCCCGCGCATAATCCATCGGATCAAACGCCCGCAGATCGGACGCCTTCTCGCCCACCCCCACCGCATGCACCGGCAGCCCGAACTCCTGCGCCAGCGCCACCACAATCCCCCCTCGGGCGCTGCCGTCCAGCTTGGTCACCACCAGGCCGGTGACATCCACCATCTCCTTGAACACGTTCACCTGCTGCAGGGCGTTCTGGCCGGTGGTGGCGTCCAGCACCAGCAGCACCGAATGCGGCACCGTGGGGTCCTGCTTGCGCATGACGCGGATGATTTTGCGCAACTCTTCCATCAGCACGGATTTGTTGTGCAGGCGGCCCGCGGTGTCCACCAGCAGCACGTCGGCCTGTTCGGCGCGGGCGCGGGTGAGGGCGTCGAAGGCGAGGCCGGCGGCGTCGGCGCCGGGGGCGCCGGAGACCACGGGGGCGCCGGTGCGCTGGCCCCAGACCTGCAATTGCTCGACGGCGGCGGCGCGGAAGGTGTCGCCGGCCACCAGCACGGCGCGCAGGCCCTGCTCGGCGTAGGATTGGGCGAGCTTGCCGATGGTGGTGGTTTTGCCGGTGCCGTTGACGCCCACCATCAGCACGACGTGCGGCTTGAGGCGGCGGTCGATTTCCAGCGGCACCGCGACCGGGGCCAGGATGGCGGCGATTTCCTCGGCCAGGGCGGTGCGGATTTCCGCATCGGTCACCTCGGTGCCGAAGCGGGTGCTGCGGAACGATTCGATGATGCGGGTGGCGACATCGGTGCCGAGGTCGGCGGCGACCAGGGCGTCTTCCAGGTCGGCCAGCGCCGCCTCGTCCAGCGTGCGCTTGGTGAGCGCCGCGCTGATGCCCTCGGTGAGTTTTTGGGTACTGCGGGAAAGGCCGTCTTTCAGCCGCGAGAAGAATCCGAGTGCCATCAGGCGGGCTCCGCGAGCAATCCGTCGTCGTTGGCCGCCGTGACGCGGGCGCGCAGCAATGCGCCGGGGGTGGCGGGTACCCGGATGGGTGCGAAATGTTCGGTGTGGCCGCCTTCCGCGGTCTCCGCCAGCACGGCGGCGACGCGGCCGACCTGGCCGGCAAAGAAGCGGGCGGCGTTGGCGCGGCCGGCGGCGCGCAGCCGGGCGGCACGTTCACGGCGCTGCGCCAGCGGCACGGGGGGCATGCGGGCGGCGGGCGTGCCGGGGCGCTCGCTGTAGGGGAACACGTGCAGGAAGGGGATGTCGGCGTCGTTCACCAAGGCGAGCGTGTCAGCGAACATGTCGTCGGTTTCGGTGGGGAAGCCGGCGATCAGGTCGGCGCCGATGGCGATGCCCGGGCGTAGGGCGCGGGCGCGGGCGATGGTGGCAAAAATATCGGCGCGCAGGTGACGGCGCTTCATGCGCTTGAGGATGAGGTCGGCGCCGGCCTGCACGGACAAATGCAGATGCGGCATCAGGCGCGGTTCCTCGGCGAGCAGGCGCCACAGGTCGTCGTCGATGGCGGCGGGGTCGAGCGAGGACAGGCGCAGGCGCGGCAGGTCGGGCACCAACGCGAGCAGGCGGCGGACGGCCTGGCCGAGAGTGGGGCGGCCGGGCAGGTCGGCGCCGTAGCTGGTAATGTCCACGCCGGTGAGCACCACCTCGCGCCAGCCGCCGGACACCAGGGTGCGGACCTGATCGGTGACGGCGCCGAGCGGCACGGAGCGGTTGGGGCCGCGGCCGAAGGGGATGACGCAGAAGGTGCAGCGGTGGTCGCAGCCCTGCTGCACCTGCACGAAGGCGCGGGCACGGCCGCCGAATTCCGTCACCAGTTGGGGGGCGGTTTCGTGCGGGGTCATGATGTCGGCGACGGCAGAGGCGGCGTCGGGCGCCCAGGACTCGGCGCGCAGTTTTTCCCGGTTGCCGAGCACGCGCGCGACGCCCGGCAGCGCCGCCCAGGACTCGGGGGCGATCTGGGCGGCGCAGCCGGTGACGACAATCTGTGCGCCGGGGTTCTCGCGGTGGGCGCGGCGGATGGCCTGGCGGGCCTGGCGCTCGGCTTCGGCGGTGACGGCGCAGGTGTTGACCACGATGGTGTCGGGGCCGGCGGCGCACTCGGCGTGGCCGCGGATGACCTCGCTTTCGAAGGTGTTGAGGCGGCAACCGAAGGTGAGCACGCGTACGTTCATGCGGGCAGCGCCTCCAGGTCGATGCGGCCGTGGAAGGCAGTGACGGCCGGACCGGTCATGAACACATGGTCGTCCGCGCGCCATTCGATGACCAGTTCGCCGCCATCGACATGCACGGCGGCGCGGCGCCCGGTCAGGCCGCGGCGGGCGGCGTTGACCAGGGCGGCGCAGGCGCCGGAGCCGCAGGCGAGCGTGAGGCCGGCGCCGCGTTCCCACACGCGCAGGCGGATGCGGTCGGGGGCAAGCACCTGGACGAAGCCGATATTGGCGCGGTCGGGGAAAATCGCGGCGTGTTCCAGGCGCGGGCCGATCTCTTCCACCTTCAGGACCGCAAGGTCCGGCACGAAGAAGGTCGCGTGCGGGTTGCCCATGGAGCAGGCGGCCGGACCGGCAACCGGTCCTGCGGCGAGGTCGAGGCGCAGCGTGTCGGTTTCCGCCGCGAGCGGGATGTCCTGCCAGCCGAGGCGGGGTGGTCCCATATCGACGGTGACGCTGCCGTCCGGGTGGGTTGCGGCCGGCAGGTCGCCGCTGATGGTGCGGATAATCAGCGTGCCGCGCCCGGATTCGGCGGCGAGCAGGGCGGCGACGCAGCGGGTGGCGTTGCCGCAGGCGCCGGCCTCGCTGCCGTCGGGGTTGCGGATGCGCATGAACACGTCGGCGGTCGCGGGGGCGGATTCGAGGATGATGACCTGGTCGCAGCCGATGCCGGTGCGCCGGTGGGCGATGGCGGCGGCGCGCGCCGGGGTAATGCCGAGCGCCCGGGCGCGGGCATCGAGCAGGACAAAATCGTTACCGCAGCCATGCATCTTGAGGAAGGGCGCTTCCATGCCCGGGTTATATGGGGCGGCGGGCGCGGCACAAGGGGCGGGATGACCGCGGCGGGCGTGACCCGCAAGGTATCCGGGCGCATGCTGCCGTGCACCGGAGGGTGCGGATGCCGACGATCCTGCGCGTGGATGGGCTGCGTTTCTACTTCTACAGCCACGAGCCGAACGAGCCGCCGCACGTGCACGTCGATCGTGGCGGAGCATCGGCGAAGTTCTGGCTGCATGACGGCTCGGTCGCCGGTAATGTCGGTTTCGCGGCCCGGGACCTTGGCGCGATGCGGCGTCTGGTCCTGGATCGGCGGCATGAGTTCCTGGAGGCGTGGAATGGCTTCTTCGGGTCAGGCGTTGATGGCTGACGCCCGGGTACGCGGCGTGAAGGTCGATGCCGACGAATTGTCGGTAGCGCTGATGGACGGGCGGACGATCACCGTGCCGCTGGCCTGGTATCCACGGCTGGCAAACGCCACCCAGGCGCAGCTTGACCGGTGGGAGATCGCCGGTGGCGGTTGGGGCATCCATTGGCCGGAGATCGACGAGGACCTCAGCACCGAGGGGCTGCTGCGCGGCGCGCGGGCACCGGGCGCTGGCCGCCCAGGGGATCGTTGACAGCCGGCGCGCCCGCGCTATAACCCGCGCCTCCCCGGCAGGCCGGTCGCTCCCGGCTGCCGCAATTTGTGTCAAGAATGCTCATGGGTCGGGCAGGCCACGGCGAAACCGCCGGGGCAACCCCGACGACAGGATGCCAGATCGATGTTCGCAGTCATCCGCACCGGCGGAAAGCAATACCGCGTGACGCCCAACGACGTGCTGAAGGTGGAGAAGCTGGAGGCCGAAGCCGGCGCCACAATCACCTTCACCGATGTGCTGGCGGTGGGCTCGGAAGGCAACGTGACGATCGGTGCGCCTTTGGTCGCCGGCGCCTCCGTGACCGCCACCGTCATCGCCCAGGACCGGCTGGATACGGTGATCATCTTCAAGAAGCGCCGCCGGCAGAACAGCCGCCGCAAGAACGGCCATCGCCAGCACGTCACCGTGCTGCGAGTCGCCGAAATCATCGCGGCCTGAAGGAGACACCCCCCCATGGCACACAAGAAGGCCGGCGGCTCATCGCGCAACGGGCGCGATACGGAAGGCCGCCGCCTCGGCATCAAGAAGTACGGCGGCGAAATCGTGCTGGCCGGCAACATCATCGTCCGCCAGCGTGGCACGCGCTGGAAGCCGGGCCGCAATGTCGGGCTGGGCCGCGACCATACCATTTTCGCCCTCGTGCAGGGCCATGTGCTGTTCGAGCGCAAGGCCAATGATCGCGTGCACGTCTCGGTCACCCCGCTTCCGGTCGCCGCCGAATAGGCGCGCCGCCCCGGCAGCCTGTTTCATCCGGGGGCCGGCGCAAGCCGGCCCCCTTTTTCGTCTGAAATCGCCATGAAATTCCTCGATCAGGCCAAAATCTATTGCCGCTCCGGCGACGGCGGCAACGGCGTGGTCGCGTTCCGGCGCGAGCGCTTCATCGAGTTCGGCGGCCCCGATGGCGGCGATGGCGGGCGCGGCGGCAACATCGAGTTCGAGGCGGTGCAAAACCTCAACACGCTGATCGATTTCCGCTACACGCAGCATTTCCGCGCCGCCAAGGGCGGCAACGGGGCCGGCGCCAACAAGACCGGCGCCGGTGCGCGCGACGTGGTCATCAAGGTGCCGGTGGGCACGCAGATTTTCGACGACGACCGCGAGACGTTGCTGGCCGACCTCGATGTGCCGGGCAAGCGGGTGGTGCTGCTGAGCGGCGGCGATGGCGGCCACGGCAACACCCATTTCAAAAGCTCCACCAACCGCGCGCCGCGGCGGGCCGACAAGGGCTGGCCGGGCGAGGAACGCTGGGTCTGGCTGCGGCTGAAACTGATCGCCGATGCCGGTCTGGTCGGGCTGCCGAATGCGGGGAAATCCACCTTCCTGTCGGTTGTCTCGGCGGCGCGGCCGAAGGTGGCCGACTATCCCTTCACCACGCTGCATCCGCAGTTGGGCGTGGTGCGGCTGTCCGACACGCAGGAATTTGTTCTTGCGGATATTCCCGGGCTGATCGAGGGGGCGCACGAAGGCGCCGGGCTGGGCGACCGGTTCCTCGGCCATGTGGAGCGCTGTGCGGTGCTGCTGCACCTGGTGGACGGGGCGGCCGGCGACGTGGTGCAGGCCTGGCGCACGATCCGCGAGGAGCTGACCTCCTATGGCGGCGGGCTGACCGACAAGCCGGAAATCATCGCGCTGAACAAATCCGACGCCATGACGCCGCGCGAGGCGTCGGCACGGCGCTCGGCGCTGGCGCGGGCGTCCGGCCAACCGGTGCTGCTGCTGTCCGGCGTGTCCGGCCAGGGCGTGCCGGAAGTGCTGCAGGCGCTGTGGCGTGAGGTGGCGGCGGCACGGGCACGGCGCGCCGGAACCGCGGCATGAGCCTGTCGCTCGCCCAGGCGCGGCGGCTGGTGGTGAAGATCGGCAGCGCGCTGGTGGTGGATTCCGTCCGCGCCGCGCCGCGCAGTGCGTGGCTGGATGGCGTGGCCACCGACATCGCCGCGCTGCGGGCGCGCGGCGTGGACGTGATCGTGGTGTCCTCGGGGGCCATCGCGCTGGCACGCCGGACCCTGAACCTGACCCAGAAGCGGCTGCGGCTGGAGGAGAAACAGGCGGCGGCGGCGGTGGGGCAGATCCGGCTGGCGCAGGCCTGGACCGAGGCGCTGTCGGCGCACGGGCTGACCGCGGCGCAGTTGCTGCTGACCCTGGACGACACCGAAGACCGAAGGCGCTACCTGAACGCCCGCGCCACCCTGACCACCCTGCTGGGCCTGGGCTGCGTCCCGGTGATCAACGAGAATGACAGCGTAGCGACGGCGGAAATTCGCTTCGGCGACAATGACCGGCTGGCCGCAAGGGTGGCCGAGATGGTGGAAGCCGACCAACTGCTGCTGCTGTCCGACATCGACGGGCTGTACACCGCCGATCCGCGCCGCCATCCGGACGCCCGCCACATTCCCGTGGTCGCTTCCATCACGGACGAGATCGAGTCGATGGGCGGCGAGCCGCCACCCGGCTATTCCAGCGGCGGCATGCGCACCAAGTTGGCGGCGGCGCGCATCGCCACCGGGGCCGGCTGCGCCATGGCGATCGCGGTGGGGCATGTCGAGCGCCCGCTGGCAGCCCTGGAGGCGGGCGCACGCTGCACCTGGTTCCTGCCCGCGCCGGAAGGGCGGTCAGCCCGCAAGCGCTGGATTCTCGGCACGCTGCAACCGCAGGGCAGTTACACGGTGGATGATGGCGCGGCGCACGCGCTGGCCGAGGGACGCTCGCTGCTGCCGGCCGGGGTGCGGACGCTCTCGGGCCATTTCGACCGCGGCGATGCGGTGGAGGTGCGCGGCTCGGACGGGCGGGCACTGGCGCGTGGCCTGTCGGCCTATGCCAGCGCCGACGCGGCCCGCATCATCGGCCACCGCAGCGCCGAGATCGAGGCGATCCTGGGCTGGCGCGGGCGGGACGAGCTTATTCATCGGGACGATCTGGTGCTGCTGTAGGCTCCAGCCGCACCACCTGATCGGCGCGCTCCAGATCGAAGCGCGGATGGCCGGCGGAATCCTCGGAAATCAGTTCGACGAAGGCGTGGTCGAACAGGATGTCGGCGACGTGGAACAAATGGATGGCATGCAGCGGCGCGAGGGTGGTGCCCTCGGTCGCGGTGACGCTGACCATCACCTGCGCCTGCGCCTGGGCGAGGTCGGCAACATCGAGACCGCTGAGCGGGCTCGACGGGTCGATCATGTGCACCAGGGTCCAGCTCATCATTTCCACCAGCGAACGCTCGCGCAGCAGCGTCAGGTCGCGGATACGCCACACGGTCGGCGCCCGCTCGGCGCGGTGGCGGGTGATCAGCACCATGCGCGCTTCGACGTTAAACAGCGGATTGAGGCGGCGGTTGACGATGCGGGCGCTGAGCGCCGTGCCGCCATCGGCCGGGCCGATCACCAGGTTGCGGGCGAAGGCCAGGCGGGAGCGCGGACGCGAGAAGCGCACGAACACCACGCCGGCGATCACCGCTATCGACATCAGGCCGGCGAATATTTCGATCGCCGAAATCACATGGCCGTAGATGGTCTGCGGCGACATGGTGCCGTAGCCGACGGTGGCGAAAGTCTGCACGCTGAAGAAGAAGGCGTCGCTCACATAGCCCGGGCGGACGTTGGAGACGCTGCCGGGCTGCAGCATGTAGAGCCCGGCGAAGAACAGATTGACCAGCAGGTAGTAGCCCATGGTCAGCAGCAGGAAGCTGCGCCAGGGCAGCGCCAGGGCGACGTGGTAGGGATCGCCCCAATCGTAGCGTTTGACCCCGGGGCCCATGCCGATGCCCGGATGCATGGGGCCGGCCTTGCGACGTGGGGGGCGTCGCCAGAGACGCCGCAATTTGCTGCGCATGGGTGCCTCCCGAAAAGGAAGGCCAGGGCTCTGCCCTGGACCCGCCAAGGGCCGCGAGGCCCTTGGAACCCACTCAGTTAAGGGATCTCAGCGATAGAGTGGCAGCCGTTGCAGATCCTCGGCCGGCACGATCGCCTTGCCGATCGGCCACAGCGCCAGGGCCGCCAGCTTCAGATGCGCCCAGGCGAACGGAATGCCAATGATCGTGATCGCCAGCAGAACAGCCTCGAACAAATGGCCGAGCGCCAGCCACCAGCCGGCGAGCACCAGCCAGAGCAGGTTGCCCAGCAGGCCCAGCGGGCCGGTGCCGATATCCTCGCGGCCGGTCAGCGTCTCGCGCGGGACCACGCGGAAGCCGAACGGCAGCAGGGTATAGACGGCGATGGAGAAAGCAGCGCGGGCCCAGGGCAGGCCGATGATGGTGATGGCCAGGATGATACCGGCGATGCCCCATGCCAGCGCCATCCACAAGCCGCCGGTGAGGATCCAGAGCACGTTGAGCAGCAGGCTGAGAGGTGACATCGGCAGCGGACCTCGCGCGGTTCTGATCAGTAAACAGGGGCCCCTAAGCATGGGGGAACCCGGCCATGGATGCAAACCGTTGGCCCGGCGGGCAGTCAGGTCGGGATCGGCGCGCCGGTGTAGCGCTTGCGCAGCGCCATGAACGGCTTCTCAATGGTCACGTAGACAAAGGCCGCGACCGCCAGCACGAGCGGGATCACCACCAGGCCGATGACGAGCAACGTCGTGCGGGTGCTGCTGCTGGCAAGTTGCGGCAGGTAGTTGCGCAACATCCCGACCACCATGATGTGCAGAAGGTAGATCGAGTAGCTGGTGCGTCCCACCGCCGCCAGCGCGCGCGAAAGCAGGCCGGGCAGCCATCGCGCCGCGCCCAGCCAGGTCAGAATGAAACCGGCCCAGGCCAGCCCTTCGATGTCGGGCCAGACGATCTTCCACAGGCCGTGCGCCGGCCAGCCGCCGGCGCGATGGAACAGGAAGATCACGCCAATGAGCAGCGGCAGCGCCGCGATGAGCCAGGGGCCGGCGGCGGCTCCGCCGTCGGCGCGACGGGCCAACCAGGCGCCGGCGAGCATGCCGATGAGGAACTCGTCCAACCGGCCGGCGATGGTCGCGTAGGTCAGATCGACCACGTTGCTGCCGGGAAGGACAGCGGCGGCACGCAACAGGATCAGGAACAGGATGAGGCGCAGGAACAGGCCGGCACCGTGCGTCTGCAGCAGGCGCAGCAGCAACGGAAACAACAGATAGAACTGGAACTCGACAGCGACCGCCCAGGACAGCGGCGTGAACGCCCCGTAATCGGCCGCACCGTTGAAGTTCGCGAGCGGCACGACGCTCTGCAGAAATGGCAGCAGGGCGAAATCGGCGCGGTGCACGCAGGCGCCGAACACCAGCAGCGTCAGGTAGAGCGGATAGATGCGGAGCACACGGTTGCGCAGGAAGGCGCCGGCATTGACGTCGCGGCCGACCGTGCCCTGCATGAAGATGAAGCCGCTGAGCACCATGAAGCCGCCCACGCCGGTGTGGCCCTCAACAAGCATGGCGAGGAGGGGATTGTCGGTGTGCGGCCAGTTCGAGAACAGATCGCCGGTCCCGCCGCCCTGGCGCAAGCCGAAGGACAGCAGGCTGTGATAGACGACCACGAGCAATGCCGCGAAGACGCGGATGTGGTCCACCGCCGGAAGGTACGGCCGATTCGGGCTGAACGCGGTCATGGCCGGGAGCGGACCATCGGTCATCACCATGCCCTAGAAATAGTACCGCCCCACGATCGCCCGCAGGGTCGCGGTGAAGGCGACAACGGGAAACATGACGAGCGCGACCGAGAGGCCGATGCGGATCAGGCGGCCATAGCTTCCTGCCAACGGCAGTTCGATCACCAGCAGTCCGGCGGCAAACATCAACGGCGGCAAAAAATACCGGCCCTGCACACCCTCGATCGACGGCGCTCCAACCGGGGTCCACATCAGGTACTGGATCAGGAACATGCCGAAAACGGCTGCGAGGATCGCGGTGCCGCTGGCCGCCGTGACAAGCAACCGCCGCGGCAGCTTCGTGCCGGAGCGGGCGGATAGCAGCGCGCCCACCGCCAGCGCCACCCAGGCGAGGCTGTGCAACCAGTCCGGCAACGGCGTATCCAGCCAGCCGAGACTGCCCACGACCTGACGGATCAACGTCATGGACCACAGCCGCAGCGTTTCGCCGAGTGCCGCGACAAAGGCGGCCGGATCGGCCAGCACGCCGGCAAGCTGCGCGGCGGGATCGGGAAAATGCTCGGGCGTCACGTCGGCGCGGAACGCCACGGCCGCGGTCATGGCCGCCAGGCCGGCCCAGGCAAGTGTCGCCGCCACGACCGCGGCGGCACCGGCCAGACGCAGCCGCAACGGCGGACCCCACGGCAATAACAGCAGAAGCGCGAGCGCGGCATTCGGCGGGCGCGCCGTGCTGATCAAGGCCAGGCACACACATGCGGTAAGAAAGCGCGGCAACGAGACCGGTCCGGCGCGGCGGAGTCCGCTGAACAGCAGCGCCGCCGCCAGGGCGGCGAGCGGAATCATGAGCCCGTCCTGGGAGGGCGAGGCCATCTGCGCCAGCGACATCGGCAGCGATAGCAGCACAAACAGCCAGGGCGCCGCCATTCCCGCCAAAGCGATTGCGGCCGCCCCGATTGCCACGCCCGCCACACCGGTGGCCGCCCGCGCGAGGTAAAGCGTCTGGACGACCGGGATATGGAAGAGCTTGCCGGTCCAGATGGCGAACACCGACGGCGCATACAGGAATGGCGGATAGACCGCCGTATTGGAGAATTCCGCCAGCATGGTGCCGCCGCCCCAGCCCACCCTGGCGGCATCCGCATACATGGCGCGCGTGACTTTATGATCGCCTTTGAAGGGGATGGAGCCGAAGGAAAGAAACACCCGCAAAATGCCAGGATCGGCCTCGCCGCCGGCGGCACGCGGTCCGATCCGCTGGCCGATGGGCACAAACCGGCTGAGTTGCTCAGCCCGCAGGAAATGCGTCGGCTCGTCCGGATTCTGGAACGGCGGCACCTCGACCGCCAGATTGGCGACCACGATCAGTCCGAGGAAGAAATAGACAATCGCCAGGACGGTGTTCGTTGTGGGTACCACGGCGGGTCTCGACAGCATGCCAACAGGGCGCTCCAGCCGAGCCAGCCCGATGCCACTCCGCCGGCGCGAGTAGAGCGGGCGTTCGTTGCATGCGTCAAGGGTCGTTTGATCTCACCTGGAGCGCGCGTTGCGCCCTGCCCGGCCGATGCGCGGATCGGATGGTGCCGTCGTCCTGCAACAAGATCGTCACGATACTCTTGGAAGATCGCGGAACGTTTTGATCCGCTGTATCAAAAATGTTTCGCGCTCAGGTGACATGTCTCATCCGGCCAGCCTCGGTCACGCTGCATGCTGGTCGGCGTCGGATGCTTACAATCTTTTCTGTGCTAATTCTGAACAATGCAACACTCCGGTTTGCCCGCGCCCTGCTGACCTAGTGTTGACGACGTTCTGATGACACGTCGAATGTGTGATTCCGTTTGTATTTTGTTAACTAATTATCTATTCCTTACGAAATCGTCCCGGCCATTGAAGCATCCGAGGCTTGCAGGGGCGGAGAGCATCCAAACCAACCGAGCGAGTGAGCGAGAAACGACATGAGCGACAGCGGCGCCGTCAAGGTCATGACGTTCTTTGGCGATACCATTCCAGGTACGCTCTCAGGCACCACGGCCGGCGGCGGCATCCTGCCCCATGTGTGGACCGCCGACGCCAATGGATTGTTCCACACCGCTACCGACCTCGCCACCGAATGGCAGGGCCTGTACACTAAAATGGTCGATGGCCTCGCCAACACGCTCTCGCCGATCCAGCGGCTGGAAGGCAACGCCGAAGCGGTGTTCCTGAATACCGGCCTGTCGAAACTGAGTGCCACCGTCCAGGAACGCGACCGCGAGGACGTGCAGCGCGAGATCGACGCCATCGCCGGCGCCATGACCGAGGCGGGCATTTCCGGCAGCGCCCCGCTGACCACGCAGAACTACCTGGCCATCGGCCGGGCGATGCAGTCCGACCCGGCGCTCGAGGAACTGGCCATGCAGGGGCACGGGCTGAACGGCCCCTCGGTGCCCAAATACAATGGTTACACCATCGATTTCCAGAACAACGTCGATGGCGCCACGCTGTATATCGGCGGCGGGCTGGACAACAACCAGAACGCACTGGCCACGTTCTTCGACGATGTGGTGCTGACCCACCTGCCCTTCCCGGTGATCGCGCAGAACGGCCAGATCGAGCAGCTCAACCAGAACGGCGACGCCGAGAACACGCTCAGCGACGCCACCGGCGCGCTGGACGCGGCCATGTTCACGCGGGTCTACACCGCCGCCGACTTCTCCACCACCGCGGGCACCGCCAGTTCCACCCCAACGGCACCGCCGGCCTCGCCCGCCCCCGCCGCGGGCACCATGACGGGGCTGTTCGGCGATGCCGTCGCCACCACGCTGACTATTTCCAACGCCGTGCTCGGGAACGGCGTCACGCATGTCTGGACCGCCGATGCCAACGGCGAGTACCAGACCACGACCAACCTCGCCACCGAATGGCAGGGCTATTACGGGCTCATGCTGGCCGGCCAGGGCGGCGGGCTGACCGCGGTGCAGCGGCTGGAAGGCAATGCCGAGGCGGTGTTCGAGAACACCGGCCTGGCAAAACTGAGCGCCGCCCTCCAGGCGCGCGACCGCGCGGATGTGCAGCGTGAGTTCGACGCCATCTCGGCCGCCATGACGGCGCTCGGCATGAATGGCCAGACCGCGCTGACGGTGCAGACCTATGTGCAGCTGGAACATGCGTTGCAGGACGCCCCGGCGCTGCTGGAACTCGCCATCCAGGGGCACGGGCTCAACAACCAGTCCCTGACCCGCTACAACGGCTACACCACCGACTTCCAGAACAATACCGACAACCACACGCTGTATGTCGGCCCCGGGCTGAACACCGGCGAGCGGGCAATCGCCAATTTCTTCGACGATGACCTGTTGTCGCACCTGTGCTTCCCCACGATCGCCAGGAGCGGCGAGATCGAGCAGCTCAACCAGAACGGTGCCGCCGAGAACACCGTGCAGGCGGCGGTAGACGGGCTGAACCAGATGATGTTCCAGCTCGTTCTTAACGCCAGCGACTTCAACATCCCGGGCAGCACACCGCCGGGCGGCACCACACCGGCCGGCACCGCCACCACCTTGTTCGGCGCTTCGATCGCGACGTCGATCACAATCACATTGAACGGCCATGTCTGGACGGTCGGCGCGGATGGCGTGTTCCACACCACCACCAACCTGGCCGCCGAGTGGGAGAAATACTTCGCCATCATGCAGGCGGGCCAGGGCAACACCCTGACCGCGGAGGAGCGCTGGGAAGGCAATGCCGAGGCGGTGTTCGAGTTCACCAAGCTGGGCAGCGACGCCTCCGGCGCGAAGGCACAGGCGTGGCGCGAGGACGCGCAGCGCGAGTTCGACGCGGTGGCCACCATCATGGCGCGGCTCGGGCTCGGCAGCACGCTGCTGACCACGCAGAACTACCTGGCCATCGGCAACGCGCTGCAGGCGGATGCGTCACTGGAAGAACTGGCCATCGAAGGGCACGGGCTGAACGACCCGCCGCTGGCAAAATACAACGGCTATACACAGAATTTCCAGAACAACTCCGACACGGTGACGTACTATGTCGGCGGTGGGCTGAACCAGGGCCAGAAAGCGGTCGCCAGCTTCTTCGACGACAGTATCCTGACGCACCTGCCGTTCCCGACCGTGGAGGAAAATGGCACCGAGGAGGTGCTGAACCAGAACGGCAACGCGGAGGATACGCTGGTCGCGGCCGTGCAGGCGCTGAACAATACGCTGTTCACCAGCGTCTACGTGGCCGGCGACTTCAGTACTACCTCCACGGCGGTGGTGACCGTGCCGACCATCGCGCCGCCAGCGCCGGTGGCCGGTGAGGGGCAGATCACCACACTGACCGGCAACGTGATTTCCAACACCATCACCGACCTGCCGCATGTCTGGACCGCCGGCGCCGATGGCCTGTTCCACACCACGACCGATCTGACATTGGAGTGGTACACCCTCTATCACCAGGCGCTGGCCGGCGCGTCGCTGACCTACGTGCAGCGGCTGGAGGCGAACGCCGAGGCGGTGTTCGAGAATACCGGCCTGTCCGCCCTCAGCGAGAAACAGCAGGAGATCGACCGCGAAGACATCCAGCGCGAGATCGACGCCATTGCCGGCGCCATGAATGACGCCCGGCTCAGCGGCATCACGTCACTGACGACACAGGACTACCTCACGCTCGGCCATGTCCTGCAGAGCGACGCGACGCTGGAAGAACTGGCCCTGCAGGGCCACGGGCTGAACCACCCGCCCTCCGCCCGTTACAACGGCTACACCAACGACATGCAAAACAACGTGGACTCCCACACGCTGTATGTCGGCGGCGGGGTGAACACCGGCGAGCGGGCCATTGCCGACTTCCTTGACGACAGCGTGCTGTCGCACCTTCCCTTCCCGGTTATCGTGAGAAACGGCAAACTCGAGCAGCTCAACCAGAACGGCGCGGCCGAGAACACGCTGTCGGCCGCGGTGGCGGCGCTGAACGCCTCGATGTTCACCCAGCTCTATACGGCGGCCGATTTCCTGGTGCCGGGCCGTGGCCCGGCCGCTGCCGCGCCCACCGGTGCCGCCAGCGTCACCACGCTGGACGGCACGGTGATCGGCAACACCATCAGCGGCGTGACGGCGCATACCTGGGTGGCCGACGCGAACGGTCAGTTCTACACCAGCGCCAATCTGGAAATGGAATGGCGCGCCGCCTACCAGACCATGCTGGCCGGGAACGGCGACACGCTGACCCCGCTGCAGCGGCTGGAGGGCAATGCCGAGGCGGTGTTCGAGAACACCGGCATCTTCAATGCCTCGGCGGCCCAGGAGGAATACGCGCGGGAGACATTGCAGCGCACCTTCGACGCGATCGATGCCGCCATGAAAATCGACCAGCAGACGCTCGGCATTTCCGACACCGCCACCTTCACTCAGCAGAGCTACCTGCAGCTGCAGCAGACGTTGCAGGGGCCGAGCCTGACCTCGGAGACGCTGGAGGAGCTGGCGCTGCAGGGCGAGGGCCAGGTGGTGCCGACCGCGCCGCAGTACCGCGGCTATGCCTACAACGTGCAGGGCTGGTTCGATTCTACGACGTATTATGTCGGCGGCGGGCTGGATAGCGGCAAGCTGGCGGTGTCCAGCTTCCTCGGCGATGTGATCATGACGCAGCTGCCGTTCGCCAGCGCGATGCAGAGCGACCAGTTCGTACAGTTTGACCAGCTCGGCAACCCGAGCCTGACGGTGGCGGATGAAGCCGCGGCGCTGAACGAAGCGATGTTCCGCCGGGTCTATGTCGCCGCCGACTTCAGCAAGAGCGCGACCGCGACGGGGCCGGTCGTACTCGTGCCCGGTGCGCCGGCCGCCGGCGCCACCGCCATTTCGTATACCGCGCCCGACGCGAACACGGTGGTAACGCTGGACGGCAGCTTCATCTCCAACGTGCAGATCGTCAACGGCCACACCTGGACCGCCGGGGCCGACGGGCTGTTCCACACCAGCAACCTGGCGGCCGAATGGACCACCCTGTACCAGGAGGCGCTGGCTGGCGTCGCCCTTACCGGCATCCAGCGCCTGGAAGCCAATGCCGAGGCGGTCATCGAGGCAACCAGCCTGAACGCGCTGAACTCCAATGCCGCCGGCCAGGCGACGCTGCAGGTCTATCGCGAGGACATGCAGCGCCAGTTCGACGCCATGGCGGGGGCGATCCAGCAGGCAACGCAGAACGGCCTGCTCAACCCCAGCGTGGCTACCGTGGCGTGGGACACGCACACCTACCTGATCGTGCAGAAGACGCTGATGACCAACGAGGCGCTGGAGGAACTGGCGCTGCAGGGGCATGGCATCGCCAACCCGCCGGCGGCGAAGTACCGCGGCTACAGCGCTGACATCGCCACCAGTTACGACCACACGAAATATGTGGGCAACGGGCTTAGCAGCGGTGCGGCCGGCGTCGGCACAACCGCGCTGGGGACATTCCTGGCCGACAGCATCCTCTCCAACCTGCCCTTCGCCACCATCTTCCGCGACGGGAAGCTACAGCAGCTCAACCAGTATGCCTGGATCGAGAACACCGTGGCCAAGGCGATTCCCTTGCTCGACCAGTCGATGTTCGGCCTCGTCTACGTTAAGAGCAACTTCAAGACTTAAACGGAATGGATTCCAAGGGGCCACTGCCCGTCGCGCCGAGGGCGCGCTGCGCGCGACGGCGGGTCCAGGGCAGAGCCCTGGCCTTCCTTCCCTCGCCGCCGGGCGCATCAGGCCGCCGTCTTCTCCGCCCGGTGGTCCTTAATGTCCCGGAACGTCAGCCCCGGATTCAGCTCCGCCGTGCGCCGCAACATGAAAGCCGAGCTGGCCAGGAACACCGGATCGCCATCCACATCGTCGGCCATGCCGCTGCGCTGGTCGGCGGCGAACCGTTCCACCAATGTGCGCTCGCCGGACAGCCAGCGTGCGAGTTGGAAGGGCGGCGTCTCGAAGCCGATCTTCACCCCGTACTCGGCCGCCAGCCGCGCCTGCAGCACGTCAAGCTGCAGCGTGCCCACCACGCCCACCATCGGCGGGCTGCCGTCCTGCGGACGGAACAGCTGCACCACCCCTTCCTCGGCCAGTTCCTGCAGCGCCTGGCGCAGTTTTTTCGCCTTCATGGCGTCGTCCAGCCGCACCCGGCGCAGGATTTCCGGGGCGAAATAGGGCACGCCGACGAAATTCAGATCCTCGGATTCGCTCAGCGTGTCGCCGATGCGCAGCGTGCCGTGGTTGGGAATGCCCACCACGTCGCCGGCGAACGCCTCCTCGGCCAGCGCGCGGTCGCGGGCGAAGAAGAATTGCGGCGCGTGCAGCGGGATCAGCTTGCCGGTGCGGACCTGCTTCAGCCGCATCCCCCGTGCCAGCCGCCCGGAGCACACGCGGGCAAAGGCGATGCGGTCGCGGTGGTTGGGGTCCATGTTCGCCTGGATCTTGAACACCAGCGCGGTCAGGTTGGCTTCGGTCGCCTCCACCACCCGCGTATCGGCGGCCTGCGCGCGCGGGCGGGGACCGTACTCCGCCAGGCCCTGCAGCAGGTCGGCCACGCCGATCTCCTTCATGGCGCTGCCGAAATACACCGGCGTCAGGTGCCCCTCCATGAACGGCGCCACCTCGAATTCCGGCAGCGCCGCGCGGACCAGTTCCATCTCCTCGTCGAGGGCGGCGAAGCGGGGGTCGGATTGGGCCAACTCCCGGGTGAGCCGGTACTCGCGCTGGCGCAGATCATACGTGCCGACGAAATCGGCCGCCCGGCCGACTGGCCAGGTGACCGGCGCCGTATCCAGCGCGAGGGTGGAAGAAACCTCGTCGAGCAAGGCAAAGACGTCCTGGCTCTCGCGGTCCATCTTGTTGACGAAGGTAATGATCGGAATGTCGCGCATGCGGCAGATTTCGAACAGTTTCTTTGTGCGCGCCTCGATGCCCTTGGCGGCGTCGATCACCATCACCGCGGAATCCACCGCGGTCAGGGTGCGGTAGGTGTCCTCGGAGAAATCCTCGTGGCCCGGCGTGTCGAGCAGGTTGAACACGCAGCCGGCGTGCTCGAAGGTCATCACCGAGGTCACCACCGAGATGCCGCGCTCGCGCTCGATGCTCATCCAGTCCGAGCGGGTTTTGCGCTGCTCGCGCTTGGCGCGGACGTTGCCGGCCATCTGGATGGCGCCGCCCAGGCGCAACAGCCGCTCGGTCAGCGTGGTCTTGCCGGCATCGGGGTGGGAGATGATGGCGAAGGTGCGCCGGCGGGAGATTTCGGTCGCCATCTCGGAGGGGGGAGCGTCGGTCATGGCGGGGCTTATAACGGCCTTGCCGGCGCCCTGCACCCCGTCGTGGCGGCATGGACAGGGCGAAGGAAGGCCAGGGGCTCTGCCCCTGGACCCCGCTAAGGGCGCAGCCCTTAGAACCCATTCGTTTTAAGGGTTTTGGGAAGAGGGGGGGAGGAGATGCCGCGGCCCTTCC
>CAIXDS010000361.1 GCA_903918195.1 uncultured Acetobacteraceae bacterium | reverse complement strand
GGAACTGGAGGACCGGCTGGCCGCCGCGCGGCTGAAGCCCGAATGGCGCGAACTGCTCGCCGATCTCGATCGGCTGCAGGAAATCGAGGCCGAGCAGGACGGCAAGCGCTTCATCCTGCGCACGCCGGCGACCGGCGTGGCCGGAAAGGCCTTCCAGGCCGTCGGCGTGGCGCTGCCGCCGAACATCCGCGACGCCGATCCCGCGCCCGCTGCGGCCTGATCGCTCCGCCGCCACCGCGGCAGCGTAGTGCTAAGATCTCTCCGCGCGCCTGTAACCTATTGACGGAAAAAGCTCGTTCGGTTTTCACTGTTAAACTCGGGTCTAGGTCATCCATCACGAAGGCGTGCACCAGGTCCAGCGGCGGCTCGTGTGCCGACGCTATGCGGCCCCGAGGAACTCGCCGCCACCGAGGATGCTTATTTTCACCGTTCCCTCCCGCTGTCGCCGATCGCGCCTGAACACAGCTGCGCGGGCAACGCCAGAGTTCAAGCGCACGCGGCTTGCGGTGGGCGCGCCGCTGTCGCAGCTTGCGCCGGTGCTGGACCCATATCCCTTCCGTCTGTTCCCCAACCCGCGCGCCGGCGTGCCGGGCACCGTGGTGCTGCCCGCCGGCGGCTTCCGGCGCGCCCGTGCCGAAATCACCAGTTGGCCGGACTACGCGCCGACACCGTTGCGCGACCTGCCCGCCCTCGCCGTGCAAGCGGGCGTCGGCGTGGCGCGGCTGAAGGACGAGGCGGGGCGTTTCGGCCTGGGCAGCTTCAAGGCGCTGGGCGGCGCCTATGCGGTCGCGCAAACGCTGGTCACCGAGCTGGCCCGGCGTGGCGTGACCCTGGCGGCGACCTCGGCCGATCTGGTGGCCCGGCGCCATGCCGAGGTGACCCGGACCATAACGGTCACCTGCGCCACCGACGGCAACCACGGCCGGTCGGTCGCCTGGGGCGCGCAGCGGTTTGGGTGCCAATGCGTGATATTCATCCATCATACGGTCAGCCAGGCCCGCGCCGACGCGATCGCCCGCTATGGCGCCGAACTGCGGCGGGTGACCGGCACCTATGACGACGCGGTGCGCGAGGCGGCCCGGGTGGCGGCGGCGGAGGGTTGGTTCGTAGTCTCGGACACGTCCTGGCCGGGCTATACGGCGGTGCCGGTGCACGTGATGCAGGGCTACCGGCTCATGGCCGACGAGGCGGCAGACCAGTGGGCCGGCGCGCCGCCCACACATGTGTTCGTGCAGGGCGGGGTCGGGGGGCTGGCCGCTGCGGTTTCCGTGCACATGCGCGCGCGCTACGGGCGGCCGCCTTGCCTGGTCGTGGTCGAGCCCGACCGGGCCGCCTGCCTGCTGGCCAGCGCCGAACTGGGCACGCCCACCGCGATTCCGGGCGACCTCGACACCGTCATGGCGGGCCTGGCCTGCGGCGCGCCCAGCCTGCTCGCCTGGGCCGAGCTGGAACGGGCCGCCGCCGCCTTCATGGCGGTGCCGGACGAAGCCGCCATCGCCTGCATGAAATTGCTGGCCCGGGCGGGCATCGTGGCCGGCGAATCCGGCGTGGCGGGACTGGCCGGTTTCCTGCTCGCCGCTGCGGACCCGGCCGCACGCGAGACGCTGGGGTTGCGGGCGGATAGCCGTGTGCTGCTGTTCAGCACCGAGGGCGCGACCGACCCGGAACTGTACCGGCACCTCGTGGAGGGATAGGACGATGCGGAAACCGGTCATGGTGGTCACCGGCGGCAGTTGGCGCGGCGACGGCGCGGCTCGGGGCGGCGCGCGGCTATGCGATGGCGCTGTCGTACCGCGCCAATCGCGCGGCGGCCGAAGCGCTGGTGGCGGAGATCACCGCCGCCGGCGGGGCGGCCACGGCGATGCAGGCCGATGCCGCCGACGAGGCCGCCACCGCGGATTTCTTCGCGGCCGTCGATCGCGGGCTCGGCCCGGTAACGGCGCTGGTGAACAATGCCGGCATCACCGGGCCGCTGGCCACGCTGGACCAGGTGGAGGCGGCGATGCTCGATCGTCTGCTCGCCATCAACGTGACCGGGTGCTTTCTCGCCCTCCGGCAGGCGATCGGCCGCATGGCGACCGATCTGGGCGGTCCGGGCGGGGCGGTGGTGAATGTTTCCTCCCGCGCGGCGGGATTGGGCGGTCCCAACGAGTGGGTGCACTACGCGGCGTCGAAAGGGGCGGTCGACAGCTTCACGATCGGCGCGGCGCGGGAACTCGCCCCGCGCGGCATCCGGGTGAACGCGGTGAGCCCCGGCCTGATCGACACCGACATCCACGCCAAGGCCGGCCGGCCCGGCCGCGCGCAGCAGATGGCGCCCAACATTCCGATGCAGCGCGCCGGCACGGCGGAGGAAGTCGCCAAGGTGATCCTGTGGCTGCTGTCCGACGAGGCCGCTTATGTCACCGGCGCGCTGGTGCCGGTCAGCGGCGGGCGGTAAGTGCGGGCGCCTCGTTCAACGGCACCGGCCTACGCCGCCCCGTTCTCGATCAGATAGTTGCGGAACTGTCCGCGCAGCGCGTTCTTCTGCAGCTTGCCGGTGGCGGTGTGCGGCAGTTCCGCCACCACCACCACGTCATCCGGCAGCCACCATTTCGGCACCTTGCCTTCATACACGCGCAGCAGATCGTCCTTGTCGATGCTGCGGTCCGGCTTGGGCACCACGATCAGCAGCGGACGCTCGTCCCATTTCGGGTGCTTCGCCGCCACGATCGCCGCCTCCGCCACGTCGGGGTGCGACACCGCGATGTTCTCCAACTGGATCGAACTGATCCACTCGCCGCCCGACTTGACCACGTCCTTGCTGCGGTCGGTGATCTCCATGTAGCCGTCGGGGTCGATGCTGGCGACGTCACCGGTGGAAAACCAGCCCTCCGCGTCCAGCGCGCTGCCCGGTTGCTCGCCGTAATAGGCGCTGCACACCCAGGGACCGCGCACCTGCAGATTGCCGGATCGCACGCCATCGCGTGGCAGTTCGTGCCCCGCATCGTCAACGATGCGCATGTCGATGCCGTACAGCACGCGGCCCTGTTTCACCCGCATCGCCATTTCGGCCTCGCCGGTGAGGTGGGCGTTGCTCGCCTTGGGCGTGTTGTAGGTGCCGACCGGCGACGTTTCGGTCATGCCCCAGCCCTGGGAGACGCGCACCCCGTACTCGGCGTCGAACGCCTCGCAAAGCATGCGCGGGCAGGCCGAGCCGCCAATCATGACGCGCTGCGCCGTAACCAGAAGCTGGCCGCTGGCGCGCAGATGCTGCAGCAGGCCCAGCCAGACGGTCGGCACGCCGGCCGCCATGGTCACCCGTTCCTCGTTCATCAGCCCGGCAAGGGACGCGCCGTCCAGATGCCGCCCCGGCATCACCAGTGACGCGCCCGTCATCGGCGCCGCATAGGGTGTGCCCCAGGCGTTGACATGGAACATCGGCACCACCGGCAGGAACCGGTCCACCGAGCGCAGGCCGATCGCGTCGGGCATGCTGGTCGCATAGGCATGCAGCAGGGTCGAGCGGTGGCTGTACAGCACACCCTTCGGCCGGCCGGTCGTACCCGAGGTGTAGCAAAGCGAGGCGGCGGTGCGCTCATCAAAGACCGGCCAGACGTAGGTCTCGTCGGCCGCCGCCATCACCTCCTCGTAGCACAGCAACGCCATGCCGGGCGGCAGCACAAGGTTCGGCATGCGGGCGCGGTCGGCCATTATCACCACCGCGCGCAGCTGGCCCGCAACGCGCGGCGCCACCGCCTCCACCAGGGCCGAGAAGCTGGTCTCGGCGAACAGCAGCACCGAGCCGGCGTCCTTGAGGATAAAGGCAACGTCATCGGGCGGCAGGCGCGGGTTCACGGTGTGGCAGACCGCCTGCATGCCGGAGACGCCGTAGTACAGTTCCAGGTGGCGATAACCGTTCCAGGCCAGCGTCGCCACCCGGTCGCCGGCGTCCACGTCGAGGTGCTGCAGCGCCCGCGCCAGCCGCCGCGATCGCCGTTCGAGATCGGTGTAGGTATAGCGGTGGATGCCGCCCTCGACCATCTTGGACACCACCTCGGCGGTGGCATGGTGGCGCGCCGCATGGGTGATGATCTGCGAGATCAGCAGCGGCTGGTCCTGCATCAGGCCGAGCATTTTTTCCTCCCGGTTGGCGGCTTGTGGCGGAGTTTGGCCGCGATGAGAGAAGGAAGAAAGGCCAGGGGCTCTGCCCCATAGGCACTAGGTTAAGCGATCTCATTGATTAAAAAAGGTAAAATCCAGGCTGCCAGCAACCTCCCAATCCCTGGCAGGTGTTGATCGCGTCCGG
>CAIXDS010000360.1 GCA_903918195.1 uncultured Acetobacteraceae bacterium | reverse complement strand
ACATCCGCGACGCCGATCCCCCGCCCGCCGCCGCCTGATCGCTCCGCCCCCACCGCGGCAGCGTAGTGCTAAGAACCCTTCGCGCGCCTGCAACCTATTGATGGAAAATGATCGTTCGGTTTTCACTGTTAAACTCGGGTCAAGCTCGAGAATGCTGTCTTCGGGCACGCTCAAACCACTTCGGCGAGCGCCGAAGATGCGTTGAAGCGGTTCGATGTCGCTGATTTCCTCCTCCCGCAGCAGGAAACCTTCCGTCGGGTCACGTAGCATATCGAATTGAATAATGGCGCGAATCCCTTTGCCACGTGATGGATCGTCCACAAGTCGCGGCTCGCCGCAGACTGTTCCTACACCGTAAATACCGCGCGGATGACCCTGCTTGAACAGATAGACGCGGTCGCCAACGTTGGGTTTGGTGGAGGATACAATAGACCATGGTTCGGTCGTATTGATAGGATCACTATTGAAGCGACTAACTAATTCTGTCATTTTCTCAACCGTCCAACCTTTGTCGGTTTGTTTTAATTTCGGCTTGTGCGTTAACCAGAATGCACGCATCGTCTTGCCACACTCTCCCTTCGAGAAGCCGGAATATAGGACGGCTGCAAATTCCCACCAGCACACCCACGGCTGAGGGCAGGTCGCACTGGATTGTCTTGTTACGCTTCGTGGGCTTGGAGCCGGAAGCGGTTATCGGAGACGGCTTCAATCCAGCCGCCGGTGGGTCACCGCCGCCGTCGCCCCCACCGCCACCAGCGCGGCGACGGCAAGGGCCGCCAGATTGGGCAGGATCAGCGGCCACACCGTGCCGGCGAGAAACAGTGTCTGCAGCACCGACACCAGGTAGCGCACCGGGAAAACATGCGTCAGCACCTGCAGCCAGCCCGGCATGGAGGCGATGTCGAACAGCATGCCGGACAGCATCAGCGCCGGCATCATCGTGGTCAGGAATGCCAGCTGGGCGGCAACGAACTGGCTGCGGACCAGGGTGGAAATGAACAGCCCGAGCGCCAGCGCGAACAACAGGAACAGCGACGCCGCCGCACCCAGCGCCAGCACGCTGCCGCGAAACGGCAGGCCGAACAGCAGGATGGCCATCAGCACCGACACCGCCATCCCCAGCATGCCGAGGCCGAAATAACACAGCAGACGGGCGGCGATGATCTCGCCCATGCGCGCCGGCGAGGCCAGCATGCTTTCCATCGTGCCGCGCTCCCACTCACGCGACACCACCAGCGCGGTCAGCAGCGTGCCGACCATGGACATCACGAACCCGACCACGCCCGGCACGATGAAGTCGGCCGAGCGCAACTCCGGGTTGAACCAGTAACGGTGTTCCAGCGATATGCCGCCGGCCGGCAGCACACGCTTTTCGCTCGCCTGCCCGGCCGCCCAGGTCAGCAACGCGCCCTGCACATAGCCTTCCAGAATGCGCGCGGTGTTGGGGTCGGTGCCGTTGGCCAGCAATTGCGCCGGTGCAGGCCAGCGCGAGGGGCGCATCAGGCGGGCGGAAAAATCCTCGGGCAGCACCAGGATGCCGCGCACCGCGCCTTCTGTCAGCAGGCGCTCACCCTCCACCGTGCTCGCCGCCGCCACCGGCACGAGATAGGGCGAGGCCGCCAGCGCCTGGATGATTTCGCGCGTGTCCGCGGCCGGCGCCTGCGTCACCACCGCCAGGCGCATGTGGCGCGCATCGAGCGAAATCCCGAACCCGTTCACCAGCAACAGCACGACCGGCAACAGGAAGGCGATCAGCAGCGACGAGGGATCGCGCACGACCTGCAGGATTTCCTTGCGCAACAGGCCGCGCAACCGCAGGAGCGACGGGCTCACGGCGACGCCCCCACCAGACGGATGAACGCGTCCTCCAGCGTCGGCGCAGGCAAATCCGGGCCGCGCACCCGCGCGCGCATCCCGGCCGGGGTATCAGTGGCAATCAGCTTGCCGGCACTGATGATGCCCAGCCGGTCGCAATATTCCGCTTCGTCCATGAAATGGCTGGTGACGAGTATCGTCACCCCCGCCTCGGCCAAGGCGCCGATGCGCGCCCAAAAAGCCCGCCGGGCCAGCGGATCGACGCCGGAGGTCGGTTCGTCGAGGAACAGGATATCGGGCCGGTGCAGCAGCGCCGCCGCCAGCGCCAGCCGCTGCTTCACGCCGAGCGGCAACGCCGCCGCCACGCTGCCGCGCACGGCGTCCAGGTCGAAACGCGCCAGCGCATCGGCGATCGCCGCCGCCTGGGCATGGCGGTCCAACCCGTAGACCCGGGCGAAGAAGTGCAGGTTCTCGGCCACCGTCAGTTCGCCATAGAGCGAAAACCGCTGCGCCATGTAGCCGATGCGCGCCCGCGCCTGTGCCGGCGCCCGCAGCAAATCCTGCCCGGCCACCCGCGCCGACCCGCCGGACGGGCGCAGCAGACCGCACAGCATGCGGAAGGTGGTGGACTTACCGGCGCCGTTCGGCCCGAGCAGCCCGAAAATCTCGCCGCGCGCCACCGAGAAACTGACCCGGTCCACCGCGGTGAACGCGCCGAACCGGCGCACCAGGTCGTGCACCTCGATGACCGGGCCATCGCCATGGCGCGGCCGGGCGGGCTCGGCCGGCGCCACCGCCGGCGCGACGGCCAGCCGGTCGATGAACCCATCCTCGAAGCGTGGCGCGACCGGGACAAGCGCCGAGCCGCCCAGCGCAGCCTGATCGGGCGGCGCCGCCCCCGGCCGCAGCACCAGCCGCAGCGCATCACCCGCCACCGCCACGTCCAGCACGGACGCAGCCGCCGCCGCCAGCCGCCCCGCCGCGCGGCGCCCGGCTTCCGGCACGGCGAGCGAAAAAACCCGGCCGCGCAGCGGGGCGAGGAAATCGCCGGGCGGGGCATCGGCCAGCATGCGCCCCTCATGCAGCAGAAGCACCCGGCCGCAGCGCTCGGCCTCATCCAGATAGGCGGTGGCCCACACCACCCCCATACCTTCGGCGCGCCCCTCCGCCAGCATCGCCGCCACCATGGCCCAGAGTTCGCGCCGCGAGGCGGGATCAACGCCCACCGAAGGCTCGTCCAGCAGCAACAGCCGTGGCCGGGCCAGCAGCGCGCAGGCCAGCCCCAGCTTCTGCTTCATGCCGCCGGAAAGCTGCCCGGCCAGCCGCGCGGTGAACGGCGCCAGCCCGGTGAAACCCAGCAGGCGCGGAATGCGGTCCGCCCGCACCGCCGCCGGCATGGCATGCAGGTCGGAAAAAAGCGAAAGATTCTCGGCGACGGAGAGGTCTTCATACAGGCCAAACCGCTGCGGCATGTAGCCGATGCCGCCATGCGCCGCCTGCGCGTCGGTGGCCATGTCGTGGCCGAGCACCGTCACCCGCCCGGCGGTCGGCCGCAGCAGCCCGGCCAGCAATCGCAGCAGCGTGGTCTTGCCCGCCCCGTCCGGCCCGACCACGCCGGTGATCATCCCCGGCGCAATGGTCGCCGACACGCCGTCCAGCACGACCACCGGCGCCAGCCCGCGCGCGCCGGGAAACACATGGCGCAGCCCGGCGACTTCGGCGAGCACCTACGAGCCCAGCGCGATCGTCACCGGCATGCCCTGGCGCAGCCCGTCATCCGGCGCCTCGATGCGGATGCGCAGCCGGTAAACAAGCTGGGTGCGCAGCTCCGGCGTCTCCACCGTCTTGGGCGTGAACTCGGCCACCGGCGAGAGGTAGCCGACCCGCCCCGTATAGTCGTGCCCGCCATCGGTGCGCACCCGCACCGCCCGGCCGGGGGCAGCCTCGCCCAGCAACGGTTCCGGCACGAACGCGCGGACCCAGACCTCGCCGGCAATCGCCATGGAATAGACCGGGGCCGACGGCAGCACCACCGTGCCCGGCTCGATCACCCGGGTCATCACCACGCCGTCGGCCGGCGCCAGCAGATGGGTGCGCGACAGCGCCTCGGCGGCCAGCGCCACGGAGGCCTCGCTCGCCCGCAGCGCTGCCCGTGCCGCGTCGATATCCTCGGCACGTGGTCCGGCCACCGCCTCGGCCAGGGCGGCGCGCAGCTGGGCAAGCTGCGCCCGCCCGGCATCCAGCCCCAGCCGGGCATCATCATAGTCCTGCCGCGAGGTGGCATTGCGCTTCACCAGATCGGCCTGCCGCGCGAACAGCGCCTCGGCATGGGTCACGGTCGCTTCCGCCGAGGCGACCCTGGCGCGCGCCTGGTCGATATCCTCCACCCGCGTGCCAGCCAGCAGCAACGCGAGATTGGCGCGCGCCTGGTCGCGCCGCGCCAGCGCCAGGTCGTGCAGGTTGCGATAGCTGACCGCGTCCAGTTCGGCCACCACATCGCCGGTGTGCACCGCATCGCCCTCGCGCCGCGCCATGCCGGTCACCCGGCCCTCGGCGTTGAAGGCGAGGTCCACCTGACGGATTTCGACATTGCCGTACAGCGTGCCGGGCGGCGCGCCGCCAGTGACCCGCTGCACCGCCAGCCAGACAATGCCCGAGACCGCTCCCAGCGCCAGGACCGCCAAAGCGACGCGCTTCACAGCCAAGCCGACCTCCGTGTTGCCGGACAGGAATGGTCGCAGGGTGAAACGCCGCGCGGGACCGGCGTCAAGCGTCCTTCCATCGCGCGATCGCCGCCAGCTCCCGCGCCGGGGACTCGGCCACCACCGCCTGCATGCCCGCATGCACGCTGCCTTCGTTGCCGTCGAGCGAAATCGGATCGCCCTCGGCAAACGCCTGCCCGCCGATGCGGCAGGTTCGGCGGACAAGGTCGATCGCCAGCGCCGGGCAGGCGACCAGGCAGACACGGCCAAGCTGGCGTGCCACCACGGCGGCATGGCTGGTGCGCCCACCGGTCGCGGTCAGGATGCCGGCGGCCGATGCCAGGCCGGCGATGTCCTCGGTCACCGTCTCCTGCCGCACCAGGATCACCGGCCCCGTCACCGCCAGCCGCGCCGCCGCCGCGCTGTCCAGCGCGATGCGCCCGCTCGCCACGCCGACGCCGGCCACCTGCGCCCGCGCCAGCACCGGGCCGGGATCGGCGAAGCGCGTGCGCACCACCGTGGCCAGATCGACGCCATCGAGCAGATGCCGCGCCTCGGCCGGCGAGAGCAGCCCTTCCTCCACCAGATCAACGGCGATGCGCAGCGCCGCCCAGGGCGTGCGCTTGGCGCGCCTGGTCTGCAGCAGCCACAGCACGCCCGATTGCAGGGTGAACTCGAAATCCTGCGCGTCGCCGAACAGACCTTCCAGCGTGTGGCACATCGCCTCCAGCTGTCCGTAAACGCCGGGCAGCATGCGTTGCAGCCGTGCCCCGCCATCGGTGGCCCGCCTGCCGGCCACCACGTCCTCGCCCTGGCCGTTGAAGACAAAATCCACGTACAGGCCGCGCACGCCGGTGGCCGGGTCGCGGGTGAATCCCACCCCGGCGCCGGAATTGCCGCCGGCATTGCCGAACACCATCGCCTGCACCGTCACCGCCGTGCCGGCATCGTCGTCGAGCCCGTTCAGGCGCCGGTAGGTCGCCGCCTTCGGCGCGTCCCACGAGCGGAACACCGCCAGCGCCGCCGCCAGCAACTGCGCCCGCGGATCGGATGGAAAGGGCCGGCCGGCCAGCCCCCGGAACCGCTCCAGCATGGCCAGCGCCAACCCGCGCAGCACCCGATGGTCGAGGTCGCGCTCACTCTCCACCTCACCCTGGGCCAGCGCCGCCGCAACCATGTCGTCGAAAGCACCGGGCAGGCCTTGCACCACCTCGGCATAGCCCTGCACCAGCCGCCGCCAGCAATCCCAGGCCAGGCGTGGATTGCCGGTCAGCCGCAACAGCCCCTCGACGGCGGCGGCATTCAGCCCGACATCCAGCACCGTCTCCAGCATGCCCGGCATGGACACCGCGGCGCCGGAGCGCACCGACACCAGCAACGGACGCCGCGCACTGCCGAAGCCCAGCCCGGTCGCCGCTTCCAGCCGCGCGATGCCCTCGTCCAGCGCCGCCGCCACCGCGGCGTCGTCCGCCGTACCGTCGCGCAGCGCCCGGCACCACGATGTCGGCAGCACAAAGGCCGGCGGCACCGGCAGGCCCGCATCGGCCAACCGCGCCAGGTTCCACGCCTTGCCGCCGACCGCATTCGCGCCGCCCGGCGGCAGGCCGGCCCCGGCGCCGATGACATGCACCGCAAGGGCCACCGGTCAGGCGCCCAGCACGAGGTCGCGGGTCATCAGGCTGGCCCGCTTCAGCGCATCGGCGCCTTCCTCCAGCGCCCGCCCGACCTCGGAATACAGATGCAACTGGCGGAAATCCTGCGCGTGCTGCACCGCCTCGTAGCGCAGCCCCCGTTCGGCATCGTCGGCCGCGTGTTCCAGCGCCAGTACGCGGTCCACCGCCACCAGGAAATCGTCGGCATCCTCATGCGCCGCGGCGCCCCCGCCGCCCGCGCCCCCGCCGACCGCAACCGCATGGCCGAGCGCCTTGATCCATTCCTGCGCGCCCTCCACCAACAGATCCGCCAGCGCCCCCAGCCGGTCGAGCGGCTTTCCGCGCGCGCCGCTCTTGGCCAGCAGATCAAGCAGAAAGGCGGCCTCCTCCAACTGGTCGGCCGCATCATCCGCGGCCTCGATCAGCCGCAGGACCAGCCCGTGGTCGGGCCGCCGGCGCACCGCCTCGCGCACCGCGATCACCAGCTGGTCGGCATCGTGCTCGAAGCGCCGCGCCCGGCCGGCCCGGCGGTCCAGCCCGCCCTCCCCCGCCCCGGCGGCGGCGATGCCGTCACGCACCAGGGTGGCGATTTCGAACACCAGCCCGGCATGCTCGGACGCCAGGCCCAGCAGGCGACGGCCCTCATTGGAAAAATGCGACTGCAGCTCGGCGCGCACGCGGTCGCGGATCAGCCCCTGCGACTGGCGCGCGCGCAGCCCCTCGCTGGCCGTCCGCAGCGCGAAGCGCACCAGTTCGCCGGCCGCCGGATCGCCCAGCACGTCGCACAGCCGGTCGCCGAAATGCATCGCCCCGCCGGACGCCGCCTCGATCGCCTGGTTGATCAGCCGCGCGCCGCCAAGCTCCAGGAAGCCGCGATGCCCGACCTCCTGCGCCGCCGCCCATTCCAGCACGGCCACCCGGTCCGGCCCGCGCAGGAAGCCCCGCAGCGCCTTGCGGGCGCGGTTCCAGTCGATCAGGAACACCAGCCGCGAGCCGAGGAATTCCAGATAGGTCAGCAGCCCGGCCTCGTCCGCCGCCTCCAGCCGCCCGACCGCCAGTTGGAACGGCGCCCCCTCGGCCAGCCCGGCGACCACGCGGGACTGCGCCGCCCCCCAGGACACCGGGAACCGCGCCAGCATCGCCTGCAGGAAGCGCAGCCGCTCGGGATGCACGTCGGTGTAGGTCAGTTGCGCCGCCAGCCCCTCGACATGCAGCACGATCACGTGGGCATCGGTCATGCCGATATCGTTCTGGATCACCAGCCGGGTGCCGGCGCGCGTTGCCGTGGTGGCGAGGCCGGGATGGTCGAATTTCAGCAGGGCGGTGCGGTTCAGCCCGGCCATGAAGGCGCGCACCAGCTTCCTGTCCTCATCCGCCAGCCCGTAAACCGAAGCGCCGTCCAGCGTCGCCCGCGCCAGCCGGGCCTGCAGATTGTTCAGCGCCTTGTGCAGGTCCATCACCAGCTGGTGCAGACTGTCCTCGCCGCCCCTCGCCGCCTGCGTCATCGCCGTGACTGCGGCGGGATCGACCAGATCGTCCCCGGCCGCCGGCAGCACCGCCAGCAACGCCTGCAGCCGCGTTTCGAACCTGTCCTCTTCGACCGGCGCCGCCATTACGCGCACCTCGCGCGCCAGGCGCGCCAGCACGTCCCGCGCATTCGGGATCAGCACAAGCGCGCCGTGCGCCCGCGCCCCCGGCACCACCTCGTCCAGCGCGGCATCGTCGATACCGCAGGCCAGCCGTTCCCGCCGCAGATCGGCCGCCGGCTGGTCGGGATACGCCGCCCGGCTCACCGCCATCTGCAGCAGGCTGAACAGGAATTTCGCCCGGTCATTGGCGGCCAGCGCGGCGTTCACGGCCGCGCCGAGGCGCAGATCGCTTTCACCGATGGCGTCCAGAACCTCGCTTTTCACGCGCCGCTCCTGCCGCTGGCCCCACCATTACGCGGTCCGCGCCTCGCCACCACGGGCGCTGACCCCTTGGAACCCATTCGTCAGAGGCTGACACGGAATGAAGGCAGATAACAACGGATGGCGTGATGCCATCCCTCATCGACTCACCGCGCGTCGATCGGGACTGCCGTGACACTGTTGAACGCCGCACCCCCGGTGCCCATGCTGATCGTTGACCACACTAGATACACGATCACCCGCTTCTCCGGGTCGTAGAGCCGTGTCACCCGGATCTCCTTGAAGAACACGCTCATCTTCTCGCCGAACACGATCTCGTTCTTCGGCAGGCCGCCCTCGGGCAACGTCACCGGCCCGGTGGCGCGGCAGGCGATCGAGTATCGGTTCGGGTCGGTCGCCAGGCCCAGCGACCCCGCCACGCCACCGGTCTCGGCGCGCGATACGTAGCAGCTCACCCCATTCACCCGCGGGTCGTCGTAGCGATCGACCACCACCCGGTCGTTGCGGCCGATCAGCTTGAACGTGGTGTCCACCTCGCCGATGCGGGTCTGCGCGCCCGCAACCCCGGGCGGGACGAGGAGCATCAGGGCGGCGGCGAACGACGGCAGCCAACGGACGCGGATCATGGGAGACTCCTGTGGCAGCAGATCAGCTCATCGGCCGCGCGTAAGGCGCAAACGACGCCGCAATGATCTGGTAGATCGGCCGCTTGAAGTCCACCGCCAGCGCGGGCAATTCCCCGAGATCAGCCCAGCGCCAGGCGTCGAATTCGGGATGCGGGTCGGCGTCCAGCCGGATATCGGCATCGCAGCCGAGAAAGCGCAGCGCGAACCAGCGCTGCTGCTGCCCCCGGTAGCGCCCGTGCAGCGCCACCCCCAGCAGCGCGTCCGGCAGTTCGTAGGTCAGCCAGTCCTGGTGCTCGCCGATGATCTCGGCGCGGTCGGTGCCGATTTCCTCGGCCAGTTCGCGAATCACCGCCGTCGCCGGATTCTCGTCGGCATCGATGCCGCCCTGCGGCAATTGCCAGCCACCCGGCGCGCCCTCGGCGTTCGGCAGGTCGGCGCGGCGGGCCACGAACACGCGCCCCGCCGGGCTGAACAGCACCGCGCCGACATTCGGCCGGTACGGCAAACGCGCGCGCAGGTTGGCCAGGTTCTCTCGGTCGGCCAGATGCTCTCGGTCGGATCGTGTCATCGTGGCTGACTCGCTGCAGTTTCGGATACGGACGGTAACAGCGGCGGCACCAGGGCGCTCACCGGCACCAGGGCGACGCCGCGCGATGCCAGCGTCGCCGTCCAGGCCGCCAGCCGCTCGACCATCACCGGCCCGGCCGTCCCGGCCACGCCGAGCGCGCTGCCGCGGTCACGCGCCAGCTGCTCCAACCGCGCCAGCTTGAACTCGATATCGAAACGCAGCGGCGGGTCGTCGATGAAAACATCGGCCACACGAACGCCGGGTCGCGCCGGCGGCGGATTTCCGGGACGCAGCGGCACCGGGCGGGGGTCCACATACAGCAGACCGCGTGCGGCCAGTTCGTCCAGCACCAGATTCATCTGCTCGCTGGCGCCGAACCGCTCGCCGCGCAGGCCGCTCATGGCCGCCGTCGCCCCTACGTAGCCGGTGATGCGCGACAGCGTCCGGAGCAACCGCTCGCGATTCTTCGCCGGCGGCAGCCCGGTGAGCAGAGAGCGCGTGCCGGCATCGTTCAGCGGGTAGCCGAGCGGCTCCATCGGGATCGACACCAGTGTTTCATGACCGGTGGAGCGCGCGAGCTCCAGCAGTGGGGCGGGCCGCCGCGCATAGGGCGAGATGGCCAGCGAGATCGCCGGGTTCGTGGCGCGAATGGCCTCTTCACTGTAGACCTCCGCCATGCCGACGCCGGCCAGCAGCACGGCCACGCGGGGCCGTTTATCGGCAGGGTCGAACGAGGCAGCGTAGACCTGCATCGGCATCCGCCCGTCAGGGCCGATGCGCGGCAGCGTCGCGCCCGGCAAGTCGGGCACCGTCTCCTGCAGGGCAGCGAACGGTGCCGGAATGCCCGCCTCCGCCGCCCGCACTGGCGCCGGGGCAGATCGCGGTGGTGGGGCCGGTTGAACCGGCGGCGCCGCCGCAACCGGAGCTGGCAGGGGTTCCTCTGCCTGGCCCTGCCGTGCCGGCATCGCCGACGAAGGCTTCGGGGATGCCGGCACCAGGGACGGGGGCGCGGCCAGCGCGAACGCACCCTCGGCCCGGCCTTGCCGCGGCGACGGCGGACCGAGCACCTGCAGCGTAACCGCACCCGCCACCATACAGACCAGCACGGTTGCCCAGAACCGCCCGAGCATCGCCCAGGCACGAGATCCGCCCCGTCGCGCCTGCCAATCGCCTTGCGGCCGGATCATCGGGCCATTCCCGTGCGCTGCCACAGCGATCCCGCGGCACCGGCCCTAGCGGAGCACCACGCCTTCCCTCTAGCGGGCGGCGTGTTTGCTCACCGGCATGGCGCGCAGGACGGCCAGCGCCTGCTGCAACTGGAAGTCGGTCTCGGGCTTGGCGGCGTCGTACGTTGGCCAGTTTTCCGGCGGCAGCTTGGGGATATCGCGCACGATCGGCGGCAGGTCGGTGCGCACCGGCGCCGCGCCTTGCGACGTGCCGCCCGAATTGGTCAGGGCGCGGTTCAGGTCGGCTTCCCGGTCGGGCAGGAAATGCGGCTTCTCCTCGCGGGTTGCCGCCACCTCCACGTCCGGGGCGATGCCCAGCCCCTGGATCGACCGGCCGGACGGGGTGTAATAGCGCGCCGTGGTCAGCCGCATCGCCCCGTTGCCGGGCAGCGGGATCACCGTCTGCACCGACCCCTTGCCGAAGCTGCGGGTGCCCAGCAGGATCGCCCGTTGATGGTCCTGCAGCGCGCCGGCGACGATCTCGCTGGCCGAAGCCGAACCGCCGTTGATCAGCACCACGACCGGCAATCCGTTGGTGATGTCCCCGCCCTTGGCGTTCCAACGCTGGCTGTCCTCGGCGTGGCGCGCCCGGGTGGAGACGATCTCACCTTGATCGATGAAGTCGTCCGCCACCGCCACCGCCTGGTCGAGCAGTCCGCCCGGGTCGTTGCGCAGATCCAGGATGATGCCGCGCAGCTTGTCGCCGGCCTGCGCCTTCAGCGCCGCCAGGGCCTTGCGCAGCCCGCTATCGGTCTGCTCGTTGAAGCTGGTCACCCGGATATAGGCGATGTCGCCGCCCTCCAGGTGCGACTTCACCACCTGGATGCGGATCACCTCGCGGGTCAGCGCCACCTCCAGCGGGGCGTCCTGGCCCTCGCGGCGGATGGTCAGCTTGATCTTCGAGTTGGGCGCACCGCGCATCTTGTCGACCGCGTCGTTCAGGCTCAGCCCCTGCACGGTCTGCCCATCCAGCGCCAGGATCAGGTCGCCCGCCTTGATGCCGGCCCGACTGGCCGGGGTGTCGTCGATCGGGCTGATCACCTTGATGAACCCGTTATCCTGCGTCACCTCGATGCCGAGGCCGCCGAACTCGCCGCGGGTCTGCACCTGCATGTCGCGGAAGGACTTCGCGTTCATGTAGTTGCTGTGCGGGTCGAGCCCGGTGAGCATGCCGTTGATGGCATTCTCCACCAGGTCGGTGTCGTTCACCGGTTCGACATACTCGGCGCGCACGCGTTCGAACACGTCGCCGAACAGGGTCAGCAGGCGGTAGGTTTCCGCCCGTCCGCCGTCCTGTGCCAGCGCGGCGGGCAGAAACTGCACCCCGAACTGGTTCGCCAGGTAGCCGGAGGCGGGGCCGATCGCCACTCCTGCGCCAAAAGCGGCACCCAGCAGCAGGCCGGTACGAAACTTCATCGACGGTTTCCTCATGCGCCCAGGCGCGAAATCTGGTCACGGTCCGGCAGGATTTCACCCCGGACCCTATATGTATATCTATCCAGCAACTGAAGCTGCGAGGAAAGTACTAACGCCCGAGTCAGCCAGTTGGTCCTTTGCGCGCAGGTTCAGCCCTTCGCGCGCAGGTAAGGTCCCGGGTTGACGGGTTGCCCGCCCTTGCGCAACTCCAGATACAATCCCGGCCGCGGCCCCCCCGCGCGCGGGTCCCAGCCCGGCATCACGCCCACCGGCTCACCCTCGCGCACGGCCTCGCCGACCTGGGCGTCGAAATGGTCCAGCCCGGCCAGCACCGCATGCGCGCCGCCGCCACAATCGACGATCAGCAAAAGCCCATAGCTGCGGAACGGACTCGCAAACACCACCCGGCCCGTGCAGGGTGAAACCACCCGCGCACCGGGAGCGGCGCCATAGGTCACACCCTTGGCGGGACCGGAATCCCCGGTATCACCCCAGTTGCGTATGATGCTGCCGGCCACCGGCGCGGTCAATTGGCCGCGTGCCTCCCCCAGACCTGGGCCGGCCGGCCGCGCCAGTGTTTCCTCCCGGTGGCGCGCCACCGCAGCGTCGGCCTCGCGCTTCTGCCGGGATGCGGCCACCGCCTCGGCGCGGGCGCGCTCCTCGGCCGCCCGCCGCTCGGCCTCCGGCCGCGCCAGCGCGGCGCGCAGGTTTTCAGCCCGGGCCGCTTCGGCGGCGGCCTGCCGCGCCGCCGCGGCTGCATCGTCCTCGGCCACGCGGCGCTTCGCACGGGTCTGGCCGAGTTCCGCGTCGAGCGCCGTCGCCGCCCGCGCCTGTTCGTTCTGGGCTGCGGCCAGGTGCGGCAGTTGCGCCTCGGTCGCCTGGCGCAGCCGCGCCGCCTCGGCCTGCCCGGCCCGCACCGCCGCCGCATCCGCTTCCAACTGGCGGCTGATCGTGCCCAGCACCAGCAGGCCCCGCACGGCATCCTCGGGCGGCAGCGGCACCGCCAACAGAGTCTCGGCCGGATACAGCGCCAGCCGCTCCATCACCGGCAGCATCGGCGCCAGGTCCCCGGTCCGCCGGTCCAGTTGCACCTCTGCCTCGCGCTGGCGCTGGGCCAACTCGGCCACCCGGTTGGCGGCCTGGGTCGTCGCGCCCTCCAGCCCCCGCAGACGCGCCACCGCGGCCATCCTCTCGGCAGCCAGACGCAACTCCTCCGCCCTCGCCGCCCGCACCCGCGCCTCGGCCTCCGGCACCGTCTCAGCCGTGGCGATGCCGGTGGCCAGGATGAGGGTCAGGATGGCGGCGAGGAAGCAAGGCCAGGGGCTCTGCCCCTGGACCCCGCTAAGGGCGGAGCCCTTAGAACCCATTCGTTTAGAGGGTTTTGGGAGAGAGGGGGGTGAGGAGGAGCCGATGCATCTCCTCAACCCCCTCTCTCCCAAAACCCTCCAAGTGATGGGGTCCAGGGGCCTCTCGGCCCTTGGCGGGGGTCCAGGGGGCAGAGCCCCCTGGCCTTGCTTCCTCTCTGCCACCCTACCCCTCAACCAGTGACCGCCCCGTCATCTCCGCCGGCTGCGGCAGCCCCATCAGCGCCAGCAGAGTCGGAGCCACGTCGGCAAGCCGGCCATCGTGTAGCGTCTTCACGGATGTGCCGGCCAGCATCACCGGTACGGGGTTTGTCGTATGGGCGGTGTGCGGGCCACCGGTCTCAGGGTCGCGCATCAGCTCGCAATTGCCGTGGTCGGCGGTCACCAGCAGGGCGCCGCCCTGGCGCTCGATCGCATCGAGGATGCGGCCCACACCGGTATCCACCGCCTCCACCGCCTTGATGGCAGCGGGCAGGCTGCCGGTGTGGCCGACCATGTCGGCGTTGGCGAAGTTCAGCACGATCAGGTCGTATTTTCCCGAGTCGATTTCCGCGACTGCCTTGTCGGTCAGTTCCGGCGCCGACATCTCGGGCTGCAGGTCGTAGGTGGCGACCTTGGGGGACGGCACCATGATGCGATCCTCACCTGGGTTGGGGGTCTCGTCGCCGCCATTCAGGAAATAGGTGACGTGCGGGTATTTTTCCGTCTCGGCCATCCGCAATTGCCGTAGGCCGGCGCGCGACACCACCTGGCCGAGCAGGTTCTGCAGCGATTCCGGCGGGAACAGGATGCCCAGTCGCCGCGCGAGTTCGTCGCTGTAATGGGTCATGCCGGCGGCGGCGGCGAAGCGGATGCGGCGTGGCCGGGGAAAGCCGGTGAAGTCCGGGTCGGTCAGCGCGCCCAGCAATTCGCGCACCCGGTCGGCGCGGAAGTTGAAGCACAGAATGCCATCGCCGTCCCGCATGCCGGTGTAGTCGCCGATGACGGCCGGGATGACGAATTCATCGGTCACGCCAGCTTCATAGGCCGCGTCCATGACCGAAACGGGATCGGCGAAGGCCGCGCCCTGCCCTTCCGCCACCGCCTGGTACGCCTTGGCCACCCGGTCCCAGCGCTTGTCGCGGTCCATGGCGTAGTAGCGGCCGCAGACGGTCGCGATGCGGGCGCCGTGCGGCAGGGCGGCCTGGAACCGCCTGATGTCGTCGCCGCCGGATTTCGGCGGGGTGTCGCGTCCGTCGGTGAAGGCGTGCGCCGCCACCGGCACGCCCGCGCGCGCCAGGATGCCGGCGAGCGCCGCGGCGTGGTCCTGGTGCGAGTGCACTCCGCCCGGCGAAACCAGCCCCATCAGGTGGCAGGTGCCGCCGCTTTGCTGCAGCGCGGCGATCAGCGCGACCAGGGCCGGCGCCGTCGCGATCGACCCGTCGGCAATCGCCAGGCCGATGCGGGGCAGTTCCTGCATGACCACCCGGCCGGCACCGATGTTCATGTGCCCGACCTCGGAATTGCCCATCTGTCCCGCGGGCAGCCCGACATCGAGGCCGGATGTGTGCAGGAAGGCGTGCGGGCAACTGGTCCAGAGCCGGTCAAAGGTGGGGGTGCGCGCGTCCCGCACGGCGTTGTCCGCGGTCTCCGCGCGCCAGCCCCAACCGTCGAGGACCACGAGCATGACCGGGCGGGGCGGGGTCGGCATGGGGCGGCTCTCCTGGCGGCGTGGGCGGGCGGTGTTCCTACCCTCATGCCGGCGGACGGACAACGGAGCGACGGTTGCCCGTGCCGCATTGTTGAAAGATATGCGCGGATTCGAAGAAAGCGAGCGGCCGAAATTCGCGCGAATCCTCCAGCCCCTCAGTCGCCGTCATCCGCCGCGCCCGCCAGCCGCTTCTCGAAGGCCGACAGGGGCAGGATGCCGGACACGGCCAGGGCAACATACGCGGCGTCCAACTCCGTCCCGACCGACAGATGCCCAAGCCGGTGGGCGGCAGCCAGGGTGGCACCGCCGCCGGCGAACGGGTCGTAAAGCAACCCTTCGCCGACCGGCAGGATGGCGCGCACCACCTGGCGCATGAACCCTTGCGGCTTCAGCGACGGGTGCGGCGACAGCGAGCGCTCGGCCTTGTGTGTCGGCGCCGAGCGGATCACGTCACGGAACGGCTCGACAGCCGAGACCCTTCGCAGGCCGCCGGTCCCCCAGAGCCGCAGATTCGCCGCCACCGTCTTCTCGGAAATCGGCTTGCGGAAAATGCCCCATGGTTCCCACGCCGAGCGGGGCATCACGCTCACTTCCGCGAACTCGTCCTCCGCACCTTTCGGCCGGTCGCCGCCGCGCAGGGTCTGCACCAGGCGGATCACCTCGCCCCGCTTCTCCAGCCCCGCCCGCTCGATCGCCGCGAACACCACGGAGGACAGCAGCGGATTCGACGCGATGATGAGGTGCCCGCCCGGCACCAGCACGCGCCGGGCACCGCGGGCGAATGTTCCGAAAAACGATTCGAGCCGCTTGCGGTCCGCCGCGGTGAGCACCGTGAAGCGGGGCAGTGGCGACCGCCTGGCGCCATCGAACGAGGGCGGAATGCGCCACACGCCGCCGCTGCCGGTGCGCAGCTTCGTGTGGTCCTTCGCTTCGTACTCGATCAGCCCATAGGGTGGGTCGGTCGCGATGGCGTGGATGCTGTCCTCGGGCCGTTGTTTCATCCAGCGCAGCGCGTCGGCCTGGAACAGCAGCGTTTCCGGCGTGCGGCTGACGATGTGCGCGCCCTTCTGCCCGGCCAGCAGGTTCCACGCAGCGATGCTTGCCTCGCGGACCCGGTGCCGCTGACAAACCGGCAGCGCGTCGCTTGCAGGGACTCCGCCGTCCTCCGCCAGGACCCTCACGGCCGCCCGGCCCGGTGATACGGATGCCCTGCGGCCAGCGAGCGGGCGCGGAAAATCTGCTCGGCCAGCATCACCCGCGCCAGCATGTGCGGCCAGGTCAGCCGCCCCAGCGACAGCACCGCATCGGCGCGGTCCAGCACCGACCGGTCCAGCCCTTCGGCCCCGCCGATGAGGAAACACACCGGCCGGCCGCTTTCCAGCCAGCGGCCCAGCCGGGCCGCCAACCCCTCGGTGTCCGGCGCCTCGCCGCCAAGGTCGAGCACCACGGCGAGCGCATTGGCCGGCAGCGCCGCCAGCAGCCCCACCGCCTCCCGCCGGCGAATTTCCCCGACGCTGCCGCGGCCTTCGGCCACTTCCGTCACCGTCACCGCCGGGCGGGTCCGCCCGGCATAGCGCGCCACCAACTCGGCCTCCGGCCCGCGGCCGATGCGTCCGACAGCGACGATGCGCAGCTCAGCCAGCTTGCGGCGACTCCTCGTCCAGCTCGGCGCCCCACATCCGCTCCAGCCCGTACATCGTCCGCGCATCCGGCTTGAACAGGTGGATCACGATGTCGCCGGCGTCGATCAGCACCCAGTCCGACCCGCTCGCGCCCTCGATCTGCACCCGCCGCAGCCCCGCCTGCTCCAGCTTGTCTTCCAGATGGGTCGCCATGGCGCTGATCTGCCGGTCGGCGAGTCCGGTCGCCACCACCATCCGGTCGGCGAAGGCGGCCCGCCCGGCCAGCTCGATGGTGACGATGTTCTCCGCCTTGTCGTCCTCCAGGCTGCCGACGATGAGCCCCTGGAGTTCGTCCAGCCGGGTTGTCTCGGCGGCATCGAGCGCCCGCACGCGGGCGCGGGCCGGCCCGGCGGCCACCGCTTTCTTGCGCGGCGTGCCCGGCGGGGCGGGCAGCGCCGGGCCGGACGGTTTGCGCGGGCTGGCCCGCTTGCGCACCGGCACGGTCTTCTTGATGGCGCCAGGCGGGTCGTTCGGCGGCGCGGGCGGGGAAGGTGGCTTCCTGGCGATGATATCGTACTCCCGGATCAAGGTCCCGGACGGGCCGCGCGGATTGCGCTGGCCGATGCGGCATGCTGTGGCGCCGGCAGGAACATCCAGGCCGGGGGCGCCATCCCGGCCAAGGCGGGGGCGAGGTGGGACGCGCGCCGGGCCTTCCGCAGGCGGCGCGCCGCCTGCCCCGCGAGCGCCCGGTGATTGTAGGTTGGCCGCGGCACCACCGCAAACGGCATGCAAGCGGCGATCGCCCGCCACTGCCGCCAGCGCGGAAACTGCTCCAGGTTATCCGCCCCCATCAGCCAGACAAAGCGCGCCCGCGGAAATCGCCGCCGCAGCGCCACCAGCGTGTCGGCGGTATAGCGGGTGCCCAGCGCCTGCTCGATCCCCGTCGCCACGATCCGCCGCCCATCGGCGATCCGCCGCGCCGAGTCCAGCCGCGCCGCCAGCGTCGCCATCCCCGCCACCGGCTTCAGCGGATTGCCCGGCGAGACCAGCAGCCAGACCTGGTCCAGCCGCAGCCATCGCCGCGCCAGTTCGGCGACATGGCGATGCCCTTCATGCGCGGGATTGAACGAACCGCCGAGCAGGCCGATGCGGGCGCGCCGGCGGTCGCCATACGGGCCGGGTGCGCTCAGCTCGGCCGCCTCACGGTCGCACCTGCCCAGTGCCGGTCACCACGTAGCGGAAGGTGGTGAGTTGCTCCAGCCCGACCGGCCCGCGCGCATGGATGCGGCCGGTGGCGATGCCGATCTCCGCGCCGAAGCCGAACTCGCCGCCGTCGCAGAACTGTGTCGAGGCGTTCCACATCGCCACCGCGCTGTCGATTCCGTCGATGAAGCGCCGCGCCGCGGTCGCGTCTTCGGTCACGATGGCGTCGGTGTGCTCGCTGCCATGAAGCCGCACATGGGCGATGGCCTCATCCACCCCGTCCACCACGGCGACCGACAGAACGGACTCGAGCCATTCGGTGTCGAAATCGGCCCCGGTGGCCGCGGTCAGCTCCGGCACGATCGCCCGGGCGCGGTCGTCGGCGCGGAACTCGCAGCCCAGCGCGCGCAGGTCGGCCACCAGCAGCGGCAGCAGCGACGGCGCCACCGTGGCGTCGATCAGCAGCGTCTCGGTGGCGCCGCAGATGCCGGTGCGCCGCATTTTCGCATTCGCCACGATCCGCCGCGCCATCTCCGGGTCGGCGGCGGCGTGGACATAGGTGTGGCAAAGCCCCTCGGCATGCGCCAGCACCGGCACCCGCGCCTCGGCCAGCACGCGCTGTACCAGCCCCTTGCCGCCGCGCGGGATGATCAGGTCGATCAGCCCGGCCGCCCCCAGCATGGCGGCGACATAGGCGCGGTCGGTCGCCGGCGGCACCTGCACCGCCTCGGCCGGCGCCCCGGCGGCAACCAGCCCCGCCGTCACAGCCGCATGGATCGCCGCGGCGCTGTGGAAACTGTCCGAGCCGCCGCGCAGAATGACCGCGCTGCCCGCCTTCAGGCACAGCCCGGCGGCGTCGGCACCCACATTCGGCCGGCTCTCGTAAATCATGCCGATCACCCCGACCGGCTGCGCCACCCGGCGGATGCGCAGGCCGTTCGGCCGCGTCCAGTCGGCCAGCGTGCGGGCCAGCGGATCGGGCAAGGCGGCGATGTCATCCAGCCCGCGCGCCATTGCCTCCACCCGCGCCGGCGTCAGCGCCAGACGATCGCGGAACGCGGCGCTGCCGCCGGCGGAATCGAACGCGGCGAGGTCACGGACGTTTTCGGCCACGATGACCGCACTGCGCGCACGCAGCGTCGCCGCGGCGGCGCGCAACGCATCGTTGCGGGCGGCTTCCGGCATGCGGGCAACAAGTGCGGAGGCGCGGCGAGCGGCTTCGGCAGCCTGGCGGAGCCAGTCGGGGTCTATACGCATGTGGCGGCCTCCGTTTCTATCCTGCCGCCACACGCGACTCCGTGCCAGAGGTAACAGGCGGGGCGTTGCCCCGCGCCCCACCAGGGGCTTTGCCCCTGGACCCCACCAAGGGCCATTGGCCCTTGGAACCCTATGCCGCCTTTACGCGGTCGGCGAAGGTTTTGCGGAATTTGGCGACTTTTGGGGCGACCACCGCCTGGCAATAGCCCTGCCATGGGTTTCGGGCAAAATAGTTCTGGTGGTACTCCTCCGCCGGCCAGAACATTTCCAGCGGCCGCACCTCGGTGACGATGCGCCCCGGCCAAATCCCCGCCGCCTCGATCTCCGCGATCACGATGTCCGCCGCCGCACGCTGCGCCTCGTCATGGGTGAAGATGACGGAGCGGTATTGCGGCCCGACATCGTTGCCCTGGCGGTCCTTCGTGGTCGGGTCGTGGATGGTGAAGAACACCCGCAGCAAATCCTCGTAGCTGATTTCGGCCGGGTCGAAGCTGATCTGCACCACCTCGGCATGCCCGGTGCGCTTGCCGCAGACCTGCTCGTAGCTCGGGTTCGCCACATGCCCGCCGGCATAGCCCGAGACCACGCGCGTCACCCCGCGCAAACCCAGATACACCGCCTCCAGGCACCAGAAGCACCCGCCCCCCAGTGTCGCGACCTGTTCCGCCATGATCCTGCTCCTTCGTTGCGCTACAAGTGGCCTGCGGCGCCGGCTTGTCCAGCGCCTGGAGGAGTGGACGCATGACCGCCGAAATCGTGACGACGCTCGATGACCGGCTGGAAGGGCGGGTCGCCCGCGTCACCGTCAGCAACCCGGCCAAGCTGAACGTGCTCGGCGCCAGCGCCATGCGCGCACTCGCCGCCGCCCTGGAGGCCCTCGCCGGCGACGCTGACCTGCGGGTGGTGGTGCTGGCCGGCGACGGCGACCGCGCCTTCATCGGCGGCGCCGACATCACCGAGATGGCGGCGCTGGATCGCCACGGCGCGCTCGACAGCATCACCGCGCTGCACGACGCCTGCCGGGCGATCCGCACCCTGCCGGTGCCGGTGGTGGCGCGGCTGCAAGGCTGGACCATCGGCGCCGGACTGGAGATCGCCGCCGCCTGCGACCTGCGGGTGGCCGCCCAGGGCGCGCTGTTCGCCATGCCGGACCTACGCATGGGCCTGCCCGGCGTCATCGCCGCCCCGCTGCTGCCGTCGCTGATCGGCTGGGGGCGCACCCGCCGCCTGCTGCTGACCGGCGAGCCGATTGACGCCGTCACCGCGCTCGCCTGGGGCCTGGTGGAGGAAGTGGTGCTGCCCGAGGAACTGACGCGCGCGGTCGGCCGCGTGGTCGGCGACGTGCTGGCCTGCGCCCCGCAGGCGGTCCGCCGGCAGAAGGCGCTGCTGCGGGAATGGGAGGAAATGTTCCCCGCGAGTGCGATCGCCCGCGGCATCGAGGCTTTTGCGGCGTCTTGGGACAGCGAGGAGCCGCATATTCGGATGGAGGCGTTTCTGGCCGCGCGGGCGGTGAGGCGTCCGGGGGTTTGATTGGGTTGTGCCGGCTTTCCGGTGCAATCGCCGCCTTGGATGGCAAGTAAACATTGCGCGCGATGTAGGGCGGGAAAGCGTAGCGCATCCCGCCGTCGCAACTGGCGGTTCGGTTGGCGTCGGCGGAGGAAACGCACCAGCACGCAAGAGGCGGGATGCGCTTCGCTTTCCCGCCCTACGTCTTGCTGCATCTACATCTCGCCAACCGACCACTCATCCCAGCTAACACCGTTGGTCCTTCGACCGCCTTCAATTTGTTTTCTTACTTCGTCAGAGTAGACCGACAATGGCCAAGGGCGCAGGAGACCTTGGCCGTTCCCCCACAGATTAGCCAATCGGAAATAGTCGGCAATATCGCGGATGTGCGGGTCTTCCCAAGCAAGGCGTTGTGTCAGAAGCCCAATTAGAGCTCCAATTGGACGAAAGTCCGATGGCTGCCCGCCCGCGTTCAAGGCGCTGTTCATCATCGAAGTCATCGGACCGCGCGGGCCACCAAACGCAGCCTCGAGATTTGACTGCTGATCAGATTTCCATGAGGCATCGTACGATGTAATGTACGATCTATTAAACGTGGCAAGATCAGCCACGCAGACCAAGTCCAACTCAAACCGCGGGTGAGGAGCAGCGGTCTCGCTTTTCTTTAGCGCGCTGTCGATGTTGCCCAGCGGGTCAGAGCGTTCCCCCTTCCAGGAGTGCGAGTGGGCAAGAAGGCCGAAAATAAGAGGGGAACGTAATTCTTTTTGCGGGCTGCCGGCGCGTTGCTGGTAAAGTTTTTTGAATTGAACGCAGCGGTTTACTGCTGCCTTCACGTGACCAGCCGTGACCGTGGTCTTGCACTCAAACGCTGCGGCTACCCCAGCAGCAAGCCAGACCTTCTTTTCTTGAAGCTTTCGAGGATAAGATGGCTTCAGCACAAGCAAATCGACCTGCGGAGAAATTGAACCATCATGTCCTATGAGTCGCCCTTTGGTCTGAATATGATAAGTTGGTGGAAGCCATTCTTTAAAAAGTGTAGCCCAGTTTTCTTCTCCCTCATCGCCCGCGGTGCCTGGATCTTCGGCGGCTCTTGCATAAATACGAGCATACTCGGATGCCATCTCATCGCTCACTTGAGCCATGAAAGCATGTAAGTCATGTATTGGGTTCGTTGTCACTTTTCTATCCTAACGGATGAATGACGCTTGCAATGGCTTAAAGCAGCAAGCAAGCGTAGCAAGTAGGGTGGGCTTCAGCCCACCGTCGCATGTTACAACCGCTCGCCAGCGTCAGCCAGTTCTGCTCCCTCGATCGCCCAATCGATCGGATACATGCCGAGCGTGACACACTTGGTGAAGCTCGAAAACGGCCAGTCGGCGGGATGTGCGGCAAGCCTGTGCTTGACCGGATTGAAATGGATGTAGTCCATGTGAACGGCGTAATCCTGGTCATCGCGGATCGTGTGCTCCCAATACCGGCGTTGCCAAATGCCGGCCTCGCGCTTGCGGACCAAGGATGCGCGGCGGTCTTCCGCCCGTGGGACGGATCGCGAGAACATGGCCTTGATCGTCTGCCACCGAACCGGGAAGTCGTGGTCGCCAGGCGGCAACGTCCATAAGCAATGCATGTGGTCCGGCAGCACCACCCAAGCATCTATGTGAAAAGGATGACGCGCCCGCGCGGCTCGAACGGCGTTACGAAGTACGCCGATCTCGGCAACCAACAAACCGGAGCGCCGATCATGTAGATTGACTGTGAAGAAATAGGAGCCACCGTCCACCCGGTTGCGGCGATAATGGGGCATAGACTCAACAGTCTCGCTTTCCCGTACGGAGACATTGGTCTCGCAAGCGGAGCTGCCAAAATTTGGGCGGAAGAGACATCATTTTCTGGGGCACGCTTGGTAGGTTTGCGTTGGTGGGCTGAAGCCCACCCTACAGGATTAGCGTCGGCTTTGAAGCTCTCGCGTTCGGAAGCGGCCTGCCCGGTCCCGGCCAAAACAGCCCTCCAGCACGTCCGCTCGTATCACAGAAACCCAATCGAAATCCACGGCACCGCCGCCACCGCCAGCAACCCCGCCAGCAGCGCCCCAAGATACGGCCAAATCCGCCGCATTCCCGCATCCGGCGACACCCGCCCGATGGCGCAGGCGGCGTAATACCCCACCCCCAGCGGCGGCGCGAACAGGCCGATGCCCATCGCCAGGATTACCACCATGGCGTAATGCACCTCGTGGATGCCGAGCTGGCGGGCGATGGGGAACAGCAGCGGCCCGAACAGCACGATGGCGGGAATGCCTTCCAGCACGCTGCCCAGCACGACGAACGCGGCGATGGACACCAGCATATAGCCGAACCAACCACCAGGCATGCTGGCCATCGCCGCCGCCAACTGGCGCGAGAAGCCGGACTGCGTCAGCGCCCAGGCCATGGAGGTCGCGGTGCCGATGATCAGCAGGATGGCGCCGGACAGCGACGCCGTCTCCAGCAGCATCGGCGGGATGCGCTTCCAGTCGAAGGTATAAAACCGCACCCCGAAGCCGGCGGACAGCGCGAGGCCCAGCAGCCCGGCGGCGACGGAATAGGCGATGCCGATGGTGGAAACCTCGGTGGCGGTGGCGACCCCTTGCATCACCGCGGCACGGATGAGGAAGGGCAGCAGCAGCGCGGGCAAGGCGATCGCCAGGGTGAGGAACACCTCGCGGGCCGGCGCGCGGGCGCCTGTCGTCTCCCCGCGCGAGCGCCGCCATGCCACCAGCCCGAGCGCCAACGCCAGCACCAGACCGGGCAGCAGGCCGCCGGTGAACAGGGCGGCGATGGAAACCCCGGTCACCGAGCCGATGGTAATCAGCACCAGGCTGGGCGGAATGGTCTCGCTCATCGCGCCGGAGGCGGAGAGAATGGCGATCAGTTCGCCGTCGGGACTGCCGCGGCGCTGCATTTCGGGGAACAGCACCGGCGCCACCGCCGCCATGTCGGCGGCCTTCGAGCCCGAAATGCCGGACACCAGATAGATGGCGCCGAGCAGCACGTAGTACAGCCCGCCCCGCACATGGCCGAGCAGGGCGGCCAGGAAGGCCACCATGGCGCGGGCCATGCCGGTCATTTCGATCAACAGGCCGAGGAAGACGAACAGCGGCACCGCCAGCAGCACCAGGCTGCTCATGCCCTCGTCCATGCGCGAGACGATGATGGTGAGCGGCACGTGGGTGGCGCAGATCAGGAAGGCGAGCGTGGCCGACCCGAAGGCAAAGCCGATCGGCACGCCGAGCAGCACCGCGCTGGCCAGCAGGACGACGAAAAAGAACACCAGATTCCAGTTGCCGATGGCCCGCAACGCCGGCGCGCCGAGCCAAAGCCCGGCGGCCACCAGCGCCAGCGCCGCGCCGACGGACAGCAGGTCGGCCAACCGGCACCGCGCCAGGCGGATGGCGCAGGTCAACAGCATCAGCGCACAGCCCACCGGAATGGCGCCGGCGCGCACGATATTGGAAAGACCGAGCGACGGGGTCTCGATGAACCACTCGTCCTCGGCATAGTCGCGTGCCCAGGGCAGCACGAGCAGCAGAAACAGGGCGGGAACGGCCACCGCCAGCACCTGCATGCGCGCCTGCCATGACGGCGACATCGCGGCCACCAGGGCGGTCAGCCGCATGTGCTGGCCGCGTTGCAGCGCCACCACCGCGCCGAACATGGCCAGCCACAGAAACAGGATGGACGCCAGCTCGTCGGTCCAGACAAACGGGTGCTGCAAGACGAAGCGGCTGACCACGCCGGCCAGCAGGACGCCGATCTCCGCCAGCACCAGCGCCGCCGTGGGAATTTCCACGGCACGGCGCAACACGGTCTCGAGGGTGCTGCCGAGTCCGCGGGCCGGGGTTGCGGCCTCGGCGTGCGGCATCAGGTCAGGCTGCCGACCGCGCCTTCCAAAGCGCTCCAGGCTTCGGCGCCGTATTTCTGCTGCCACTCCGCATAGAACCCGGCTTTTTTCAACGTGGCGCGGAAGGCGGCGGGGTCGGTGGCGATGAATGTCAGGCCCTTCTGCTTCAGCGTGCCTTCCAGGGTGGCGTTCAGCTTCGCCACATCCTGCCGCTGCTCCAGCGCCGAGCGGTTGAACTCGCGGCGCACGATCGCCTGCGCATCCGCGGGCAGGGCCTCCAGCGCGCGGCGGTTGGCCAGGAACCAGAACCCGTCCCACATGTGGTTTGTAACGGAGAGGTATTTCTGCACCTCGTACAGCTTCGCCGTGTCGATCACCGCCAGCGGGTTCTCCTGCCCGTCGGCCAGGTGGGTCTGCAGGGCGGAGTAGGTCTCGCTGAAGTTGATGCTGATCGGCGAGGCGCCGAACGCCTTGAACAGGCTGGTCCAGAGCGGCGCCACCGGTACCCGGATCTTGAACCCGTTGAGGTCCTCGGGGACGCGGATTGGCTTGGCGGAACTGGTGATCTGGCGGTAGCCATTGTCCCAGATCTTCTCGAATGCCACCAGGCCGCGCTTGTCGATCTCGCCGCGGACATAGGCGCCGAGCTTGCCGTCCATGGCGCTCCAGACCTGGGTGTAGTCCTTGAAGGCAAAGCCGACGCCGTTGATGGAGGCGACGGGGACCAGGGTGGACAGCAGAATCCCGGACAGGGTGAAGAACTCCACCGCGCCGTTGCGCAACTGGCTCAGCGTGTCGGTGTCCGAGCCGAGCTGGTTGCTGGGGAAGACATTGATCTCGACGCGCCCGCCGGTGGCGTCCTTGATGCGTGCGGCCGCCTCGACCGCGCGCAGGTTCAGCGGGTGCGTGGCGGGCAGGTTGTTGGCATATTTGTAGGTGAACTCGGCGGCACCGGCCGGGCGGGTGCGGATGGCGACCAGCGGCAGCGCCGCGCCGGCGGCGAGCAGGGTGCGGCGGGGAAGTCTGATCACGTTCGATCCTCCCGTACGGTGCGTTTCCACAACGGTCGCGCGTCCGCCGGGGGTATCCGCCATCCCCGCCGGTGATGCAATCTGGTTTGTGAGGAGACAGATGCCATGGAGTCGGAGCATCGGCCGGTCGCGGTGCTGCTCGCCGGCGGGCTGGCGCGGCGGATGGGCGGCGGGGACAAGCCCTTGCGTCTGCTCGGCGGGCGACCACTGCTCGAGCATGTGCTCGACCGCATCCGCCCGCAGGTGCGGGCGATGGCGCTGAACGCCAATGGCGACCCGGCCCGTTTCGCCGCCTGGGGGCTGCCCGTGCTGCCCGACACGCTGCCCGACAATCCCGGCCCGCTGGCCGGCGTGCTGGCAGGGATGCGCTGGGCGCAGGCGCTGGGGGTCGCGGACGTCCTGTCGGTGCCGGCCGACACCCCCTTCCTGCCTTTGGATCTGGTCGCGCGGCTGGACGCAGCGCGCCGCGCAGCAGGCGTGCCAATCGTCTGCGCCGCCAGTGGCGGCCGCACCCACCCGGTGGTGGCCCTCTGGCCGGCCGCCCTGGCCGACGCGCTGGAAGCGTCACTGCTGGCAGGGATGCGCAAGATCGACCGCTGGACCGCGACGCACGGCGTCGCTTCGGCAGGGTTTGACGAAACGGGTTATGATCCCTTCTTCAACGTCAACAGTCCCGACGAGCTGCAAGCGGCGGAGCGGCTGCTCGCGGGCCTGCAGGGGAGCGTCTGATGCAATCGGGTTATGCGGTCTGCCGCGGTCGCGAGATCCACTACACCGAATGGGGCCGGGCCGACGCGCCGCCGGTGCTCCTGTGGCACGGGCTGGCGCGCACCTGCCGCGACTTCGACGATCTGGCCGCGTCCCTCGCCGACCGTTACCGCGTGTTCTGCCCGGACCAGATCGGCCGCGGCCTGTCGGAATGGAGCCCGGACCCGGACAGCGAATACTGCCTGGATTTCTACGCCGGCATTGCCCGCGCCTTCGTCGATACGCTGGGGCTGGAGCGCGTGCGCTGGGTGGGCACCTCGATGGGCGGGGCGCTCGGCATCCGCGCCGCCGCGACCACGCTGCACAGCCGCATTGTTTCGCTGGTCGTGAACGATATCGGGCCGACGCTGCCGGCCGCGGCGGCGGAGCGCATCCGCACTTATGTGGGCGCGCCGCCGCAGTTCGCCCGGGTGTCTGAACTCGAAGCCTATCTGCGTCAGGTTTATGCCCCGTTCGGCGCCCTGACCGACGCGCAGTGGCGGCGGATGACGCTGACATCGGTGCGGCGACGCCAGAACGGCAACGTCACGCCGCATTACGATCCGGCGATCGTGCGCCAGCTTTTCGTCCACCCGCGCGACTACGAGCAGTGGCAGCACTGGGATTTGCTGCGTCTGCCGGTGCTGGTGCTGCGCGGCGCGCAGTCGGACCTGCTGCTGCCCGATGTCGCCAGGGCGATGACCAGCCGGGGACCGCATGCGCGGGTGGTCGAGTTCGCGGGCTGCGGGCATGCGCCGGCGCTGAACGTGCCGGCGCAGATCGAGGCGGTCGGCGGGTTCCTGGACGGCGGCTGAATTGCCCTGCCGTTACTCCTTGTAATCCCTGACGAAACTCTCCAGCCGGTCCATGGCGACGCGCAGCAATTCGGGCGCCTTGGCGTAGCACAGCCGCACCATGCGCTCCGCCCCCCGGCCGAAGGCGGCGCCGGGGGCCATGCCGATCCGCGCTTCCGTCACCGCGCGTTTGCAGAATGCAAAACTGTCCATGACGCCATCGATCTCGAACATCGCATAGAAACTGCCGTGGTTCGGGATGTTGCGGATGCGCGGGATGCGGGCCAGCCGCTCGTTCATGAACTCGTGACCCTCGCGGCAGCGGTCGACAAAAAACGACACGAACTCCTCGCCGTCCCGCAGCGCCGCGATGGCGCCATATTGCAGGAAGGCCTGACCGCCCGAGGTGTTGAACTGGATCAGTTTTTCAATCACCGGCGCCAGCCCGTCGGGGTAAATCATCCAGCCCATCCGCCATCCCGTCATGGCCCAGGACTTTGAAAAGCTGTTCACCACGAAGACCGGGTCGTCCGGCTGGGCAATCTGCAGCAGTGAGAACGCCGCGTTCCCGTCATAGACGATGCGGTGGTACACCTCATCGGACAGCAGCGCGATGTTGCGGCGGCGGGCGAACTCCAGCAGCGCCTCGCCCTGCGCGCGGCGCATCATCCACCCCGTGGGGTTGCCGGGGGAAGCGGTGTAGATGACGCGCGTGCGGTCGTCGCACTGCTCGAACACGCGGTCGAGGTCGAGGCTCCAGCCTGCGTCGCTGCGGATGAGCGGCGCCTCGCGGATGCTGGCCCCGTTGATCTGCATGGCGCGCATGATGTTCGGCCAGGACGGGGTGATGGTGACCACGTTGTCGCCCTGCTGCACCATGGCCTGCGCCACCAGCATCACGGCATTCATGCCGGATTGCGTATGGGTGATGCGCTGTTCGGGAATGTCCAGGCCATACAGGCGCTGGTGATACTCGACCAGCGCCTGGCGCAGTTCGGGGATGCCGCGATTGGCCGAATAGAAGGTGTGGCCGGCGAACAGAGCCTTGCTGGCGGCTTCGCAGATGAACGGCGGCGTGGGCACGTCGGGCTCGCCGGCCCACATGCCGATCACGTCCGGCACGGTTTGGATCAGCCGCCAGATATCGATGATCGGGCTGTCTTCCAGCGTGACGATGCTCTCGCGAATGAGACCCATGGCGATCGCTCCCGACGGAATGGGCGGGAACTCAAGCGGATGCAGGCGGGGGGGTCAACACAGGGGCAGCCGTGGCCAGGGGGCGCTGCTGCGGGTGGACATGTCATACGCGAAGACTACATCTTTGATTTTCCAGGACAAACTGGAGCAGCGGCAGGAACTGGGACACAACTTTCTCTGGCCGCCAAGCGCATGCCGCCGCGGGCATTTCCCCCGGCGGCATGCCGCATGCTAACTTCAAGCCATGTCCAATGGACACCGTCTCTATGGCACCTGATCGCGAGGCTGGGGTCGCCGCCCTGTACCTGTTTGGCTCCGCCGCCCGGGACGAGGCGACCGCCGCCTCCGATGTCGACCTGTTCCTCGACCAGGCGGACCCGGATACCTTCGATTTGCTCGGCCTTGTCGATGTCGGTGCGCGCATTGGCGAAGCCCTTGGCGGCATCCGTGTAGACCTCGCGACCCGCGGCAGTCTGCACCCCGTGCTGCGGCCGGCCATCGAGTCCGGCGCCATCCGGGTGTTCTGACGCGCATGCCCGTCGCGCCACGTACGCCCCGGGCGCGTCTGCTCGACATGCTGGAAGCCGTCGAGGGCATACGCTCGGCCCTGGCGGGGCTGGATTACGAAGCCTACGAGCGCGGCTGGGTCGTACGACGGGCCGTCGAGCGAGGCCTGGAAATCATCTCCGAGGCAAACCGGCACATGCCCGACCACGTCAAGGCAGAGCACCCCAACGTTCCCTGGCGTCAGATCGCCGGGATTGGTAACGTTCTCCGCCACGAGTACCAGCGGGTGGAGGATCGGCTCGTGTGGAACGTCGTGCATGGACATCTGGACACCCTTGAAAAGGCTGTCCTCTCGGCTCTTTCGGCTTTGCACGGCACGGGTTGATGCGCCGGATCGGCGCGACCCGGCACCGATCCTTCGGCCCGACGGGCGAAGAACAAACAGATTATCCTGATAAACGGCGATGAAGTTGAGAACTCGATTATCTCCCGAACCTTGGGGGAAGATTGATGCCGATTCAATACTATCAGAGCCAACAGAGAAATATGAATGACTGGACATTCTGCCAAGATGAACGAAGGCCCGGTCATGAGGATCGCGTCACTGAGATTGGCCGTCGGCCTGCTCGGCGAGCGTGAGAACGCGGGATGGTGGGCGTCCAGCTTCATGTCTCCGACGAGCACGGCGTTCCTGACCCCGGTCTTCGGCACGCGAGTGCTGCAAGCCCGGTACCAGGGTGTTATCGAAGCCGCCAAGAGGGTTCACGATGAGCGGATCGGTATCGGCCGCGCCTTCCATCCCTTTCGTCTCCCCGAGGCCATCGAGCAGCGGGTTCACGATGCCATTCAGGCAGCCGACCAGAAACTGTCCGCAAGCGTGTCCTCCGCCGAGGTCGCCAGAGCCACCCTCGCGGGCCTGGCCGGCTGGACGGCCGAAGTCAAGGAGGGGCCGACTCTCATTGGGACGGCGGCCGTGCTGGATGACATGGAGTGGGTTTCTCAAGCAGCCTCGCTCTATTCCTCCGCCCTTTCTGCCGGCGTTCAATGCTTCCCCTATTTCCGGGACGCGTGATGACGGCTGCGGCGAAATACACCACGAAGCTGCAGGCAGGTCTCGGCCTCGTGCCGGAGACCCTCAAACTGTTGGCCATCTGGCAACCGGGTATGAACGGACAGGACCTGCTCAAAGCGGCCCTCGCGTCTGGCGATTTCCCCACCGTCGCAGCCCGGCGTTTGCGCAACGTCATTATCGAGGCATTCTGCCCCAGATATTTGTCCGATGATGGGGCGCCAGCCAAGCTTCTGAAGAGGATTTCGGTAACCACGGCCAAGGAAGACTTCAGGGCTCTTTGCTTTCTTTTTACTTGTCGCGTGAACCAGATTTTTTTTGATTTTGTTCATACGGTTTATTGGTCCCGCTACGCTGCCGGCTGGAACACCGTTTCTAAAGAAGATTGCCTAAATTTTGTTGCTTCTGCTGTTTCCGACGGGCGGACGACAACCCCTTGGTCGGAGTCTACGCGGATCCGCGTTGCTCGTTACCTGCTCGGGGCGTGCGCGGATTTCGGCCTCCTCGGCGCCATGCGGGCTGATGCCAGGCCGATTATGACATATCGAATTACACCAACGGTCGCCTCGGTCCTCGCCCACGACCTCCACTTCAAGGGGCTGGGCGACAACGCGCTCCTTCGCAGCCCAGACTGGGGGCTCTTCGGGCTTGAGGCGGAGGAGGCCCTCGGCGAACTCAAGCGGCTGTCCCTGCGGGGGGAACTGATCGTGCAGTCAGCGGGCGGCCTCACCCAGGTCGCATGGAAATACAAGTCGATGGAGGAACTGGCCGATGCCATCGCTCAAGGCTGACTTCGACGAGCTGATCCGCCGGATCGAGGCCGGGCGTGAATTCGCCCACGCCAGTTTTGAGCCGATCTTCTACCTCGTCTTCCATCCGAGCCAGCTACTGGAAGTAAAGCGACTCATGCCGGCCTGGACGGCGAAGCTTGCGAACGCCGGCTGGCAGGTTGAGACCTTTTCCATCGCCGAGCATATCGCCGATATCCTCGCCAAGGCCCCCCTGCGCAAGGTCTGGCTTGAGGCCGACCGCAAGGATCCGCTGTCCTGGGCGCGAACCAACGCCTCGCTGGCGAATGCGCTGACGGCCCAGGGACGGCTTCAATCCCGGCTGGAGGAACGGCTAGCCGCCCTTGAGGGTCGGTCCTCCACCATCATGCTGATCACTGACCTTGAGGCTCTGCATCCATACCTCAGGATCGGCGCCATCGAGGCGCAGCTCCAGGGCAAGTTCCATGTCCCGACCATTTTCCTCTACCCGGGCACTCGGACGGGGACGACTCGACTGAGATTCCTCGGCTTTTATCCCGAGGACGGCAACTACCGCTCTGTGCATGTCGGCGGCTGAAACAAGACGTCTCGATCGGAATCACCATGACTCAAATCCGCACCCTCTTCGACGCCGGCAAAGACATTTATCGTACCATTGAGAAGGTCATCACCTATCAGGCCTCGCAGGAGCAGCGCCTGAAGGCAGAGATTTCCGAATACATCGTCACCGAGAGCATCGAGCAGCAGCTCGAACAGCTCCTGGAGAAGATGCAGGCGGCGATGGAGACTGGTGCCAGCCACGAAATCGGCGTCTGGGTCTCAGGTTTCTACGGTTCCGGCAAAAGCTCTTTCACCAAGTACCTTGGGTTTGCCTTCGACGACCGGATCACGCTCGACGGCAAGCCTTTTCTCCGTCATCTGCAAGACCGGCTCCACCGCCCGACCACCAAGGCTCTGCTGTCAAAGCTGGCGGCCAGCTTCCCCGCGGCCGTCGTCATGCTCGATCTGGCGAGCGAGCAAATCGCCGGCGCCTCGCTCGCCGAGGTTTCCGCTGTTCTTTATTACAAAGTCCTTCAATACGCGAATTACTCCCGCAACCTCAAGGTCGCCGCGCTTGAACGCCGCCTGCGGAAAGACGGCCGGTATGGCGAGTTCGAGCAGGCATTCCGCGACGACACCGGCGCGGACTGGTCGGACTACAGAAACGATGAGTTGGTTGTGGACAGCGTCATTCCCCGCCTGGCCCACAAGCTCTACCCCACGCTCTTCCGCACCGAGCAGACCTTCACCACCGCCACCAGCGACACCGTCTATCTCATGAACGATCGCGTTCAGGAGATGATCGACATCGTGCGCGAGGCCTCGGGCAAAACCCATATCATTTTCGTCATCGACGAAATCGGCCAATACGTCGGCTCATACCAAAACAAGATCCTTGATCTTGACGGTCTTTCCAAAAACATTAAGGAAATTGGCGGGGGCAAGGTCTGGATCATCGGCACCGCCCAGCAAACTCTGACCGAGGATGACCCCCGAGCAGTCATCAACTCGCCTGAGCTCTACAAGCTGAAGGATCGCTTCCCGATTACGGTTGTTCTTGAATCGAGCGACATCAAGGAAATCTGCTTCCGCCGTCTGCTGGGCAAGTCATCGACGGGCGCGGCCCTGCTTGGTACGCTGTTCGACCGGCATGGTCAGGCGCTCCGGCAGCATACGAAGCTGACGGATGCCAAGTTCTACGACTCCGGCTTCGACCGCGAGACGTTCACCAACCTTTACCCGTTCCTGCCTGCCCATTTCGACATTCTGCTCCATTTGCTCGGCGCCCTTGCCAAATCGACCGGTGGCATCGGTCTGCGCTCGGCAATCAAGGTCATTCAGGACATTCTGGTCGAGGGGGCCGGATCGCAGCAGCCGGTGGCAGATCGCGACGTCGGCTGGCTCGCCACCATGGTGACGCTCTATGATTCCCTGGAGAAAGACATCAAACGCGCGTTTCCCTCCATTCATCAGGCTGTTGACAAGGTCCTGATCCGGTTCCCCGACGACGAATTCTGCCAAGGCGTCGGCAAGACAGTCGCGGTTCTTCAGATCCTCAACAATCTGCCGGTGTCGCCCGGGAATGTCGCCGCGCTGATGCATCCGGCGGCGGCCGCCGCGTCATTGGCGGATCAGGTCAAGGAAGCCACCGACCGTCTGCTCAAGGACCCCATCGTTCCCCTCGGCGAGAAGGACGGCACACTCCGGTTCTTCAGCGAAAAGCTCAACGACGTCGAGCGGGAACGGGCCAAGCTCACGCCTCGTTCGCCCGACCTCAAGCGCGTGTTCAACGAGTCCCTGAAGGAGATTTTCGAGCCGCTGCCCAGCGTCAGGCTCCACGGCACGCTCTCGGTCACCGCTGGGCTGAAGCACCAGTCCGGAGGCCAGCAACTCACCCTGGCTGGCGAGCGGGAGGCGGTGCAGACCGTCGTCGCCTTCGCCGATCCGACCGACTACGACGCCGAGAAAGGGCGCCTCACCGACGAGTCCCGTCACAAATCTTCCGAGAACATCATCACCCTGCTGGCCCGGCGCTCCACCGAGGCCGACGACCATGTCGCCGAGATTTGCCGCTGCCAGCGCATCGCGGAATTGCACCGCCACGACCCCGACCAGGAGGTCAAGGAGTATTGCCAGAGCCAGATCGACCGCGCCTCTCGCCTCGCCACTGAGCTTGGCCAGAAGATCATCCGGAACCTGAGCCTGGGATCGTTCATTTTCCGCGGCAAGGTGACAGCCGTGGACAGCCTCGACCAATCCGTGCTCGCGGCTTTCAAGAAGCACCTGGCGGAGGCCGCCGAGCGCGTGTTCGACCGCTATCAGGAGGCGCCCGAGCGCGTCGGCACCGATCTGGCCGAGAGGTTCCTCCGTGCCCCGAACCTGCGGGCGATCACCTCGCAGAACGATCCGCTCGGCCTCGTTCAGATCTCTGGCGGCGCTCCTTCCATCAAGACCGACCAGAAAGGCCTTGTCAGCATCAAGGACTATGTCGAGCGGACGGGCACGGTCGAGGGCAAGAAGCTGCTGGATGTCTTCTCCGGCTCGCCCTTCGGCTGGTCACCCGACACCGTCCGCTACATGGTCGCTGCCCTCCTCGTCGCCGGCGAGGTCAAGCTCAAGGTATCGGGCCGGGAGGTCACGGTCGCCGGCCAGCAGGCCATCGAGGCGCTCAAGACCAACAACAGCTTCAAGCCAGTCGGCGTCGCCCTCCGCGACGACCGCCCTTCCATGGAGGTGCTCGCGCGGGCGGCGGAGCGCCTGACCGACCTTTCCGGCGATTCGGTGGTGCCGCTGGAAGAGGACATCGGCAAAGCGGCGCAGAAATTGCTCCCCTCGCTGCAACACCAATTGGCCCCCCTTGGTGAGCGGTTGCAGGCACTGGGCCTGCCCGGCGTGGACACGGTGCGCTCCGCCAACCAGCAGATCGCCGATATGCTGCTCTCCGACGCCTCGGATGCGCCGCAGCGATTCGGCGCGGAACAGTCCCCGCTCTATGACGGTTTGAAGTGGGCCATTGCGGCCAGGCTCGCCTTCGAGCAGGGCATCGGCGAGACCATCAGGGCTCTGCGCGACCTGGGCCGCGGTGTCGGCGAGCTTCCGGCCACCGGCGTGCCCAAGGACGTCCGTGAAGCCACAAGCGACGACCTGGAGGCGGTCGCCGATATTTTGGCGCAGGACGACTTCTTCAAGCGCAAGGCCGACCTCAGCACCCGCCGTACCGCCATTGAGGCGCGGGTGACGGAGGCGGTCGTGGCCATGCAGGCGGCGCAGGCGAGCCGGATTCTGACCGCCGAGGCCGAGCTGGCACTGCTTGCGGAATGGTCCGCGTTCACCGCCGAAGAACAGGCGGGGACGCTGGACGAAATCCAGAAGTTGGCGCTCCATGGCGCACCCGACATGGCCGGTTTGAAGCGCTTGCTGTCGCGCCAGTTCGATATCGAGACCACCATTGCCGAGACGAGGGCGAAAATCGTCAAGGAAGGCAAGGCGCGCCGCCAGCCACCTATCAAGCCCCATCCCGGCCTGCGCGACAAGGTGCTGATGACGGTGCCAATCCCGGCACAGATCGGCAGCCTCGCCGAACTGGACGCGCTGATCCGCGCGCTCTCCGATCTGCGGGATGAGCTTGCGCTCAGCGACTTCGATCTGGCGTTTGAGAAGGTCTGACCGCATGGCCTTTGATGACACCACACGGACCCGGCTGCAGCGCTTCGTGACGGAGGCGCGGTCGATCCTGACCGACGAGTTCGCCAAGCAGTTCCAGCAGGATTACGGCCTCGACCCCGAATCCGGCGCCGTGGCGGGGCTGGAGAGCCTGGCGCATCTCGATGATCAGCGTCTCGCCACCGCCCGCATCCTGCGCGAAATCCTGGATCATTATCTGGCCGCCACGCCGAACGCCGACACCGCGGTGCGCAAGGCCGTGCTCGACCGCATGGTGCGCGAGCAGGCTTTCACCACGCTCAACCGGCTGGCGGCACTGCGGATGATGGAGGCGCGCGGGCTGGTGCGGGAATGCGTGGCCAAGGGCTACCAGTCCCAGGCCTTCCAGCTTTACCAGCGCGTGGCCGGTTCGGCCCTGGGCGAGACCGGGGATTCCTATCGCGTCTTCCTGCTCAGCCTCTGCGACCTCTACAGCCTCGATCTTCCCGCCCTGTTCGATCGCCATTACCCCAACGGAAGGCTGTTCCCGCGCGAACCCGCCCTGCTGCCGCTGCTGGAGCTGATCAACGCCGCCGATATCGCGCCGCTCTGGGCGGAGGACGAAACCATCGGCTGGATTTATCAGTATTTCAACAGCAAGGACGAACGAAAGGCGATGCGCGAGGCCAGCCAGGCGCCGCGCAACAGCCGCGAACTGGCGGTGCGCAACCAGTTCTTCACCCCGCGCTATGTGGTGGAGTTCCTGGTGGACAACACGCTCGGCCGGCTGTGGTTCAACTGGACCGGCGGGCAGACATCCTTGCGCGACCGCTGCCAGTATCTGCTGGTGAAGCCGGACGAGCGGCCCGACCCGGCGCCGCGCCTGCGCGATCCGCGCAGCATCAAGCTGCTCGACCCGGCCTGCGGCTCGATGCATTTTGGCCTGTACGCTTTCGACCTGTTCCTGGAAATCTACCGCGAGGCCTGGGCGTGGGAGCAGGAACACGGCCCGGCCTCCCTGGATGTTTCCACCCAGCCGCATGCCGGCTTCAAGCCCCTCTGCCACAGCTACGCCGATGAGGACGCGTACCTGCGCGACGTGCCGCGGCTGATCCTGGCGCACAACATCCATGGCGTCGAGATCGATCCGCGCGCCGCCCAGATCGCCTCGCTGGCGCTGTGGCTGCGCGCCCAGCGCGCCTGGCATGAGGCCGGCGTGAGGGCGGGGGATCGGCCGCTGGTGGGGCGCGGGAAAGTGGTGGCGGCGGTGGCGCCGCCGGCCGAGGCGGATTTGCGCCGCAGCTTTATGCAGCGCCTCGATCGGCTGGAGGCGGAACTGTTCGAAAAGACTCTTTTCCTCCTCAAGGGGCTGCCGGAGCTTGGCATTCTGCTGCAGGTGGAGAAGGAGCTGCCGCGACTGATCGAACAGGTTTATGGCCGGGTCGCCGACCTGCTCCGCGAACACGGAAGCCGGAAGAGTTGGGCGCAGATCGAGTCGGATTTGCGCGAGGCGCTTGCCGGCTTCGCGCAGGCGGCGCGGGCGACCTATCAAGGGCGGCTTTTTTCCCAGGATGCGTTGCAGGGTCTGCGCGTGATCGACCTGACGCGGGAGGTATTCGATGTGGTGGTGATGAATCCGCCCTTTGGCGCGTTGGCGGCCAGCACTAAGTGTCCATCCAGGAACATCTTGAGTTGTTGGAATCACTTGTGATTCGATGGTGGCAGCCCGATTCGCAGGAGCCGCCGTATGTGGACGAACGAGAACCGTGCCCGGTATGACCGCAGCAAATTGCGTTACCCAAGCGACCTGACGGACGAGGAGTGGGCCATCATT
>CAIXDS010000359.1 GCA_903918195.1 uncultured Acetobacteraceae bacterium | reverse complement strand
ATTAACTGCCGATTTCTCAGCTTTAACTGCCGACATCTCACCGTTGGCTGCCGGAATCCAGGCCGGAAAAGCCCTTGTCTCATCAATGACTGCCGGCTGACATTCCCGTTTGCCCGACAATCACCCTTATCAGGCATACAGACGGGGAAAAAGCCTTATCGCGCCTTAGGGAGAGTTGCCACATTCGTCGAGAGCCCGCAGAATGCCCCGGGTTCCGCGGCGTCGGAGCGCGGCGACGGCGCAGACCGAAGGCGACGGATTGCGGGTAGGGGGAGAGGCGAGCGGATGGACGGCGAGACGGGCAGGGGGGCCGGCGGCGACACGGCAAGTGCCGCGACGGCGGGCCCCCGCATGTCCCTGGCGGCGGGGCGCTCGGACCGGACGCTCGCGCCGGCAACCAGCCGGGCCTACGCCGCCGACTGGCGCCACTTCTCCGAATGGTGCCGCAGCGAAGGGCACGCAAGCCTGCCGGCCTCGTTCGCCACGCTCGTATCCTACCTGACGGCGCTCGCCCCGACGCTCAGCCGCAGCGCGCTCGACCGCAGGGTTGCCGCCATCGCCCATGCCCATCGGGCTCGTTTCCTGCCGCCGCCCGATGCCGATCCGGCGGCGCGCCGCGCCTTGCGCGCCGCCAAGCGCCATGCGGCGCCGCGTCCGACTCGTCCGCCGCCGCCATCCGGCCCGCGTCTCGCCCGGATGGCCGGCGCCTGCCCTGGCAACCTCGCCGGTCTGCGTGACCGCGCCCTATTGCTGCTTGCCGCCGCAACCGGTCTCGGGCGGACCGCCCTGGTTGCCATCGACGCCGAGCATCTGCTGTTCACCGCGGATGGCTGTGAGCTGCTGATCCGGCACGCGCCGGATGCCCCGCCGGCGATGCTCACCATCGCCCGGGCGCCGGCTTCCTGCCCGGTGCGGGCGCTGCAGGACTGGATGCGCGCCTCGGAGTGCAGCTTCGGGCCGGTGTTCCGCAAGGTCGACCGCTGGGGCAATGTCGAGCACCGCCGGCTCGGCGCCGACGCTATCCGCCGCATCCTGCGGCGGCGCGACAAGCGGCCGGACCGGGCGCGGCGGTCCGCGGCGAAGGCGGCCTGAGCGGATGGCGCGCTCGGCCGCGGATCAGGCGAGCGACGCAGCGAAGGCGCTGTCGGCTTGGCTGGACCAGCGACAAGGTGCCGTGGCGCCCGACGCGGCGGCGCCTGCGCCGGCAGGCGAAGCAGAGGTCGGTGCACCGCCTGACGCGACGGTGCCGGATGCCGAGGCTGCCGGCGCGGCGGCGGCGGTCATCGACCGGCAGGAAACGGTACGCCGTCCGGCGCAGTCGGAGCACCGGCATGATGGCGGTGCCAGTGCCGCGCCGTTGCGCCTGCCGCATCCCGACTGGCTGCAGCATCGCCTGGCGATCAGCGGACCCGAAGCGAAGGTCGCGGCCTTCCGCGCCGCGGCGGCCGGCGCCGGGATTATTCCCTGGCAGCTCGATGTCGACGCGCTGGCGGAGGATTGGTTCCTGCTGCTGGCGGCTCCGCCGGCGCCGCAGCAACGGACCGTGAGCCTCGCCGGCGCACGGGTGCTGGCCGGCCAGTTGCGCGAGGCGGTCGCCGCCCGGCACGCGGCAGCCTGCGCGCGCGTCGGGCGCAGCCGCGCCTGTCCGTTCGACCTGCACGCGCTGCTGCCGCTGCCCGGTGCCATCCTGCGTCTCGGGCCTGATCACCCGGACGCGCTTGCTTGGCTCTGGCGGCACTGGGGCACCACCGAGGCGCTGCGCCATGTTGCCGAAGACCCGGACGCTGCCCGCGATCCGCTTCACGCGGCGGCGGGGGAGGCGGTCTTCCGGGTGGATTTCTGGTCAGCGGACTGGACGCCGTGGCGGGCCTTGCTGCGGCTGCGCGCGGCCTGGCCGGCGCTGCGCTTCGACATCCGCCCGAGCTACGACGCCGCCGGCGCCGACGACAGGTGATGGACATCGCCGCTCCCGCGGAGGGTGAGCCGGCCTCTGGCCCCGAGGAGCCCGGCTGGGAGGACAAGCCGCGGCGCGCGTCGGCAACCGAGGCGCCGGT
>CAIXDS010000358.1 GCA_903918195.1 uncultured Acetobacteraceae bacterium | reverse complement strand
TAACACCCGCTTATCGGTCATAAACCGCGTGTCGCAGGATTAACTGCCGATTTCTCAGCTTTAACTGCCGACATCTCACCGTTGGCTGCCGGAATCCAGGCCGGAAAAGCCCTTGTCTCATCAATGACTGCCGGCTGACAAGCCTGCTCGGGAGCAGGTACAACGCCGGCATAGCGCCTGCACGACGATTCCTTATCGCGCCTTACTCCGCCCCGCCACATTTAGCAGATCGGGAAGCGGTATCGGCGAAACCGGCTATCCGGCCGATCGCCGCTTGCCAGGATGCAACGGCGTCACCGGACGGGACACTGCAAGCGCCGGCTTCCACCCCGCGATAGTCCGGGCACATTCCCGCGCCTTGGCGTTGTCGGTGATGCCCGGAAAGTGCCGGCGCAGCTCGATCATGGCGGACAGCTCGCCCTCCTCCTCGAACAGGCCTGTGCGGCTGAGTGGAACAGAAAAGTAGCATAAGGCCCCTATCCCTCGATGACGCGGTAGATCGTCGCCGGATGGACGTTGAAGGTCCTGGCGACGGCGCTGATCGATTTCCCGTCTCTGACAAGTTCCCGGGCCAGTTCCTGCTGGTCGAGCCGCATTTTCTTGGGCCGGCCGAAGGTCACGCCGCGCGCCTTGGCGGCCAGCCTGCCGTCATTGGTACGGCTGATGATGAGGGTGCGCTCGAACTCGGCGATACCTGCGAAGATGGTCATGACCATCCGCCCGGAAGGGCTTGTCGTGTCGGCCCACGGCTCATCAAGTGACTGTAATCCTGCGTTTTTCTCCGTCAGGCGTTCGGCTATGCGCAGGAGTTCGGAGGTAGAGCGGGCCAGGCGATCGAGTCGTGTCACAACCAGGATGTCATCTTTGCGTAGCTGCTCGATCAGCTTCTCCAGCTTCGGGCGATTGCGCTTCGCGCCGGAGAGTTTTTCCTCGAACAGCTTTTCGCATCCGGCTGCGGAAAGGCGCTGGCGCTGTCCATCGAGGTTTTGATCCTCGGTCGAGACCCGGGCATATCCCAGCCTCATGCGGGTGCTCCCGAGGCTTCGCAAAACATATTGCTAAAGTCCCGACTTCCGCATAGGTATTTTGCGCGGAAAGTGTCCAGCATTTTCCGTGCCCCCCTGACCCTCCGCAAAAGTCCTAAGTTCCGCACGATATGCCCACCCGCCACCTGTCCGATGAGCAGCGGCAACGCTATGCCAATTTTACCGCCGCTCCTTCGCCGGATCAGCTGGCGCGGTATTTCCACCTGGACCGAAGCGACCGGGAGATCACCGATGGGCTGCGTGGTGATCACAATCGCCTCGGCTTCGCGCTCATGCTGGGATCGGCCAGGTTCCTCGGCACCTTCCCTGGCGCCGATCTCGAAATCCCAGGCTCGGTAACGGCTTTCCTGGCCAGCCAACTTGGTTTGAAGGAGAGTCCTTCGCTCAAGGGATATTTTGATCTCGGGGGCCAGCGCAAACGGCACCTCGTGCTGATCCGCGAGCGTTATGGCTTCACGGAATTCGCTGACAACGGGCGTGCCCGGTTTCGTCTGACCCGATGGCTTTATGCATTGTGCTGGAGCGGCGACGACCATCCCGGCCCTCTGGTCGAGCGCGCCGCGTCGTGGCTTGTCGTCAACAAGGTGCTGCTGCCGGGTGTCAGCATCCTTGAACGCTTTGTGGGCCGCATCCGGGACCGGGCGCAAAAGCGTCTTTGGAAACGGCTTGTCGCGGCTCTCGACGACAAACAGCGCGAGCGCATTGCCAAGCTGTTCGATGAAGGCAGCGAAAGCGACTTCGCTGCCCTGGACGCTCTGCGGAGGGTGCCGATCCAGCGGTCCTCTGGCGAGTTCCTGCATCACCTGGACAGGCTCGAAGCCATTCGCGCGTTCGATCTGCGCCCGTCGCCGCCCAAGGGCGTTCCGGCGGCGAGCCTGGAGCGGCTGGCGCGCGTCGCGCGCGCGGGGAAACCGTCCGCGATCGCCGCCCTGCAGGAACCACGCCGGACGGCAACCGTGGCGGCGCTGTTCCATACACTCGAAGCGGCAGCACAGGATGACGCCGCCGAGTTGGCCGAGGCGCTGGTCACCGACCTGGTCAAGGATGCAGAGGTCGCGGACAAGCAGGCCCGGCTGCGAAGCCTGCGCGATCTCGACGATGCCGCAATCCTGCTGCGTGACATGGCCAAGCTGGTCTTTGAAGAGAACGCCCTGCCGCTGGATCAATGGCGCGACGCCTTGTTCGAGCGGCTTCCCCGCGACGATCTCGTGGCCGCAATGGCCGAGGTCGATGCGATCGCCAGGCCCCGCGACGCCAAGCCCTATGCGGAGCTTCTCGCCCGGTGGCGCAGGGCGCGCCGCCTGTTCTTCAACATTGCCACCAGGCTGGAGATGGATGCAGCGCCTGGCGGCAAGGCCGTGCAGGAAGCAATCCGCTACCTCGCGAAAATCTCCGACTGGTCCAAGTCCAAAATGCCCGACGCGCCGACATCCGCGATCCCGAAAGCCTGGCAGCAGCATGTGCTGGACTCGGAAGGCCGCGTGGCCGATCCCAAGGCCTACGTGTTCGCTATCATCGACGCATGGCGAGCCGCCGTGAAGCGCCGCGATATTTTCGCCAGCCCGGGCACCCGGTACGGCGATCCCAGGCGCGGGATGCTGGACGGCGCGACATGGCAGGCATCCAAGCTGGTCGTTTGCCGGGCGCTCAACCGCTCGTTGGATGCCGAGACCGAGATAGCCGCCTTGTCGCAGTTGCTCGATGGCGCATACCGCACGGTCGCTGACCGGGCCGCGAGCAACCCCGATCTGCGCTTTGAGACCGTGGACGGCAAAACCCGCATTGTCGTCACGCCGCTCGACCGGCTGGAGGATACGGAAAGCCTGCGCGCCCTGCGGCCAGCCGTTCAGGGGCGCATGCCCAAGGCCGGCATGCCGGATCTTTTCCTGGAAATCATGCAGCGCACCGGCTTTGCCAAGGCCTTTACTCATCTCAGCGAGCGGCAGGCCAGGGTAGAGCATTTTGAGACCAGTCTGTGCGCCGCCCTGGTCGCGGAAGCCCTCAATATCGGCATCGAGCCGGTCAGCCGGCAGGATATTCCAGCACTCCGCCGCGAACGCCTGGCCTGGGTCAGCCAGAACTTCATCCGGCCAGAAACCATTGCGGCCGCCAATGCGCGGATCGTGTCCGCCCATGCCGCGCTGCCGCTCGTCAAAATCTGGGGCGCCGGCGATGTCGCCTCGGCGGACGGCATGCGCTTCACCGCGCCGGCGAGCGCCATCCATGCCGGGCCGAACCCGAAGTATTTCGGCCAGTCCCGTGGCGTGACCTGGTACAACCTGCTGTCCAACCAGTTCAGCGGCCTGAACGGCATCGTCGTCCCCGGCACCCTGCGAGACAGCCTGGTGCTGCTCGCCCTTCTCCTCGAACAGGAGACCGAGCTGGAGCCGGCCGAATTCATGACCGACACCGCCGCGTATTCCGATGCTGTGTTTGGCCTGTTCTGGTTGCTTGGCTACCAGTTCAGCCCGCGCCTGGCCGACCTCGGCGACGCCAGGCTGTGGCGGATCGACCGGAAAGCCGACTACGGCCCGTTCAACAGCGTCAGCAAAGGCACCATCAATCTGCCGCTGATCCGGGAGAACTGGCCCGATGTCATCCGCCTCGCCGGCTCGCTGAAACTCGGGCATCTCAAGGCGGCGGGCATCATGCGGACGCTCCAGGTCAGAGACAAGCCGACCACCCTGGCGCGCGCGCTCTCCGAAATCGGCAGGATCGCCAAGACCATTCACATCCTTCACTACGTTGACGACGCGGCGTTCCGCCGGCGCATCCTGACCCAGCTCAACCATACGGAGCTGCGCCATCGCCTCGGTCGGCGCATCCATCACGGCGAACGCGGCGAAATCCGGAGTCCGCTCCAGCAGGGACAAGAAGAGCAGCTTGGCGCCCTTGGCTTCGCTCTCAATGCCGTCGTGCACTGGAACGCCATCTATATGCAGGAGGCTATCCGCCAGGTCAGGTCGGACGGCATGGATGTCAGCAACGACGACATCGCTCACCTCTCCCCGCTGATCTGGCGCCATCTCAACTTCCTCGGGCGGTACGACTTCTCGCTGCCCGATACCGTTATGAACGGCGGTCTCAGGCCGCTTAGGAACCCTACTTCCGCATGGGACTTTTGAATAGCCTTATGCTACTTTTCTGTTCCGCTCAGCCGCACAGGCCGAACACACGACGGATGGAAGCAGCCTCGGCTTCGGTGACACTGAACATGCAGTCAGGATGTACGGGCAGGAGCGCAACGGGCAAGCGTCAGCCGTCCGGCAGCCCCAGGAAGGCCGATCCGGGGGACCGCTTGGCGCTGGCAAACCGGTGCGTATCGAGCCAAGCGCGGCGCGCCAGCGCTCTGCACCAGACATGCGTCTAGCATGACTTGGTCTGTCAGAGCATCCATAGGTCAACAAAGCGCACAACACTGGGCTAAACACGTTCAACAGCCGTTCAACGTGACAAACAGGCGTTCAACACGGCGTCAACACGCTCAACACATGAGAAAACGCGTTCAACATGTGGGAAAACACGCTCAGCCACGGACAACGAACGAGAACGCCCATGCCGGCCAGCACAGACAGCCGCAGCGTGTCAGACCGCCTCAAGGCCCTGGAACCAGACCGGCTTGAAGGCGTCACCGCCCCGTCCGCCCAACGTCGACTCGTGGTTGCCCACTTCGAGGCGATCGCCGAGGCCCGTAGCCGTCGCGTGACCTGGCAGCAGATTGCCAAGGCGCTGGCCGAAGGCGGCATCCGTGACGAGGAGGGCGGGGAGATCGGCTGGCCCTCTCTGAAGAACCTCTATCACGCTG
>CAIXDS010000357.1 GCA_903918195.1 uncultured Acetobacteraceae bacterium | reverse complement strand
GGCGCCGCTGCCCAGTCACCACCGCCGGTAGATCGGGCGCGGCCAGGCGGTGCCGCTGGTGAGCTCGGCACCGGTGCCCGGTCACCACCGCCGGGGGATCGGGCGCGGCCAGGTGGTGACGCTGGTGAGCTCGGCGCCGCTGCCCCGGTCAGCACCGCCGGAGGATCGGGCGCGGCCAGGTGGTGACGCTGGTGAGCTCGGCGCCGCTGCCCAGTCACCACCGCCGGTAGATCGGGCGCGGCCAGGCGGTGCCGCTGGTGAGCTCGGCACCGGTGCCCCGGTCAGCACCGCCAGCGGCCGAGCTGCTGCTCATCTCCGGTGCCGTGAGCAGGATGACCAGGTGGCGGTGTCGCCGGCCGATCTGGGCCGAAGCAGTGATTTGCTATGGTTTCACGCGAACAAATTGAATGTCCTGATCAACCGCAGCCTTGACGCGCCGGTCAATTGAACCGCGCCGTTCGTTCAACGCGGTCGACAGAAAAGGGCGCGGCCTCTTTTCAAGCACACGCGCCGTATAGACACCACGGGCGCGCTTGAGCTTGCCTGTCCTCGGGTTTATAGCAAGCCCCGCCTTGTTGTTCTTGCCGGTATTTCCACCACCCTTCGCACCGTCCTCCAGATAACGCGCGTAGAATGCGCTGAAACGCACCACAACGCCCTCTCCAGACTTGAACGGCCGCACTTTCCCTGATCGCTTGAGTGTGCCCGAAACGTTACCGGGCGGACTGCCCGCCGCCGAGGCAGTGAACCTGCCGCGGAGGTACTGGCCGCGGAATCCCCCAGATGTGCCGCCACCTCCGCGATAAGTCCGGCCGCCGCCGCCCTTCTTGATCTTCGCCTTGGCAACCGCCAGCACCTCGGCGCCGGCCTTGCGAAGGGTGGAGCGCAGCGTTTTGCGCTCATTGGTTAGCATCGCCGCAGAGGTAACCGTGATGCGCAATCCCAGGGAACTCATCACCAATACGCCATCCGAAGGAACGTCTCCATTTGCATCAAGGCAGCCGATGCATTTCCGGGATGACGACCGTGTTTCTTTCGTAACTCTTGCGCACGGTCAAACATTTCTCCCTTTGTGTGCGCCTCCGGCCGGGATGATGGTAATGCGCGAGGGCCGCCGCGGCCCGCGGGTGCGGCGAGGCGGTGCTGTGCCGCGCGGGCGCGCTGGAGCAGCTCGGCATCGGGAGTGCCGCGCGAAAGTGACCGCTGCGTGATCAGCGCATCAGGGCATGCAGGTACACTCACAACCGAAAGCTCGAGAAGCGACCATTTTGTGTAGCGAACGCCATAGCTGTCTGGAATTCGCTCGATACGTTCGGGCAAAAACCCGATTGATAGCGCGGAGAGCACACCCGTTTTCACCAAGCGGCACGCCTCATCCGCCTTTTCCGAGACGCCTTCGTCGGCAAATTGGGCGAGGAATTCCCATTGCCCGCCGCGGAGAGCGATGGACGGAACAGTGCCGATCGGCTGCGCCGAATCGTGCTGATATAGCAAGATCGGGTTGCGTCGGAACTGCGTTACGTCACCTCCTTCCGGAACAACGATGTCTTGCATCCGGTCCACGACTCCGGTGCTGGCCACGCCGCGGAATTGCCGCGGTCCCAGGCCGATGTCGAATGCCTTGATAGTTCCGAGTAAATTGCGCGGCTGTGAGGCGGTGCGGGTCCGAGGGGTGCTCACGAGTTGCTGCCCCCAGATTGAGATGACCACTGCCGCAAGCCGCGCCGGCCGGAGCGGTCGAGACATGCGGAACGCCCGTGAAAACTGCCGTGGTGTTCTCAGGATTGTGCACGAAAAGACTGCAAATCAATCCACCCGTCCCGCCGGTAGCCAATACCAGCGCCGGCACGGTGCGAGCACCGCCCACCGGCGTTGCGGGAGGGGCGCCAGTCGGCGGCGTCGTGACCGAGAAAGCGCCCTGGAGATATTGAACCGGGCTCGAAATGCTGGGGACGGTTACAGTCATGACACACCTTCATGGCGAAACAGGAAAAGGACCGGCGCCGGGCAACGGACACTACGGCGCCGGCCAGGTGCGGCGCGCACGCTTCTCAAACGCGCCGGGCTCATTCCGCCAACACCAACAGCGCCGTCTCCGGCGCGGGTACTGGGGGATCAATCGTGTCGAGTTGCGCCAGCGCATCCGTGAAGTCTTCCACATGGCGCAGCGCCGTCTCGACTTCCCCACGCGCACGGATCAAGCGCGATTCTTGCGCACGAAACGCCTCGGCCCGGTGATTGACGCGGTTCCGCAAGGCGTTTGCCATCGGGCGGCGATCACCCAGACTTGCAAGGGCGGCATTCACCGCGTGCCATTCGTTCTTCGCGGTGCGCTCCGCTTCGCCTGCCGCGGCCAGCTCGGCGTTCGCTGCACAAACCCTTTCGCGTGCGGTGGCGAGTTCGGCTTCGATCTCGGCGCGCCAATCGGTGAACAGGTCCATGATCACAGCACCCCCAGGCTTTGAAGCTCGCGGCGGAAACCGGAAATCTGGCTGTCCCAACTGTCAAGCGTGCCGAGCCGCGCGGCAGCGTCGAGACGGCGGCGCCCAAGAACGTCGCACCGATCGGCGTAACCGGCGAGCACCGGTGCGGCGGTAAACTCGCGTTCCGCTGCGACAGCCTCCGACAACGCTAAAGCAAGTTCAAAGATGTGGCGCTGCAACTTTCGATATTCTGGAGCAAGTAATTCGGCGATAGCAAGTGATTGCTTGTCTCTGATTTCTTCGATAAGCGGTGCGAGCTTGGCTTGTGCGCGCTCGATCATTGCCTTTTCTGCATGCAGGCGCTTCGGTTTCGCGTCACGATCTTCGGGCGCGGCAACGCGTTCGCCCACCAACAGCGGGAACGCGCACGCTATGTCTGCGGGCATGCCGTCCGCTGATGCCGGCTCGGCCTGCTTCGCTGGAAGCGCCTTGCTCAGGGTCTCGTGCCGAGCCCGCAGCGCAGTGGCCCGGTCACCTTGTTGAAAGGTCTTCGACGCCAGGTTCAAGTCGAAGCATTTCAGATCGCCTTCGATGGCCAAGCGTTCAAGATCGTTCGCGCGTTCGGTCCAGGCGTTCGCCAGGTCGGCTTGCAGCTTAGCTAACCGGATGTACTCGGCGTGCGCGGCGAGAGGCGGAATGCTCGGCAACTTCACGCGGGGGGCAGCGGGTGCCATAGATGACTCCTTTGTCTGCCTTCATCCTCCGCGCCCGGCTGGCTTATCTAAAGTCTAAACCCGCGCGAAGTCGGGCCATTCTTAGCGCTTATTATTGTTCTAATGGTGTTCGCGGCGATCGACTGGCTGTGATTGTGGCGCAGCACATCGAAGGCAAAACCATTTTTGTCCGCCGGCCGCACCCCGCTCGCCAGGTGGCGGTGGTAAGCCGCGGTCGATGCGAAGGCGCGCAGCGCCTGCGCCATATCATCGGCAAAGGCCCGGACGGACGGCGCGCGGATGGTGTCCGCCCATCGCCGCAGCGCGCTGTTGCGCTCGCGCAGGCGCGCCCGGCAACTCACCGGCGGCGGCGCACGGGGCGGGAGCTGGAGCGGGCCGTCGAGCGCGCCGCGGGCATGTAGATCGGCGAGGGCCTCGGCCAGCCAGGTTGCGTCATCATCGCCGGCGCGAAGACGGGCCACCGCCCTGTAAAATCGTTCAAGGTTTGCATCTGACGGGCTGATTGGTGCAGCGTGGTCTTCCATCAATCGTCACCCTCAGCCGCCCGCAGTACCACGACACCGCGGCCAATGATGGCGAACGCTGCGACGATGCATGCTTGTTGTCCGCTGCCGCGCATCAGTCGGCGCCTTCCTCGGATGCCAGGATCGTACCGGAGATCAAATACAACCGCACCTTTCCAACGCCCGGCACTGTATAGACCGTTGCCGTATTGCCGCGGTCCGCGTCGGCTCCGCTTGACGGGCGAATAAGATAGCCCGCCGTGACCAGCGTGCGCCGCGCATCCTTCGGGGCGAGACCGGCCAGGGCCTCGTTGAACCCCTCCGCCGTCAGGTAGTAGCGCCAATGCATTCGGCCGCCCTCGCCAACCTCCCAGCGGCGCCAGCCGGCCCGTTTCATCGTGCGGAACCGCTCGGATGGCGGCAAAGCGCTTTCAGCAGGATCGACCTGCGCCGCGTCCGAGGTTGGCGCATCGGCCCATACATCGAAGCGCGCGGCGCCATTGGCCGCGATGAAAGCCCGCAACTGCGCCACCGCCTGGGCATCCTCGCGCGCACCTTCCGTGCCGCGCTCAGCAAGCCAGGCCAGGAAGCATTTGCGGGCTGCTTCGGCAGCAGCCCGCGGCGCCCAGCCGGTCAATGCTGCTTCGGTGGCGAGTTCGCCGGCGAGGCCCACCAACGCGAAGCGGAAGCCGACGCTGCGGACCTGACCGCCAGCGCCAGGGATCTCCATCAGCCACGCGCGCAGCAGCTCGCCAGCGCGATCGCGGAGAGTGTCGGGGAAGGTTGCCGGATCACGGCCCCAGCGCCCGGCCAGGATGGCCAGGAAGGCCCGCAGCAGAGCGCCATAGAAGCGGCCCGTCTGTTCGCGCAGCGCACGACTGAAGGCGTCTGCGTTCTCATGGTCATGTAGGTCCTCGAACGCGCCGAGACCGGCGCCGGCGTCCGATGGCAGGTCGGCCAGCCGCACTTCCATGCCGGCCTTGGTGCCTTTTCCTGCCTCGGCGTTCTTGTCCGCCAGGCCGATTTCGCCGGTCGAAAGGAACAGCACCCGGAAGCGCAGCGCCGGCTTGGCCAGTCCCGATCGGGCGGCCCGCACCTTTCCTAATCCGTTCGCCAGCAGGTACGACATTTCGCCGGCCTCGCGCGCGTCGACCTGGCCCATCTCGTCCAGTAGCAACAGGTTGTCGCTGTGCATGCCGGCGACCGATTCCAGGCCGTTTCCGGTGACGCGTCATTGCCGGATGAATCCGGACGCGCCAGCGCCTGCTACACCACCGCACACGCTGGCGGCCACCTTCAGCACGGTCGACTTGCCGGACCGTGACGCGCCGCGGAGGTTGAAGCCGCCGCCATCCTCGCCCACGATGCCCAGCACCGGCCCGGCGAAGGCGCAGGAAGCGGCGAACAGCAGCCGCGAATTGCCGCAGCACAGCAGCCCGATATTGTCGCGCCAGTCCGCCACAGTGCCGGCCACGTTGAACAATGGCGGTTCGCGCGCGTCGGTCTGCAATATCACACGCTCGCCGGCGTCACCGAAGGTGGTGTCCGGCAGCACGAAGACGGGTCGGCCCCCGATCATGTGCCAGCCGACCCGCGGCACACTGCGGGCGCGCCGGATGCTGGCGGCGAGGTTGAGATACTCGGCCAGCGCCTGGCGGGCGGACTGGGCGCCATTGAGGGACAGGCCCCCATCGGCGAGGCGGGAGCGCACCTCGGCACACTCGCCGGCGAACAGTGCCCGGCCGAAGGCTTCCTCATGCCGGTTGCCGTCTCGATCGTGCCAGGAAATCAGCAACCCCCAACCGCGCTTTTCGTCGTCGCGTAGCTCGGCCTCGATGGCGAAAGGACCGCAAATCCAGAAGCTCTTGTTGGGGTCGTCGGAGTTCCGAAACAGCCCCTTCGGCCGCATGCTGAAGCGCGAGGCCAGATAGGCCGGTGCTGCGCTGTCAGTCGCCTGCGCCGGTTGCGCCGCGTCGATCGCGGCGCGCACCTGGCGCTTGCCTTTGCCGGCCGTCATGCGCCGGCCGCCTGCAACACGTCATTGAAATCTTTTCCACAAGGTGGAATTGCGATTTTCACGATTCGGCCTTCAGCGGCGTAGTGGTCCACCGCGCGTTGCAGGGCACGTGCCGCGCCCTCGTTCGGTCCGTCATTGTCGGCGCACAGGATCACCGTGCGCACCGCTGGCGGCAGCACCAGGCGGCCCATGTTGCCGAGGCTGACGGCGGAGAGGACGCGTAGCTCCGGGCAGGCGATGGCGACGCTCAGGGCGGTTTCGATGCCCTCGGCGATCGCCACCGTCTCGCCCTCCGGGGCCTCACGCAGCGGCTTGCACGATGCCCCGCGCCAAATGCGGATGCAGCCGCCGGCGACGCTGCCGAGTGACATCTTGGGGTTGTCCAGTTGCGCCTTCCGCCAGACTCCGCCCGCGTCCCGCTGCAACCATGTGCGGTGCGTCGCGATGTGCTGCCCGGCCGCATCGGTCACGGCGGCGACAAGCGCGGGCCAGGCGCGGCCCGATTCGCGGTTCGGCAGTGCGGGCGCGAAGCGGAGGCTGCGGGGCTGGCGGCCGAGCTCTGCGATGCCGCAGCCACGAGCGTCCAAATAGGCCGCTGCAGGCGTGCCCATCAGGCTTGTCGTGGCATTGAGGAAGATGCGCAGGGCCGTCCGGCGCTTGCCCTCGGCCTCGGGATCGGCACGGGGGGCAGCCGCCGGGAGGGGCTGGGGCCGGTGCTGGGGCAGTGGGGCCGCTCCATCGCCCAGGCCGAGCCAACGGCGTGCCCAGGCCAGCGCCTGCCGCTTGTCGCCGCGGTAGAGCACCGCGGCCACCAGATCGAGCGCGTCACCGGCCTCGCCGGCGGCGAAGTCCGACCAGACCCCGGCGCGATTGCCGAACAGATGCACGGACAGCGACCGACCCGGCTCGCCGGCCAGCGAACCGACGCGCCATTCCGCGCCCTCGCGCTTGCCGTTGGGCAGCAGCTCGGCCACGAGCGCGGGCGCCTGGCGGGCGAGCATGCGGGCGATGTCGGCGGCGGACGGCCCGGTCACGGCCGCAGCCCCGCGGCGCGGGTGGCGAGCCGATCGGCGCGGGCATAGTCGCCGGCTTGTTCGGCTGCCCTGGACTCGGTGTCGAGACTGCGGAGGAACAGGCGCAGCTCCTCGGCGTCGAGGAGAACCGGCTTCAGCGGCGCAGGCGGCGAAGCGCGCCGGGGGCCGGCTGAGGTTGCAAGAGGAATGAAATTCATGGGCTACGCCTCGGAACTTGAGGCGGTGCGCTGGATCGGGTATGTTCCTGGCGTTGGGTTCCAGGCTTTCCGATCCAGTGACCGCCGGATTCCGTTTTCGAACCGGCCCCGCCTGGCAGCGGGGCCGGCTTCATGTTTCAGCCGGACTTTCGCTGCCCGCTTTGGCAATCACACGGCCAACCCTGTCGATGAAGGCCGTTCCTGTGCACAGCGCTGCGCTTGCCCGGTCCAGGCCGATCGCTTCGGCCTCAGCCGCATCGAACAGCGGCAGCAACGCGGCAACGATCGCGTTTCCGACGCCCCGTAGCTTCAACACCTGCGCGAGAACGTTGGATGGCCCGTGGAGCGGCGATTTCACCGACAGCCCGGCTTCGCTGAAGGCCAACAGGGCGCAACTGCGCTCGGCCTCCAGTTCGACACCGATCTGAGCCGCCGCGCGCGCCAGCCCTCCCAGGCCCGGCATAAAATCGGCGCATATCGCTTGTTCCAGCGGCGTATAGAGGCCGCGCGCGATTTTGGAGTCGGTCTCTTCGAACAGTTCGGCCAGACCGCCGAGGATTTGCAGTATGCTATCAAGCGCCGTGCTGGCTTCGCCCAAGGGGCACGAGAGGACCGGATGCTCTGTCATGCCGCATCCGCCTGCGCGGCCACTGTCGCTGCGCTGGTATTGGTAAACGTCCGGCGCTTGATCCACGCTTGCACGTCGCCCACGCGATAGCCGATCCGGCGCCCGCCAAGGCTCACAAAGGGTATTGAGTGCGGGCCACCTTCCAACCGGTCGCGCTGCAACTTCCGCGGGGAAAGGCGAATCCACCGCGCCGTTTCGGGCTCGGTCAGGATGTAGTCCGGGTTTTCCAGCAAACGGGGATCAATGCCGGCGGATGGGGTCAACGCCGCGCTACCCATCAGGTTGGTTCGGTTGTTCATGTCGGCTCCTGCCTTCCGACGCACCAGCGCGGCGGGAGGGCAATCAGCAGCCTTGGCCTCGTTCGCTACAAACCGCATAAACGCGGCTAACTGCTACGAACCGGGTTTCTTTCGTTTCATCCGCAAATGCCTCGTACGTTCGCGGACCCATTGGGAAGTAGGTCTTGGACTGTAGTTATCAAACGACCAAAGCATCATGTGCTTATTAACAGCGCGACTTGCAGCATTCGGATTTCTATTAACAAAGTCATGATATTCGACTTCAAATAAATTCCTATCGAATTCTTGCGGCGCCCCTCCCTTGTCCTTTCTCTCCGGCAGAGCATCAACAATTCGTGCCACGTCACCGCGAGTGGACGGGCGGTCCTGCTCTGGTAAAGGCTCATCCACCGGCCCAGGACCTGGGGCGGGTCGCGCCTCTGCGGGAGGGCGAGCTGCCGGCCGCTCCGGCTGCCAGCCGCGCACACGATCCCAGCGCCGCCCCGCGACCGCGATAGAGTTCGATCCGGGGCAATAGTGCAGATCATCGGCTAACTCCGGCGGCACTTCCTCCCACGCGGCACCATGACCCGATGACGGCACCCCGCCAAACCGAAGCGCGCCGGATGCATGATTGTCCCGAAACCACTCGTTTAGCAGGCGTTCTAATTCCCACCTTCGATCTTCAATCGGGTCGGGCCGTTTGCAATCCTCAATGATATAAATCATGGGTTGGGGAAGGCCGATCCGCTCCACTTCGGCCACAAGATCGCTTGGCCCCAAGGCGTTCCTCACCTCGGAAAGCGTCAGCCTCGCCGGTCGCCCGGCGGATTCGAGTCTCTGCGTTGGCGGCATGTCCACGGCCTCACGTCCGCCCCCACGGTTGAGGAAGCGGCGCGGCAAGCCGGGCGTGAGGTCCCGGCGTGCGGCGGCCAACCGTGCCGCGCCTGCTTCAGCCAACCGCGGCGCACCGAGTCGCTGCAAGCGGGTCGCGCCGGCCGCCGGCCCCTTCGAAACAGCCGCATCGGTAACGGACAGCGGCGCGCTCATGGGCACCCCGCCAGGTCGAGACGGTCGAGCTCGGTGTCCAGACCGGCGAGGGCCGTGACCGCGACCCGTTCGGCGCCGTTGTCGCCTCCAGCACCGGCGAGCAGCAACCGCAGCCCGAACGCGGCCAGCGCCAGCCGGTCGGGCTGGCGGCGCGGCTGGCGATCGGCGAGGCCGTGCAGCAGCTCGGCCCACCGATCGCGCCAGACGCGGAGGGCAACCGCGTCGCCGGCAGGGCGGGCCGTAAAGTGCGCCTCGGCCTCGGCCAGCATGTCGCGCAGGGTGATGGGGGCATTCATGCCGCACCACCAGGCAGCAGCGCGGAGGGCAACGGCAGGCCGCTGCACAGCAGAGCATCGCGCAGAAGCAGTTTCGTCAGCAGACCGGCGTAGGTTTGGTCGCTGATGGACAGGTCGAATTCACCCGCCCCTGCATGAATGGCCAGCGAGCGGGCGCGCGCCAAGATACCGGCCGGGGTTGTGGCGCGGAGGGATTCGAGGCGGGCAAGTATTGCCTCCTGACGATCGCCCAAAGGACGCGCCGCTTCTTCGAGGTCATCATCATCGGCGTCCTCGCCGGCAAGGTCATAGATCGCGCAAATCTTCTGATCGCAGGCGTCGAGTTCGGCCGACAGCGCGAGCAGCTCGGCATCGGGGCCGGCAAGGGGCTTCATACTGTGAGGCCCTTGCCGGCCGGCGCCGTGGCGATCGGTGCGACAACCGAGGCAGCAACTCCGCCGAGCAATCGACGGCGCGCGACGGGCAAAGATCGGGTATTCTCGGAAACAGCCATTTCCGTAGCTCCATGCAGCTTGGGTTGTGGTTAGGCCGGGCGCGGGAGCTTCCACCTTCCCGCTCGGCCGCACCGAACCTTGTTCTAAGGTTGGCACTCTGTTACGATAGCCTCCGGCGTCATCGGGCGCAAGAACTTCGTAACGGGATTACGATGCTCCCTGTTCAAAGTCGGATGGCACGCGCTGCGCTGGGCATGGGCGTCCGTGATTTGGCCTCGGCGGCCAAGGTGTCGCCCGATACCGTGGCCCGCCTCGAACGTGGCGAAAGCCTGTATCCGCGCACCGTCGAGGCGATCCGCGCCGCGCTGGAGTCGGCCGGTGTCGAGTTCATCGAAGAGAACGGCGGCGGCCCCGGCGTGCGGCTGCGGAAGGCAGCACCATGAGCCTGATCGAGAATGAACGGACCAAACTGACCGCGACGGCGCTGAACAACATCGGCGTTGCGACGTTCGTCACCGCCCTGGTTGCGCCAGCCGTGAGCTTCCTCTACGGGGCGTTCATCCCCGGCCCGCATGGCTGGTGGCTTCTGATTGCGCTGGGCTGGTGCGTAGCGGGTATCATCCTACATTTATTGGCGCGAGGCATCCTCGGAAGGCTGCAACCATGACCGACCTGCAACTGTATCTGCTGCTGGTTCCTGTGGCGCTTGTCGCCCTTGGCGTCGTCGCCTACTGGTGGACTGGGCACGTCCACCGCTGAGGCTGTGACGGCGCCCCTCGGCCGAGACGCCAAGGGGTGTCCATTCAACGGACACCCCTTGGCCCGCCTGGCGCGCGATAGAGACCAAACTTGGCCCCAAAAAAGGCGAGCATGATAGGGTGGTGAAACACCACCCCCTTACAGCGCGAAGGGTGTGAGTTGAACACACACCCTTTCGTCCGGATCGGGGTTTTCGACCGCCGGCGCCAAGGGTGTATGTTTAACTGACACCCTTTTGCACCGCCTGGCGCGCGCGGATTGGCACCCCGCACGGGAAGGGGGGCTGTTTTGGCACCCCCTTTGATCGGTCCCGGCTCACGCGCGACCTGGCCGCAAGGCCACCACGTTACCGGCCGCCTCGGCAGCCTCGCCGCAGGCCAGCACATGCGCCGCCCATACATTCAGCGCCGCCTCCCGCTCGGCCAGGAAGTCATAGCGCTGGTAAATCGCGGCAACCCCCTGGATCGCGCCCTTAACATGGTTCAGGGCCTTGTCAGCCACTTCCCAGCGGACGCCCAGACGGGCCAGCACGGTCGCGCCGCTGCGGCGAAAGTCGTGGCCACCCCAGGGGACCGGGGACGCCGGCGGCCGACCGTCCCCAGCCTCGGCCGCGCGCTTCGCCCGTTCCGCCAGGATCGCCGCATCGAGGCGCCGTTTCGCGTGGCTGAAGCCTGATACCGGCGTCGTGCCGGTGGTTGTAAACGCCAGCGGCGAGCCGGCCAGCCGCGGCACGGCGCGCAGGATGGCGCGGGCCGGCTCGGCCAGGTGAACCAGGTGGGGCTTGCCGTTCTTCGTCCGGCACCCGGGCAGTTCCCACAGCGCCAGATCGGGCGACAACTCCGCCCAGGCCAGCCCGGCAGTTTCGCCCCGGCGCTGCAGGGTCAGCAGCAGGAAGCGGAAGTAAGGCCCCCAGGGCCAGCCCAGGAGGCCGGCAGCGCGCCATACCTCACCGATCTCGGCATCGGTCAAGACCCGGTCGCCAGCGATTCTCATTTTGACCTTTTGTGCTGTTTGTCGAGGCTCCTTGGCGGGCGGTGGGACGAAGCGGAGGGTCGAGAGGGGCTCAGGGCGGCTGCGGGGGTGGTCTGACGAAGGCCAGTGTTTGCATGAGTTCATCC
>CAIXDS010000356.1 GCA_903918195.1 uncultured Acetobacteraceae bacterium | reverse complement strand
GCCGGCGAGCCCCGCTCCCTGCAGCAGTGGCCGGGCGACCGCCAGGATGGCGCGTTCCGCCGTCACGGCGCCGTTCAATGCGGCAAGCCCGGCCGCCCCCGGCCCCTCCGCATCGAAACGCCCCGCCTCGGTCCAGAGCGCGACACGGCATCCCGTCTTGCCGAGATCAACCGCCAGCACGCCGGTCATGCCCCGCCTCCGCCGCCCGCTGGTCGGGCGCTGATCGCAGCCGGATGCTGGCCCACGGCTCGGTCTGGTCGAGCGTGACCGTGCCACTGCGCGCCAGTTCCAGCCCAGCGACCAGGGTGCTGGCGACGGCAGCGCGGCACTGGAGGTCGCGAGTGGGCACGCCGGCGGCGATCGCCGGCAGGAAGCGCGCGAGTTCGTCGCCCTCGGCGCAATCGTTCAGCCGCTGCGTGATGCGCGCGATCGCATCGCTGACCTGCCAGATTTCGGGCCACCGGGGCCGATAGAACTCCACCCAGGAAGGCAGGCGCAACGCCACCAGGCAGCCACGCAACAGCTCGGTCAGGTCGCTTTCCCGCCCGGCCGGCGCGCTCTTCGCGGCCCCACGCGGGAACACATCACGGCCGAGCTGGCGCCGCCGTTCAAGCCAGTCGGCAGCGGCCAGCATGCGGGCGCGTTCAAGCAGAAGCTGCCGCAGCGTCTCGGCAGCGTGGTGCGCGGCGCGGGCTTCGGGCGCGCTCGCCGGCAACAGCAGCCGCGAGCGCAGCCAGGCGAGCGTCGCCGCCATCACCAGCCACTCACCCCAGCAGCCGAGCGAGATCGCCGATGCCGCCGGCGACGGCGCCTTGCCGCGGGCGAGTGCCGCCTCCAGCGCCGCGGCGAAGGCTCCGATCAGATCCGCGATCGGCAGGCGGGCGAGGTCGATCCGCTCCTCCCGTGCCATTTCCAGCAGCCAGTCGAGCGGCCACTCGAAGCCGTTGGCCCGCAGCACCGGCGCCTCGGTTGCCGACGCGCGCCGCGGCTTGTCCTCCCAGCCGGGCTCCTCGGGGCCAGAGGCCGGCTCACCCTCCGCGGGAGCGGCGATGTCCATCACCTGTCGTCGGCGCCGACCGCGTCGTAGCGCGGACGGAGATCGAAGCGCAGCGCCGGCCAGACCGCGCGCAGACGCAGCAAGGCCCGCCACGGCGTCCAGTCGGCCGACCAGAAATCCACCCGGAAGACCGCCGCCGCCGCGTGACGCGGATCGCCGGCGGCGTCTTGGTCCTCGGCAACATGGCGCAGCGCCGCGGTGGTGCCCCAGTGCTGCCAGAGCCAGGACAGCGCCTCCGGGTGATCGGGCCCGAGCCGCAGGATAGCGTCGGGCACCGGCAGCAGCGCGTGCAGATCGAACGGACAGGCGCGGCTGCGCCCGACGCGTGCACAGGCTGCCGCCTGGCGGGCGGCGACCACCTCGCGCAGCTGGCCGGCCAGCACCCGCGCGCCGGCGAGGCTCAGGGTCCGAAGCTGGGGCGCCGGCGGGGCCGCCAGCAGCAGGAACCAATCCTCCGCCAGCGCGTCGAGATCGAGCTGCCAGGGGATGATCCCGGCACCGGCGGCTGCAAGACGGAAGGCCGCAATCTCTCCTTCGTGCCCGCTGATGGTCAGGCGATGCTGCAGCCAGTCGGGATGCGGCAGGTGCCAAGGCGCGGCACTGGAGCCGCTATCCTGCCGGTGCTCCGACCGCGCCGGGCGGCGCACCGCGTCCTCCCCGTCGGTGAGCGCCGCAGTTGCGCCGGCAGCAGCGGCATGTGGTACCGCCGCATCAGGCGGCGCACCAACTTCCGCTTCGCCGGCCGGCGCAAATGTTACGGCGTCGGACGCCGCGGCACCTTGTCGCTGGCCCAGCCAGACCGACAGCGCCGCCGCTGCGTCGCTCGCCTGCTCCGCGGCCGAGCGCGCCATCCGCTCAGGCCGCCTTCGCCGCGGACCGCCGCGCCCGGCCCGGCCGCTTGTCGCGACGGCGCAGGATGCGGCGGATGGCGTCGGCGCCGAGCCGGCGGTGCTCGACATTGCTCCAGCGGTCGACCTTGCGGAACACCGGCCCGAAGCTGCATTCCGAGGCCCGCATCCAGTCCTGCAGCGCCCGCACCGGGCAGGAAGCCGTGGCCCGGGCGATGGTGAGCATCGCCGGCGCAGCGTCCGGATTGCGCCGGATCACCAGCTCACAGCCATCCGCGGTGAAACGCAGATCCTCGGCATCAATCCCGACCAGGGCAGCGCGGCCAAGGCCGGTCGCGGCGGCGAGCAGCAGCAGGGCGCGGTCGCGCAGTCCGGCGAGGTTGCCGGGGCAGGCGGCGGCCATCCGGGCGAGACGCGGGCCGGAGGGCGGCGGCGGACGCTGCGGACCCGGCGCGACCTGGCGCTTGACGGCGCGCAAGGCGCGGCGCGCCGCCGGATCGCCATCGGGCGGCGGCAGGAAGTGCGCGCGATGAGCATGGGCGATGGCGGCGACCCTGCGGTCAAGCGCGCTGCGGCTGAGCACCGGGGCGAGCGCCGTCAGGTAGGCGGCCAGCGTGGCGAAAGCGGCCGGCAGGCTCACGTGTCCTTCGCTGCGGCACCACTCGGAGAAGTGGTGCCAGTCGGCGGCGTAGGCCCGGCTGGTCGCCGGCGCGAGCTCCGGGCCCGAGCGGCCCGCTGCCAGGGGCATGCCGGGCGCCGCCGTCGCGACACTTACCGCGTCCCCGCCGAACCCCCTGCCCGCTCCGCTTTCCATCCGATCGCCTCTCCGCTTGCCCTTGGTCCGTCGCTTTCGGTCCGCGCCGCGCCGCCGCGGGAGACGCCGCTGAACCGAGCCATTCTGTGGGATCGCACCGAATATGGCAACTTTTACTAAGGCGCGATAAGGCTTTTCGCCCGCCTGTATGCCTGATAAGGGTGATTGTCGGGCAAACGGGAATGTCAGCCGGCAGTCATTGATGAGACAAGGGCTTTTCCGGCCTGGATTCCGGCAGCCAACGGTGAGATGTCGGCAGTTAAAGCTGAGAAATCGGCAGTTAAT
>CAIXDS010000355.1 GCA_903918195.1 uncultured Acetobacteraceae bacterium | reverse complement strand
GTCCAACCGCATGATCCTCGGTGATAGCTTGCAGGTGATGGCCAGCCTCGCCGAGCGCGAGGGGCTGCGCGGCAAGGTCCAGTGCATCTACTTCGATCCGCCTTATGGCATCAAGTTCAACAGCAACTGGCAGGTCAGCACCCTCAGCCGCGACGTGAAGGACGGCAAGCGCGAGGACGTGTCGCGCGAGCCCGAGCAGGTGAAGGCTTTCCGGGATACCTGGAAGGACGGTATCCACTCGTATCTGACCTATCTGCGCGACCGGTTGACCGTTGCGCGCGAGCTTCTTGCCGACACCGGCGCGATGTTTGTGCAGATCAGCGACGAAAACGTCCATCGCGTGAGAGCGGTTATGGACGAAGTGTTTGGCACCGAGAATCATGTGGCGCTGATCGCGTTCGCGAAGACGTCGGGATCAACACGGGACTTTCTTGGCGGGTCTTTTGATTACGTGATCATGTACGCAAAAGAACGGGAGAAGACCAAGTTCAGGTCGATTTACAAGCACAAGCAGGTCGGTGGGGAGGGCGCTTCGGGATACGGTTATGTCCAGGACGCTGACGGCACTCGCCGACTCCTTACGACAGAGGAAAAGGCTAACCCAGACGGCATTTCTGGCAGGGTGTTTACACGGGATAACATCACCAGCCAGAGCATCGGTCGCGAAAAAGGTGAAGGGGCTGCCAGTTGGTTCGACGTTCAGCTCGATGGTCGGGTGTTCAGGCCATCTGAAAAAGGACGGTGGAAAACCAACGAATATGGAATGGAGCATCTCAAGCGCGCGGGTCGTCTGACACCGGCGGGCAATACGCTGCGCTATGTCCGGTTCCTGGATGATTTTGCGGCCTTTCCGATCAGCGATTTTTGGGCGGACACGTCTATCGCAGGGTTCGCAGCGGATAAGCGGTATGTCGTGGAGACGACAACCAAGGTGATTGAGCGGTGCATTCTCATGGCTTCCGACCCGGGAGACCTCGTTCTCGACCCCACCTGCGGTTCCGGCACCACGGCAGCCGTTGCCGAGCAATGGGGCCGCCGCTGGATCACCATCGACACATCCCGCGTCGCGTTGGCGCTCGCGCGCACGCGGCTGATGTCGGCCAAATACCCCTACTACCTGCTCGCCGACAGCCGCGACGGCCGCGCCAAAGAGCAGGCCGTGTCTGGCAAGGTCCAGCCCGACACGCCGACCCATGAGGATGTGCGCCACGGCTTCGTCTATGAACGCGCCCCGCACGTCACCCTCAAATCCATCGCCAACAACGCCGAGATCGACGTGCTCTGGGAAGAGGCGCAAGCGGTGCTGGAGCCGCTGCGCGCGCGGCTGAATGCCGCTCTCGGCAAGGCGTGGGAGGAATGGGAGATTCCTCGCGAGGCGAATCCCTCCTGGTCGGCGGAGGCCCGAAAAGACCACGCCGCCTGGTGGGCGGCGCGTATCGAGCGCCAGCGTCGCATCGATGCCTCGATCGCGCGCAAGGCCGACATCGAATACCTTTTCGATCGGCCCCATGAGGACAAGTCCCGCGTCCGGGTGGCGGGGCCGTTCACCTTCGAGAGCCTGTCGCCGCACCGCGTCGTGCCCGCCGATGAAGACGATCTGCTCGACCTGCCGCAGGCGCCGGGCAAGCGCCGCGCGGCTACTGCCGTGCCGGCCGATTTTACCGCCATGGTGCTGGAGCATCTGCGCACCGCCGGCGTGCATCAGAGTCGCAAGGCGGACAGCATCCATTTTACCAGCCTGCAGCCCTGGCCCGGCGTGTATATCGGCGCCGAGGGTCGGTTCCTGGAGGGCGAGACCGAACGCCGCGCCGGCATCCTGTTCGGCCCCGAGTTCGGCACGCTGTCGCGCACCGATCTGGTCACCGCCGCCCGTGAGGCGTCTGAGGCGCGCTTCGATGTGCTGATCGCCTGCGCCTTCAATTTCGACGCCCATGCTTCGGAACTGACCAAGCTGGGGCCGATGCCGATCCTCAAGGCGCGGATGAACCCCGACCTGCATATGGCCGAGGACCTCAAGAACACCGGCAAGGGCAACCTGTTCGTGGTGTTCGGCGAGCCCGACCTGGTGGTGGAGCCGGTGCCGGGCGAACCGGATCAGGTCCGCATCCGCATCATCGGCGTGGACGTGTTCGATCCGCAAACCGGCGACATCCGCTCCGGCGATACCAAGAGCATCGCCGCGTGGTTCATCGACACCGACTACAACGAGGAAAGCTTTTTTGTCCGCCATGCCTATTTCCTCGGTGCGCAGGACCCGTACAAGTCGCTCAAGGCGGCGCTGCGCGCCGAGATCGACGAGGAAGCCTGGGCCACGCTCTACCGTGATGTCTCCCGCCCCTTTGCCAGGCCGGCGACGGGCCGGATCGCGGTCAAGGTGATCAATCACTTCGGCGATGAGGTGATGAAGGTGTTCAGCGTATGAGCCTGGAATTCCGTATCGCCGCCACCTTCACCGCGGCGCTCGCCCGGCTTGAGGCAGCAGAGCAGAAAGCCGCCAAGACCACGGCCTTCGATTTGCAGATGGACCCTTCGGCGCCGGGGCTGAAGTTTCATCGCATTGAGCGGTCGCGCGATCCGCATTTCTGGTCGGTGCGCGCCGGCAGCGACGTCCGCATCATCGTTCACAAGACCGACGCGAGCTTCCTGCTGGCCTATGTCGGTCATCATGACGATGCCTATCTTTGGGCGGAACGGCGCCGCATCGAGGCGCATCCGCGCACCGGCGCGATCCAGATCGTCGAGATCAGGGAGCGGGTCGAGGAGCTGGTCACGCCGGCTCCGCCGGCCGAGCCCGCGCCATCCCGCCCGCGGTTGCTGTTTCAGGCGCTCTCGGCCGATGACCTGCTGGCGGTTGGTGTCCCCCAGGACTGGATCGGCGACGTGCTGGCCGCGACCGAGGATGCGTTCCTGGCGCTGACCGACCATCTGCCTGCCGAGGCGGGGGAGGCGCTGCTGGACTATGCCAGCACCGGCGTGCTGCGCCGGCCCGCGCCGGTCGTCCCGGCCGATCCGTTTGCCCATCCCGACGCCCTGCGCCGGTTCCGGGTGGTGGAGAACCAGGAAGCGCTCGCCCTGGCGCTCGACGCGCCCTGGGAGCGCTGGGCGGTGTTCCTCCATCCGGGCCAGCAAGGTATCGTGGATCGCAGCTATGCCGGGCCGGCTCGAACCTCCGGGTCGGCCGGCACGGGCAAGACCGTGGTGGCGCTGCACCGCGCCGCCCGGCTGGCCGGGCAGTCGTCCGACCGCCGCGTGTTGCTCACCACCTTCTCGCAGCCGCTGGCCAATGCCCTGTCGCGCAAGCTGGCCGTGCTGGTGGCGATGGATTCGCCCGTGCTCCGCCGGATCACGGTCGCGCCCTATCGCACCGTGGCCGATGAACTCCACCAGCTTGCCTTCGGCCGACGCGCCGTCGTGGCCTCCGACGAGCAGGTGGACGATGCGGTCGCCAAAGCGGCAGAGGCGGTTGGCGCCGGCGGTTTCACTCCGCGCTTCCTGCTGTCGGAATGGCGGCACGTCGTCGATGCCTGGCAGATCGCCGATGTCGAAGCCTACGCCAAGGTGCCGCGTCTTGGCCGCAAGAACCGCATGAGCGCCGGGCAGCGTGAGCGCTTGTGGCCGGTGTTCGCCGCCGTGCGTGCCGCGCTCGCCAGGCGCGGGCTGGCGACATGGCCCGAAATCTACGGCCGCACCGCGGCGTACTATGCCGGCCGCGACACCAAGCCCTTCACCCACATCGTGGTGGACGAGGCGCAGGATCTGGGTGTGGCCGAACTGCGCTTTCTGAGCGCCATCGCACCGACCTCGCCCGACGCCCTGTTCTTCGCCGGCGACCTTGGCCAACGCATCTTCCAGCAGCCCTTCTCCTGGCGGGAACTGGGCGTCGATGTACGGGGGCGATCCTCCACCCTTACGGTCAACTACCGCACCAGCCACCAGATCCGGCGGATGGCGGACAAGCTGCTGCCGACGGCGGTGCGCGACGTGGACGGCAACACCGACGAGCGCGACCGTACCGTCTCCGTCTTCAACGGCCCGCCCCCCGAAATCCGCCCGTTCGACACCGACCAGGCCGAGATCGCGGCGGTGTCGGCCTGGATCACCCAGGCGAGGGCCGAGGGCACGCTGCCCCCCGAAATCGGCCTGTTCGTGCGCACCCGCGCCCAACTGTCGCGCGCCCGCGCCGCGGTCGAGGCGGCGGGTCTGCCCTGGCTGGAACTGTCCGAGCGCGAGCAGGAAGCCGAGGGCCACGTCCTGATCGGCACCATGCATCTGGCCAAGGGCCTGGAATTCAAGGCTGCGGCTGTGATGGCGTGCGACGACGGCGTACTGCCCCTGCAATCCCGCATGGAGACCGTGGCCGACGAAACGGAACTCGACGATGTCTACGAGACCGAGCGCCAGCTATTCTACGTCGCCTGCACCCGCGCGCGCGACCGGCTGCTGATCTCCGGGGTGCGGCCGGTTTCGGAGTTCATCCAGGACATTCAGGCCGCATCGGGGGAATGATCTGAGGTTGCTTCTGACAGGTCAGCAAGTTACGTAAGGTAAGGGCGAGGTGTTAGGTTACGTTATCATTTCAACTCTTCAGGCGCCGTCGTAACACTCTCACATGGCCCGCAAGCTGCTGCCTGATAGGTTCTGATCCAAGCGGAGTCATAGTCTTTGCCGAATCTTTAGCATACCGGCTTACAAAGCTATCTGTGCCTAAATGGGAATGTTTAGCGAGTACATCGCGGGTATGAATTACGGTACGGCCAAAAATTTTTCCTTCTTTAGCCAACCAAGCTCGAATTTTTGCAGCGCGTGTGGCAGACGCCATCCGTCTATAATACCGTGCCAGTGTGCCACTACGAATTCGAACATTGCGGCCGTCGAACGTAAAGCCGAGATACTGGAGAGGCTTTGCTGTAGATGCGGGGGACTGCGGGATCACAGTTGGCCCCGGCTGCGCAAAATGCACCACCTCTGTCTTGTCCGCATTGAGCTTCAAGGTTTTGGTGTGCAGCACCAGCGCTGCTTCAACGGCGGCCTCAACCCCCGCGGCGCGGTCTGGTGGGACAATAATTAATATATCGTCAGAATATCGCCGATAGCTTCCACCGCATGACGTTACCATATCTTGAATTACTATGTCAAAATTTAACATAGAGATGTTTGCCGCCATTGCAGAAAGTGGTGTTCCTTGCGGTATGCCCTGCGTTGCTTTGTATCTATGGACCAGTGGCCCTGTTCCAGGACTGCCGCTTCTGAGATCGCGATAATGGGAAATTGAGCACAGAGGGCGCCGGAGATCTCTGTCTCGGCTATTCGCAGAATAACCGAGGCGCTGAAGCAGTTCACCTCGTTCAATCTTTGCTGCCACCGTAAGTGCTCTAAATACAGCGTAGTGGTCATCCGGCAGCATCGTTCCGCCTAGCAAATATGACCAGCGCTCCTTCAGAACCTTATGATTAATGTTGTCAAAAAATCCCTTGATGTCGAACGCAAAAGCAACGCAATTATCGCGAGAGGAAATTTCTGCAAATGCGTTTCGGGCAAGTCGGATATTAGATGCTCCCTTCCGGTATCCTATAACAGCCGTTCCCAGCCCTTGTGCGGCAAGCTCAGATTCGTATAGCTCTCCTAATTTCTCGGCATAGTAGGCAAAGATATAACCATCGCGGTTGGCCGGATATGCCAATTCGCGGAACTTGATGATTACTGCCGGTTTTTTTGTTCCCACGCGCCGCCGATATCGCCTTTCTTTTTTTGAAAAGCCAATGAGTGGAAGGAAGGAATGTCGAGCAACCGCGACGGGATCGGTTACAAGACGCTCTGCTTCGGCGCGGGGTAACGGCAGGTCGAAGTGAACTCGAACTTTGGAGCTGAACCAGTCTGGTTTCCGTAACCTCGGCCGAGATCGCTTGGAGGCCAGCATTTATTGGCAAACCCGGGGAGGCGGGGATGTGCGTATACCCCTCCTTGCGGACGAAGCCCCCCCGGTGTCTTTGATGGCCAGATCGTGACGCATCCGCCACCAACGGCTCAGATTGGAACGCGCGTCGTTTCGCATCCTTCCCCTCGCCACACATCCTCACGGCCCAAACAGCCGCGACGCAACAGCCAACATGCGGTGGTACGATCACCTCGCGAAGGAGGTTCTCATGAAAGTGCTGGGCTACCCGCTCGCTTGGCTCGGCCGACGCCTGGTCAGGGCGGTCGTCGAGAGTATCGCGATCTGGTCGCTTGACACCGTGAACACCACTCCCCTGACGCTGGCCGCCAGGGCGATAGCATAGATGGATAGCCGTGATTTTGAAACAAGTGCCATGGATCGAAAAAGTTTCTTGGCCAGATTGTGACAGATGAGGTCAGCGAACCTCGTCTCGCCCGCCTTAATCTCGGGGTTTTGGCGACGCCGCCGGGCCGAGGACCATCGCAATCATGCGCTGCACCGTTCTCCGTTTCCGCTCAATGCAACCCTTGCCCTGCCGGCGTTGGCGGCACGCTCCGCCGGCATCCAGCCGTGCGGGTCCCAGAGTTCCAGGGTCTGATAGGCCACGCCGATGCGACCCGGCGCCCCGCTGCGGCGCTGCAGCCGCTCACGGACCATGCGCCTGGCTGCCGGTTCGTCATCCGGCGTGAAGCGTAACGTCCTGCCCCGGGCACCGATCCGGCCGAACTTCACCTCCACCAGCCACGCGCCGAACAGGTCGCGGACGACGTCGATCTGGTAGGCCCGGAACCGATTGCGGGCTGGATCGCACGCTTCGAGTTGGATCGAGAACACGCTCATTACGTCGCCTCGCCAAGTCCGCAGCGGCCCCCAGGCAGCTGCCGGTAGAATGTCGCTGGCCCGACGCCGAGGCGCCGGGCGACTTCAACAACTGTGATCTTTGGGTCGCTCAGCATCGTCCGCGCTGCCGCGATGTTCATTTCGGTCAGGGATCGCGGCTGACCCTCCACCTTCTCAACCGTCTCGATTCAGCCTCTGGATGAGTCACTCACTTTCGATGTCGATGGCCTGTTCGAGCACGGCGCTTTCGACGAAGTTCCCGAGCCTCTGGACTGTGGAGTTGTAAATTGCGTTGCTGTCCGAGCCGTCACTGAGGGTCAAGACGAAGGCAACATCCTGCTCCCCCAGGTCATGGTGGCTTGTGAGGTCGAATTGAAACAGGTCTCGGCTGTAGACGCGGGCGTGCAGACGCATTGCGTTGCCGCTGAAAGTGATCCCGCTTCCTTTGGCAAAGTCGCGCATATGCCGGCGCACCGGTTGCCACTTTGCCAATTCGGTACGGGCTTCCATCTCAGCGGTGGTGTCTTCTTTCATGGAACCGAGCAGATTCCCCGTTTTTCCGGCCCGCGTTGTATATTGCAATGCCACTTGGAGCCTGGTGGCGAAGTAGTTTGCGCCGCCGAGTTCAGAAAGCACTGGATTGAGTATGGCCGTCAATTTCCCCTTACCGATCAGCTTGCCACCCCTCACCATCTCCGGGGGGATCGGAATCTCATTCCAGTAATAAGCGAAGCCAGGTCGCAGTTTGGCCCGCCAGGCGAGTGTTACGGAGCCGGGGGCGCAGGTCCAGGGCAGATGCCCATCCCACGGCGTTCCCCAACCTAACGCGGAATCGTGCGTTTCAAGCTCACTGTTGTTGATCAACAGTGCCCGAACGAGATCGGCCGATGGGGCTTTGAGATTATTGAAGGTGTGAGCGGCCAGGGTGGCAACTGGGGGCACCGCGTAGCTACTGCCGGTGTGCGGTGTGCCGCCCAGCATCCGCAGATGCGAGAACCAGGACAGGTCGGGCTTCAACATTCCGTCTGGCCCAGGTCCCTTCAGCGAGACCGGACATTCGGCGGCAGGCCGGCCATGTTTATCGAACTGACGCCCGCCAACGGTTAGGGCTGCTTCACAATCCGCTGGGGCGCACAAGCGGTCTGGATTGCCGGGACGACGATTTCCTATGGAAACCACTGGAAGAATATCATTTGCCCGTGCCAGCAGAGCGATTTCGTGACCCAGATAGCTGACCAGCCCTGGATCATCCTCCGGCGCAATGGCATTGAAGGACATGTTCCATACCCGCGCTTCCGGATGGTTGCGCGCAACAAGGTGCAGGTAGTCAATCAACTGCTGAGGGCTTGCCGTGAAATTGGCGCCTTGGCGGGGGATTGCCTGAACTGTTCCGACCCGGCAGGTCAGTTCTGGCAGATCGAGCTCGTTGTTCCAGGCATGAGCGTGGACCACCAGAGAGCTGATCCGATTGCCGTGGGCATGATCATTCATGCCATCGGGCACCAGCGACGGAGCCCGCCACGCCTCCATTCCGATATAGCTGCGGGCGCTCAAGCCGCCGTCAATGACGGCGACTACAGGCTGTGCTGCCGCATTCGGCACAGGCGGCACCGGCTCAGCGCCGACCCCAGGTGCCGTTACCTCCACCCGCCGCACCGGGTCAATTCGAAACGAAGAGCCGGACGCGGCAAGTTCGACCAGCGCATCCTTGCCCGGTATGGTGACAAGGCTACGAGCGACACCTTCATTGCGATAGCGGCGAACCGCCCGCGCCAATCCCGTCTGGTCCCGCCGCGTTACCGGCACGGCCGCGACCGGCGCCATACCCGGCGGCGGCAGCGCGACACCGGGCCAGGTTGGCAGCATCACCTGGCGTTTCTCCAGGGTCTCCAGCGTCTGGATCACCGATTGCCGCGCATCGACATTCCGGAAAGGTGCCAGCCAGAGTATGAACGCCTTCCCTCCGTTTACTTCGGCTGCCGTGTCCCAAACTGCTTCCAGAGACCGGCCGTTTAACAACTCGGAGGTATCAAAGGGGCGAATTTCCGGCCTTATGTAGCAGCCGCCACCCACCTAATCTTGTCAACGAAATTAATGGGTTGTACTATTCCCCTGCCTGTGCCAGGAAGGACGCCGAGTTGGTTCGCTCGGCGGGGTCATCATGGCGCAACACTTTCTGCTT
>CAIXDS010000354.1 GCA_903918195.1 uncultured Acetobacteraceae bacterium | reverse complement strand
GAAAGTCTGGTACATGCTGCCGACATCGTAGGAGTCGATGCGGCGCACCCATGTCACCCCGCAGGCCCGCACCATCTGCTCGAAATCGACGCGGTCCGCGTCCTCGCCGCGCAGCGTGCGGCCGGTGCCGGCATGGTCCTGCCCGCCGGTCATCGCCGTGATGTGGTTGTCGAGGATGACGACCGTGATGTTGGCTTTGTTGTAGACGGCATCGATCAGCGGCTGGATGCCGGCATGCAGGAACGTGGAATCGCCGATGGTCGCGATGATCGGCCGCGTCTCCGTGCCGGCCTTGGCAATGCCGATCGCATTGCCGATGCTCGAGCCCATCGAAACGCAGGTGTCGATCGAGCGCAGCGGCTCGATGGCGGCCAGCGTGTAGCAGCCGATATCGCCGGTAACACGGGCATTCAGCGCGCGGATGGCCATGTAGCTCATGGTATGCGGGCACCCCGGGCAGAGCACCGGCGGGCGCGCCAGCGGAGCCCGCACCGGCCAGGGCTCGGCCTTCGCCCGCGCTTCGAGCACGCCGGCCCGCTCGAAGCCCGCGCGCACCACTTCGGGCGAGAACTCGCCCACGCGCGGGAAATACGCCTTGCCCTCGGCGGCCAGGCCGGCGGCACGGATTTCGGTCTCGATCACCGGTTCCAGTTCCTCGACGACCAACACGCGCTCGACCGTCGCACAGAAAGCCCGGATCAGATCCATCGGCAGCGGATAAGAGAGCGCGAGCTTCAGGATGCTGGCGTTGGGCAGCACCTCCTTCACATAGGCGTAGGGTGTGCTGGCGGTGATCACGCCGATCGCCGGATCGCCCCGTTCCCACCGGTTGAGCGGATGGTCGGTAAAATACGCGGCCACCGACTGCTCGCGCTCGATCAGCTTCGGATGGCGCACACGCGCATGCGCCGGGAAGATGACGTTCTTGCTGGTGTTCTCAATGAAGGCCCCCGGCGCGGCCTCGTTGCGCGGACCGAGGCGGACAATGCTGCGTGTGTGCGACAACCGGGTGGTGCTACGGACGAGCACCGGCGTGTCGAAGCGCTCGCTCAGCGCGAAGGCCTGACGTGTCATCTCCAGCGCTTCCTGCGCGTCCGATGGCTCCAGGCAGGGCATCATGGCAAGCCGGCAGAATAACCGCGTATCCTGTTCGTTCTGCGAACTGTGGATGCCCGGGTCATCGCAGACCACCAGCACCAGCCCGCCGTTCACGCCGATATAGGTGAACGACATCAACGCATCGGCCGCAACATTGAGGCCGACATGCTTCATCGCCGTGAGCGAGCGCACGCCGGCGAAGGAAGCCCCGATGGCGACATCCAGCGCCACCTTCTCGTTGGTGGACCATTGCGCCTCAAGGTCCTCAGCGGGGAATTTCGCCAGGCTCTCCAGGATCTCGGTGCTGGGCGTGCCGGGATAGGCGGCGGCCACCCGCACCCCTCCCTCCCACGCACCGCGCGCGATCGCCTCGTTGCCGGTGAGCGGGCGCGCCTCGACTGCAGGCGCAACCGCAGCCTCGACCGGCGAGGCGAGGCGATCTTTGGAACTTGTTGTGACGGTCAATGCCTTGGCTTTCCGTGCGCGTCGCGGGGTCTGTACACGTTCGTGCTAGTATCAGTTGCCGTTCGGTCAGGCGACAAGGGATGATGAGGGGCCTGCCCTACAGACTCCCGTCGAGAGCCTCTGTTCTTACCGGGCGGCAGGGAACAGCGCCTCCTGACCTTCTCGCGCACACCTGCGGATATTCCTGATTCGCTTGATTTTTCCGACCGGTCGATCAACCCGTCCCAGCTCGGCCACGCGCATCGGCGCGGTCAGATCGACATCGGCGATCACCGCATCGGCAGGCCAGCTTTGCGATGCGATCATACGCGGCGGCGCCCAACTTGGATCTGCCCCGCTTGGACGGACACCCCGAATAGGCTGAAGAGCAGGAAGCGCACTTGGAATTCTCTTGAGAGTGGGATGGATGCTCGCCCGATTCGAGGACTTTACCTTTACCCGCATCTGGAAAAAATATTGTTTACCATCATGTTAGGCAAAGGTGCTGCGTGCCATCGCCAAGGTATGCCCCTAGAATGCAGGTGCAGTATACGCCCACTTGCAGAACGGTCATCCCGGAAATTCGCCATTTTTTGTCGATCGGATACGGATCGACCCGATGTCGTCCTATAATCGCCCGGGGCTTCGCCACGATGCGGGTAAAGGTAAGGGCTCGAAGATGGTCGAGTCTACCCATCGGCGCATGAAGCATGCCGGGGGGGGACCATCTTGGATCAGTTTATCGCCTAATGAGTGACCTGTGCACCGTGCTGTGTGGCGGTCAAGGTGCGTTGGACATGGCGCTGTTCGCGAAATCAAAGGAGGAGTTCCTGCGTGGCTTTCTCAAACTCGAAAACGGTGTGCCAAGCACGATACGTTCACCCGGCTGTCCCGCGAGGGCGCCGGCATGCGCTATGACCGCATCGCTGGTGATGGCCAGCCGCCTCGCCGGCAGCGCGACCACCAGACGGTCCGCCAACTGCTGCGCGGCAGCCGGCGCGCTGAGCGCCCCCGCGGCGCCGATCGCAACCGTGGCCACGCCGGCGAGCCCCGCTCCCTGCAGCAGTGGCCGGGCGACCGCCAGGATGGCGCGTTCCGCCGTCACGGCGCCGTTCAATGCGGCAAGCCCGGCCGCCCCAGGGCCCTCCGCGTCGAAACGCCCCGCCTCCGTCCAGAGCGCGGCACGGCAGCCGGTCTTGCCGAGATCAACCGCCAGCACGCCGGTCATGCCCCGCAATCTCCCGCCCGCTTGTCGGGTGCGGATCGCAGCCGGATGCTGGCCCACAGCTCGGTCTGGTCGAGCGTGACCGTTCCCCCGCGCGCCAGTTCCAACCCGGCGACGAGGGTGCTGGCAACGGCGGCGCGGCACTGGAAATCGCGGGCGGGCACGCCGGTGGCGATCGCCGGCAGGAAGCGGGCGAATTCGTCCCCCTCCGCGCCGTCGTTCAGCAGTTGCGTGATGCGCGCGATCGCGTCAGTGACCCGCCAGATTTCGGGCCAGCGGGGCCGATAGAACTCCACCCAGAAAGGCAGGCGCAACGCCACCAGGCAGCCACGCAACAGCTCGGTCAGGTCGCTTTCCCGCCCGGCCGGCGCGTTCTTCGCGGCACCATGCGGGAACACATCACGGCCAAGCTGGAGCCGCCGCTCGAGCCAGTCGGCGGCCGCTAGCGTTCCGACTCCAACGCTTGCTTTCCACGGCGGACCTTGGCGAGGATGTCGGCGGCTCTGGCGGTCCAGACGAAGGGCTTGGGGTGCCCGTTGTG
>CAIXDS010000353.1 GCA_903918195.1 uncultured Acetobacteraceae bacterium | reverse complement strand
CCATCACTTTAAGGGTTTTGGGAAGAAGGGGGTGAGGAGATGCCGCGGCCCCTCCTCACCCCCCCGTCTTCCCAAAACCCGTAAAACGAATGGGTTCTAAGGGCTCCGCCCTTAGCGGGGTCCAGGGGCAGAGCCCCTGGCCTTGCTTTTTTCCTGCGCCGCACAAGGGTTCGACATCCGAGGAGCGGCCATGGCCGGGCATTCGCAGTTCAAGAACATCATGCACCGCAAGGGCGCGCAGGACGCCAAGCGGGCCAGGCAGTTCGCCCGGTTGATCCGGGAGATCACCGTTTCGGCGCGGCAGGGGTTGCCTGATCCAGCGGCCAATCCGCGGCTGCGGGCGGCGGTGACGGCGGCGCGCCAGGCCAACATGCCGAAGGACACGGTGGATCGCGCCATCAAGAAGGCGACCGGCGGCGCCGGCGGCGATGACTACAGCGAGGTGCGCTACGAGGGCTACGGTCCCGCCGGCGTGGCGGTGATCGTCGAGGCGCTGACCGACAACCGCAACCGCACCGCCAGCGACGTGCGCAACGCCTTCTCCAAGCATGGCGGGGCGCTCGGCGAGACCAACAGTGTTTCTTTTATGTTCTCCCGGCTCGGCGTGGTGCGCTATCTGGCGTCGGTGGCGGACGAGGATGCGATGCTGGAGGCGGCGATCGAGGCGGGTGCCGACAATGTGGAGAGCGGCCCGGACGGGCATGAGGTGACCACCTCGCCGGAGAGTTTCTTCGCCGTGCGCGATGCGCTGGAGGCGCGGTTCGGCGCGCCGGAGGAGGCCAAGCTGGACTGGCGCCCGGGCACCTTGGTCACGCTGGACGAGGACCGGGCCGCGTCGGTGCTGAAGCTGCTGGATGCGCTGGAGGACAATGACGACGTGCAGAACGTCTATGCCAATTTCGACATCCCCGATGCGGTGATGGCGAAGCTGTCGGTGTAGGGAAGGGGGTTTCTGCTGGTCCGTCTGCTGGGGATCGATCCGGGGCTGCGGTTCACCGGCTGGGGGCTGGTGGAGTCCGACGGCAACCGGCTGCGGCATCTGGCCGACGGGGTGATCGCGACCGACTCGGCGGCGAGCGTGCCGCAGCGACTGCGCGTGTTGCACGATGCGCTGGCGGCATTGCTGAGGGAGTGGCGGCCGGATGAGGCGGCGGTGGAGGAGACCTATGTCAACCGCAACGGCACGGCGACGCTCAAGCTGGGCTATGCACGGGGGATCGCCTTGCTGGCGCCGGCGTTGATGGGGATTCCGGTGGCCGAGTATGCGGCCACGGCGGTGAAGCTGTCGGTGGTGGGCACCGGGCGGGCGGAGAAGGAGCAGGTGCAGATGATGGTGCGGCGTCTGCTGCCGGGGGCCTTGATCCGGCGGGCCGATGCGGCGGATGCGCTGGCGGTGGCGATTTGTCATGCGCATCACCGGGCCAGCGCGCGGCGCTGGGCGGCCGGGGTGCGGATGGCGTGATTGCGAAATTAACCGGCCGGGTCGAGCAGATCGAGGCCGACCGCTGCGTGATCGACGTGAACGGGGTGGGGTATCTGGTGCAGGCCTCGACCCGCACGCTGGCGGCGCTGCCGGCCGGGCAGGTGGCGACCGTGCTGGTCGAGATGCAGGTGCGCGAGGACGCGATTTCGCTGTTCGGCTTTGCCGAGGCGGCGGAGCGGGAATGGTTCCGGCTGCTGACCACAGTGCAGGGGGTGGGCGCGCGGGTAGCGCTGAACATCCTGTCGGCGCTGTCGCCGCGGGACCTGGTGGGGGCGATCGCGGCGGGCGACCGGGGGGCGTTGACGCGGGCCTCCGGCGTGGGGGTGAAGCTGGCGGTGCGGCTGCTGACCGAACTGCGCGAGAAGGCCGTGGCGATGCCGTCCGGCGTCGGGTTCTCGCCGGTATTGCCGCCGCCGGTTTCGGGGATTGAGGCGGATGCGGTGTCGGCGCTGGTGAACCTGGGGTATCGCCGGCCGGAGGCGGCGGCGGCGGTGGAGCGGGTGGTGAAGCGGCTGGGCGAGGGGGCGGCGCTGGATGCGGTGATCCGCGAGGGGCTGAAGGAGTTGGGGCGGTGAGTTCGGGGGGATATCCCGCGTCGCATGTGCGGCTTGCCGTGCCGATGCGCGGCGAACCGACACCGGCCGAGAAGGTGCTGTGGCGATCGCTGCGGGCACGTCAGACCGGCGTAAAATGGCGCAGGCAGGCGCCGATCGGGCCGTTCATCGTCGATTTCTTCTGCCCTCAGGCGCATCTGATCGTCGAGGTCGATGGCGCGACGCATGCCGACGACGCCGACCGGGATCGCGATGCCTGGATTCGTGCCCGGGGCTATCGCGTGCTTCGCTTCTGGAACAACGAGGTCCTGGGGAATCCGGACGGGGTGCTGCGGCTCATTTCCGATACTGCTGCTGGTGGCCCGCCCCCTCCCCCCGGGAAGCCCCCATGACCACTCGCCCGGTTTCCCCCGCCCGTGCCGAGGAAGACGCCGCCGAGGCGTCGCTGCGGCCGCAGACCCTGGCGGAATTCATCGGCCAGAAAGCCTCGCGCGAGAACCTCGCCATCTTCATCCAGGCTGCGCGTTCCCGCGGCGAAGCGCTTGATCATGTGCTTCTTCATGGCCCTCCGGGCCTCGGCAAAACGACGCTGGCACAGATCGTGGCGCGCGAACTCGGCGTCGGTTTCCGGGCGACGTCGGGACCCGTCATCCAGCGCGCCGGCGACCTCGCCGCCATCCTGACCAACCTGCAGCCGCGCGACGTGCTGTTCATCGATGAGATCCACCGGCTGCAGCCTGCCATCGAGGAAGTGCTGTACCCGGCGATGGAGGATTTCCAGCTCGACCTGATTATCGGCGAGGGACCGGCGGCGCGCAGCGTGCGCATCGACCTGGCCCCGTTCACCCTGGTCGGCGCCACCACGCGGGCCGGGCTGCTGGCGACCCCGCTGCGGGACCGCTTCGGCATTCCGCTGCGGCTGGTGTTCTACACGCCGGCCGAGCTGGAGATCATCGTGGCGCGCGGGGCGGAAAAGCTCGGCTTCGGCCTGACCGCTGAGGGGGCGACCGAGATCGCCCGGCGCAGCCGCGGCACCCCGCGCATCGCCGGCCGTCTGCTGCGCCGGGTGCGCGACTTCGCCCATGTGGCCGGAGACGACCCGGTCGATCGCACCACCGCCGACGCCGCGCTGCAGCGGCTGGAAGTGGACCGGCTCGGGCTGGATGCGATGGACCGCCGCTACCTGCGCCGCATCGCCGAGCACCACGCCGGCGGCCCGGTCGGCGTGGAGACGCTGGCCGCCGCCCTGGCCGAGGCGCGCGATACGCTGGAGGATGTGGTCGAGCCGTTCCTCATCATGGAAGGGCTGGTGCTGCGGACCAGCCGTGGCCGCATGCTTGGAGAGCCCGGCTGGCGCCATCTGGGCCTGGTGCCGCCGGCCGCGCCGCAGCCGCTGTTCGACTTTGGCGGATCGCCGGCCGGCTTCGAACTGCCGCGGGAAGATGAATGAGCAATAATTTGCCGGACAGCGATACGGCAGGCGGCCACCGCTACCACCTGCGCGTCTATTACGAGGACACCGATGCCGGTGGTGTGGTCTATCATGCCGGCTATCTTCGATTCGCCGAACGGGCGCGCACCGAAGCATTGCGTGATGCGGACGTTCCGCACGCGGAAATGACAGCCCAACATGGCCTAATGTTCATGGTGCGTCGTTTGAAAGTGGACTATCTGGCACCCGCGCGGCTCGATGATTCGCTGCTTGTGGTGACGCGGCCACTTGCGCTGCGTGCCGCATCGGTGGAGCTTCGCCAGTCCATCTTCCGGAACGGCGAGGACCGGCCCTTGGCGGGGTTGGAGGTATTGCTGGCCTGTGTACGAGTTGCAGACCAGCGGCCCGGGCGGGTGCCGGAGCGTTGGCGGTCCGCCCTGATGTCGCTTTCGTAAGGCCACGAATTGGCCAGGATAGGCTTGTTGATGATCGCGCGGGACCGGCATGCAGGATTGGCCGGCCCACAGGATTGGTCGGCACACAGAATCGGCTGGCAGGACTTGATGGCATGGGTTTGAGGGGAACGGGAAGTGCAGGGGGCGGTTGACGCGGTGAACCTGGGGGCGGCGGCGGGCGACCTGTCGGTCTGGGGCCTGTTCGTGCAGGCCGACATCGTCGTGAAGCTGGTGATGGTGGTGCTGGTGCTCGCCAGCGTCTGGGTCTGGGCCATCGTATTCGAGAAGGTCACCAGCCTGCGGCGTGCCAACCGCGCCGCCGATGCCTTCGAGGACCGGTTCTGGTCCGGCGGCAGCCTGGACGATCTGTTCGAGGAAGAGGGTACCAAGCCGACGCATCCCATGGCCGCGGTGTTCGGTGCCGCCATGAGCGAGTGGCGGCGCAGCCTGCGCGTGGTCGGCGCCGACCTGAACCGCAGCAGCGTGCGCGACCGCATCGAGCGCGCCATGAACGTGACCGTGCAGCGCGAAATGGACCGGATGGAGCGCTGGATGATCTTTCTCGCCTCGGTCGGCTCGACCGCGCCCTTCATCGGGCTGTTCGGCACGGTGTGGGGCATCATGCACAGCTTCTCGGCCATCGCCGAGATGCACAATACCAACCTCGCCGTGGTCGCGCCGGGCATCGCCGAAGCGCTGTTCGCCACCGCCATCGGCCTGGTGGCCGCCATTCCGGCCGTGCTGGCTTACAACACCATATCCACCGACCTTGGCCGCTTTGCCGTCCGGCTGGAAGGGTTTGGCAGCGAGTTCGGCGCCATCCTGTCGCGGCAGAGCGAGGAGCGGAGCTGAGCGATGGCCGGCTCCCTGCAGGGCCCCGGACGCGGGCGCAGCCGCTATCGGCCGTTGTCGGAAATCAACGTGACGCCGATGGTCGACGTCATGCTGGTGCTGCTGATCATTTTCATGGTGACGGCGCCGCTGATGAGCAGTTCCGTCAATGTTGACCTGCCCAAGGTGAACGCGACCCCGATCAACCAGGACAGCGAACCGCTGCAGGTGTCGGTGAACGCGCAGGGGCAGGTGTATCTTATGGACCAGGCGGTGGAACTGCCGGAGCTGGTGGCGAAGCTGCAGGCGATCGCGAAGGACCAGAAGGACCGCCGCATCTTCGTGCGCGGCGACCGCACCAATACCTATGGCCGGATTATGGAAGTGATGGGAACCATCATCCAGGGCGGCTTCACCAAGGTGTCGCTGCTGACCGAGCAGGCCGGCGGCAAGTCGGCTCCGGCCACGTCTCCGGCCGCCGCGCCGACCTCCTCGGCCACGCCGCGCCGTCAGGGCCGCGGCTGACCGCGGCCGCGGTGCGGGTGACGGGATGCGCGGATTGCCATGAGCCCCGAACTGAAACGCGGTGCGATCGTCTCGGCGATCCTGCACGTCATCGTGCTGGCGGCGCTGCTGATCGGGATCGATCTGAGCGTTCCGCCGGACGAAACGCCGCCGATGGAAGTCGAGCTGGCGATGGACCAGCCGGCCGAACCCGGACCGGCACATGCGGCACCGAAGGCCCCGGCGCCGAGTCCTGTGCCGGCCCCCGCCCAGCGGCCTGCCGCGCCGGTGACGCCGGAACCGCCGGCGCCCGAGCCGCCCAAGCCGCTGCCCGTACCGCCGCCGCCACCCCCTCCGCCACCACCGCCGCCGCCCACCCCCACGCCGGAGACGCCTCCGCCCAAGCCGCCGCCACCGACCCCGCCGCCACCACCGCCGCCGGAGCCGGCCCCGCTGCCCAAGCGGCCGCCACCGCCACCGCCACCGCAGCCGCCACGGCCGGTGCCGCCGGTGCCGCCGCCCCCGGTG
>CAIXDS010000352.1 GCA_903918195.1 uncultured Acetobacteraceae bacterium | reverse complement strand
GGGTCTTGGGAAAGAGGGGGGTGAGGAGGAGCCGATGCATCTCCTCACCCCCCTCTTTCCCAAGACCCTCTAAGTGATGGGGTCCAGGGGCCTCTCGGCCCTTGGCGGGTCCAGGGCAGAGCCCTGGCCTTCCTTCCCCCGATTACCCTGCGCCTAAGTGGTTTGTCCCTTGCGAGCCCCGCTCAGACCCGCTAAATGCCCGGCCTCGGTTGCGCCCGTAGCTCAATTGGATAGAGCACTAGACTACGGATCTGGGGGTTGGGAGTTCGAATCTCTCCGGGCGCGCCAAATTCCTTTGGAATTTTAAGGCTCTGGTGGCGATCGGCCATGCTGCGGCATGCGGCCGGCCTGCCCGCCTGGGCCGGTGCTTCCGGTGCGCCGTTGCGGCGCAGTCCCCCGGCCCGGCGAACACCCGCCGCCCTGCTGCGCGCCCCGCACCGGCGGCCATACACCCAGGTCAGCACCCCCAGCGGAAGCCGCCGACAAAGCCGGGGAAGCCCGCCACCAGGCCCAGGCAGGTGGCGCGGGTTCAAGACTACGTGAACAGAGGGGTCACGCCGGCTTCCGGTGGACAGAAGCCCTGTTCGAGACGGCTTGTTGGCGCTATCGGCCTCGTGCCGACCCGGGGGCAGATGGTTGCTTGGACGAGCGGGTGATCCAGCTTCTGGTGCGCGAGGCCCGGACGAGCAAGAACTGATCGTGCTCGGCTGCCGCGCGGCATCGATCGTGGCAGCGCCGCAGCGCGTGCCCGACGATGCTGTCTTTTTCCACGATGCCAATGACGACCTGATGTTCAATGCCGCCGGTCCCGGGCCGGTTGGCCGGATACTGCAGAAGGCGATCTGGTGCTGCGGCCACGCGATGCGCGCGCGCATCATCGCACCCGCGCATCGCATCGGTGGCCGATCGCAGCGGTTGCATGCCTGGCAGCCTCACGCGGCGGCCTGATGCTGCCATCGACAGGAGATGAATTGTGCTGCGAGCTTTTTGCATCCGGCTTTACTACGGACTGGGCCTGGCAGGCACCTCGGCTGGCAATGTGTTGCGTCGGGTCGCACGCCGGCTTGGCCTTGCAGGACAGACATTTGAGGATGATCCCGCGACCATTCCGAGTGAGCGTCCCGATACCGCCGGCATCCTGGTGGCTTTTAAGATCGGCGGAGGAATCGGCGACCACCTGATCGCCGCCCGCTATGTGCGGGACCTGATGGCCACGGTTGGCGAGTTCCGTTTCGATGTATACAGCTCCCGTCCCGAAGTTACCACATGGTTATTTGGGCACATGAGCCAATTCAATCGATCCTATGACGAGTATTTTTCGTGGCACGGAAGGCGATACTACCAGCTTTACGCATTGTCGATGTGGATATCGCAGTTCCTCGTTCTGCAATATGAAACCGTCAACTGGATCAGGCTTCACCGCGAAAGGCACAAGCTGGTCAAGGTGTGCGAGTCAATCGATCGTTTCCGGCAAGCCCGCGACATGAACGAAATCATCGCGGCGCATCCGCGGCTCGATAACCTGCTCGGCCTGAAGGCCGTGTTTATGAATCGTACGCGAAGTGATATTTCCCAGGCGATGTCCGGCATCGCCTATGGCGGGCATGCTTTGGGGATCGCGGTCGATCCGGCACTGCGGAGCAAGTTTGGACTGGATAATCGACCGTACATCACAATCCACAATGGCTTTGACGCGGAATTCCAGACTGCCTATGGCTTTGCCAAAAAATCGACGAAGGTGTACGGGCAATTCGATGCGGTGGTGGCACTTCTTCGCGCCCGCTACCCTGGCCTGTTCATCGTGCAACTCGGCACCAAGACCAGCCGGCCCATCAAGGGCGTTGATCTGCAGTTGATCGACAGGACCAGCCTTGCGGATTCCGCGTCGGTCCTGGCGGGCTCGATGCTGCATATCGACAATGAGAGCGGTCTTGTGCACCTGGCCGCGTGCATCGGTGCCGTGTCCTGTGTTGTGTTTGGACCGACACCGCCAGCCTATTTCGGCTACGAGGGCAACATCAATATTGCGCCGCGTCAGTGCGGCGGTTGCTGGTGGGCGACCAAGGACTGGATGACAAACTGCCCTCGGGGCTTCGACGAACCCGTGTGCCTGTCGGCGACACCGCCGGAAGCCGTTGCTGATGCAGTCATCACCTTCCTCGACACTCTGGATGCCGGGGCCGAGCGGCCGGATGCCATGCGGGCAACGGCAGCCTTGGTGGCAAGTACGGTGTAATGCCCGCACCGCGCGGCCAAGGACGGCAAGTGTTTCATCCGTAATGGACGGCGAGGCTTCCGCCCTTATCTGAGAAGCTGGGCGTAGCGCTCAAGACTGCGCGCCCGAACGGTCTCGGTCAGCGCCGTGAGGTCGGCCGACGGCATGATTGATTCACAAACTGCCAGCCAAAGCGCCAGATCAAGCCTTGACCTCGCGTGCCATAGGTCTTGTGTTGCCAAGGTTAATTCATCCGCGAGGCGAGACGAGTATCTGGCCGTTACGGACTGAGTTTCCTTGAGGTGGATCAGATTGAACGGACGATCGAGCCATACGGCAAGATCATTTGCAAGCTGCGGATTCTCAATTGCATTAACGTGCGAAAGTGTTGCGAGGCGTGCTTTGGCTTCCTCGACAAGTGTCTGGTCATGATCGTTCAAGATGAAGTTGTCATTCGGAATTAACGGATGCGGCCAGAGCAAGAGGCGAAGCGCGACGTTGTCAGTCTGGCAAGCGACACGCGGATCGCTCAGAAAATCGGCAAAGCTATGGTGAGACGCTTCCAGGTATTTGTTCCAAGTCCCCCAGCCGGGTTGCGCCAGCTCTGCTTCTGATCGCCAGAAGGTCCAGTGTGACAACACACGCGACAGCGGTTCGCGCAAGATTATGAGGATGGCCGACGCAGGGTACCGGTCACGGATCGTCGTCAACGAAAAATGACCCGCGATCAGGTCCGCGTCAGGAGGCAATTCGTCGGTTCGCAGGTAGACGTAGCGGCGGGTTTCTTCACTAACAGATTGAAAATCGTCAAATCCACCGAACATAGAACGATCGAACCCCGCGACCGGGAGACGCGGCTGCAATGCAGTGTACAGACCTCTGGCTACGCTCGTTCCAGCGGTCTTGGGGACGTGGATGAATCCAATTTGTCTCGCGAGCGGTCCGGCTGGAGCCTTATCTTCGTGCTCGGACGCCCCAGCGCTGTATCCCTCGGCTGGAGCTGCAGATTGATTATTTGTCATTGAGCTATCAATCCCAACAAATGGAGGCTTAACTCACCATTTCGCTGCCGAGATGCCTGTGGATACGTTGTCCAGCGTCGGTCCCTGAGCGGACATTCTCGTGCGCTGGCGACATCGGCGTTTGAATAGGCCGGCGAACGTGTTGTGTCCGAGGTCAGACCTGCCCCATTGGACCGAGATAGACGTCAGCCGCATTGTGGTTGCAGGGCATATCGAGTTCAGTTGGAAATATTTTTTTGCATTCGGAGAATGTATGGTCCTCCTTTCTGACATATGCCACTTCGAGAGAGTCTGGCAACAGCGTTCCCCCGACAAAGGCAACGCGCCCATAATTATTCGCATGAAGATGAATTAACTGATGCGTTTTGTTTAATTTTTCCAAGGCAGTGATAAGCCGCCGTAGATGATTAGTATCATCAAGCACGGTTATCCAGTGCAATTCTAAAATAATTTGCGAAAACCGCGTGAGTGTGGATTCGGCCATGGCTTCAAATACTTTCCATTCTCCGCCCTCGATATCCATTTTCAGAATTATGTCGTTTTCATCGCGATGATTGTTTATTTCTATTAGCTCGTCGATGGTCTTCATGACGGGGTTGTCGGACGGCCGTTCGCAAATGCCGATTTTAAAGGAGTGGAATTTCGGGTGGTCGAGCGGAAACCTTTCAATGGTGTGATCATATTGAAAAACCTCGCATCCAAGCTTCGCCATATCCAAATCCCAGGATACGTCGTCGCTGATTCCCAGGGAGTAGACAGTCGCGTTTTCAAGGCGATCGTTTAGCATCACGTAACCGCCATCGAAGTCGCGCCCCTTCCGGACGAGAGTTTTTCCAACAACATCGCGCGGGCGCACCAACGAAAGTATTTTCCGGGCGTATTTCTGCAATTGCGGGTTGGGTAAACTGACAAGTTCAGTGGCAAAATTCGGCAGAGATGGTTTATCGTTTCTCCGCCCATTCAAAAGCTCGTTTACCTTATTTTCAATGTTGATCAGCCGCTGCCGCATATCATCAAGCAATGGCCGATGGTCAGGGGGGACGGATTCCATGGTTTCTCCATCAAACACGGCCGAAAAACCGGCCTATATGCCATCGCAGAGATCGGCGCCCGAGTTCAGCGGCCCGAAGAGACCGACATTATATACCCCGTTCCCGCCAGGATGGCCAGACCAGCAAAACACTTGGAGCAGACCGATAATCCGTCAGAACTGGGCTCAAATCGTCTTCGCAACCGATCGCCAGATGAACAGCTATGCTCACATGCGGGCTGTCGTGCCCGCGGGGTTGCAAGGTTCTGCACGCCAACAACCAGACGGGCTGGCCACCATTGTGCAGCCCTGCGCCTTCGCCGCCCCCCAGCCAGATCCCTCAGGGCGCCGGCACGACCCGGTAATAAACCCCGTTCGCCCCATACGCGGGCGCCAGCCACATGCCGCCGCACGCATAGGCACCAGCCACCGGACGGTAGGCGCACCCTGCCGGCAGCACCGCGTACGCCGCGGGCCGCGCCGCCGCGCTGGCCGCGGCGGCGCCCACCGCAACGCCCGCGGCCATCCCCACCGCTGCCCCCGCCACCACCGCACCCCCGCTGTACCCGGGGGCACCGCAGTTCACGCAGGTCGCCCCGTAATGGTTCACCACCGCCGGCTGATGGTAATAGCCGCCGTAATTCGCCGTGGTGGTGCCATAGGCGCCGGTGTGCTCCGCGCCGTTCGGCCCGGCCGCAGTGCCGTGATAATAGCCGCCGGCATTGCTGGCATGGGCGACGCCCTGCGAATTGGCGGCGGTGCCGTGCGCGTACCCGCCGGCGTTGCTGGCATGGGCGACGCCCTGCGAGTTGGCGGCGGTGCCGTGCTCGTAGCCGCCGGCGTTGCTGGAATGCGCCACCCCCTCCTGGCTGACGGTGGTGGAGTGCTGGTAACCGCCGGCGCTGCCGGAATGGGTGTATCCGCCGCCGGGGTTGGCGTGCATCCAGGCCCGCGCCGGCTGCAGCGGAAGCAAAACAGAAAGCGCGGCGGTCGCCGCCAGCATGCCCGTTCGCATCACATGGTTCCCCTTGTTACGGATTCGCGCTTTACGGATTTTCGGGCGGTTGCGCCGGCCGCGGCATCGGCGTGCCGGGCTCGGGCGCGACAAACGGCATCTTCTTCGCCTTGGCCGCCTTCTCGGACGCGAACACATGCGGCGAGACGGTCGCGCCGAGATGCCAGTCGGAATATTCGGTCTGGTACAGCGCATGGGCGGGCTCGTTCGGATAGACCACCCGGATCAGCCGCGGCAGATGATCGGCGGTGCCGATCCAAAGCTCGGCCTGCACATCGTCGCCGGCCACGGCGATCATGTCGGTTTTGGTGCCGCCGACCACCACCGACTGGCCGACATAGAACGCCGAGCCCATCTTCTTGTGGAAAATCTCGCACGGGTCGGAGACGATCACGTCACTGAACGGGAAGTAGATCGCCGCCTTTTCCCAGGCCGCGTCCATCAGTTCATCAATCGTCGGCGGCGCCTCGGCCGTCGCGGCCAGATCCTCGGACGGCACATAGGCGGTCATGGTCTTGCCGTCGTAATAGAACTCGTCGGCCGTCCCGTCGCCCGGCGAGATCACCCGCAGCTTGTCCGGCCGCTGCATCACCACATGGTTGAGGGTGGCGTAGTACAAGGGCTGCCCGTTCACCGCCGCCCGTTCGTAGGTGTTCACCGCCGTGAACGACATCGTCGCCGCCCCGCTGAGCGTGCTGCAGGCGGCCTTGAGGATATCGGCCACTTTCGGCTCGATCTGCGGCTTCGCAGCGGCGGCGGCGTTCGCCGGGGCAGCCGGCGCTGGCGCAGGCGTCTGGGCCAGGGCCGGGGCAACCCCCAGCAGGAACATCACACCGATCGCCAGGCTTCGGCCGTCAGGGACAGTCATCATTGCGTTTTCTCATTTCGCACAGGTTTCTATTGGCGAGGGCCGGCACGGCTGGCGAACCTGTTGGTGGCGCAGAACCAGCGTGCGGGGTGTCCGCAGGGCACTGGCTTTAACGGATGGTCTCATTCAGCAATTTCAGCATTTTATGCGTTATGAAATACCCGTCGTGAAAGAGCGCCTTGGATCAAATGGCCGCGACGTCGCGGCGCTGTTGACGGTTCCGGCCGGCACATGCCTGACGCCCATGGGTTCAAGGGGTATTTTCGTCCCATCGCGCGGCGCTGTCCTCATCGGTTGCGTGCGCCTCCACCCACACTTCACCGCCGTCGGTAAAGATTTCCTTCTTCCAGAACGGCGCGCGCGTTTTCAGCCAGTCGATCAGGAAAGCGGTGGCGTCCAAAGCCGCCTGTCGATGGGCAGCGGCTGCGAGGACACACACGATGGTTTCGCCCGGCGTCAGCCGGCCGACCCGGTGGATCAGTGTGCAGCCCAGCAGCGCCCAGCGCTGCTCCGCCTGCGCGGCGATGCGCGCCATCGCCCGCTCGGTCATGCCGGGGTAGTGCTCCAGCAGCATCGCCGCGATCGCCCGGTCGCCGCCGTCGCCCCGTACCGTGCCGACGAAGCAGCCGATGCCGCCGATATCGGTCCGGCCGGCCGAAACCGCCGCCAGTTCGGCGCCGATGTCGAAATCCGCCTGCTGCACGCGGATCGTGGCCATCTTAACCACCAGTCACGGGCGGGAAGAATGCCACCTCGTCGCCGGCAGCCACCGGCGCGTCGGGGGCGGCGAACTCCTGGTTGACCGCGCAGCGCACTCGGAAAGCCGCCGAAAAAGCCTCTGCATGCGCCGGGCTGCGGCTGCACAGCCAAATCAGCAGATCGCCGACCGTCGCCACCCCTTCGGGCAGCGCCACCACTTCCTCCGCCGTGCCCAGGCGCTCGCGCAGCCAAGCGAAATACAGCAGCCGCAGGGTTCCGGGGCCAGCCATGCCGGCTTGTGGGGTGCGGTCAGCGCGGGGTGGGCACCGTGGTGACCGTTCCGTCGGGGCCGATCAGCGTGCTGGTGCCGTTGCCGTTGGGCACCACGATGCCGGAGCCGCCCGTCGGGGTGGTGTAGGTGCGCACGCCGTTGCCCGTGTCGGTGCCGACGGCCGGGCCGCCAGGGGTCGGGTAGAACTTCGTCGTGGGGGAAGTTGCCGGCGGCAACGTGGGTGGCGGAGCCGGCGGCGAAGCGGGTGCGGCCGGCACCGCTTCCGGGGCGCCTGGCGGCGTCGAACTGCCGCGCGGGATGGGGCGGGGCGGCGGCAGTTGGCCGGGGGTCTCGGACTGGTTCTGCTCGCGCTGCAGATCCTGCAGGGTGGGTTCGGGCGCTGCCGGGCGGGGCCAGACATTGCCGGGCTCGGGGGTCAGCGGCTCCTGGTCGACGTCCTTGCCCTCCGCCCGCAGCAGGTTGGGCGAGTCGCCGATCGGCCGGTTCGGGCTGGTATGGAAGGAATGGGTGTCGCCGATGAACCCGCCAAAGCCATCGAACGGATTGCCCACATAGCTCTGGCAGGCTGGCAGCAACAGGGTCAGTCCGAGCAGGGTGATGCGCCGCATGGTGGAAATCCTTGTCGTGCAGCCGGTTCGGGCGGGCGTCCGGCCCTCAGGAGACTCAATGCCCCTTCGTCATGTTCACGGCTCAGGGAGTTTAGTCCAGTGCCCCAAATCGGTCCATAAACGCAAGCGCCCATTCAACAATTACCGCCGGATCATTAAGCGGTAGTACCTTTCGGTCACACCCGGGCAGATTTTCGTCGGCTGCCACCGCCACGATATCCGCCCGGCCGGGCCAGATCGGCGGCCGGGCCAGCGCCGGCCGGTGCACCTCGATCTTCGGGTGCGGGTGGGCTTTGAACCCCTCCACCAGCACCAGGTCAACTGGTGTGAGCCGTGTCAGCAGCGCGGGCAGCGACGGCTCGTCGCCGTGCACTTCGTGCATCAGCGCCCAGCGCGCACCGCTGGAAATCAGCACCTCGGTCGCGCCGGCCTGGCGGTGGCGCCAGGAATCCTTGCCGGGCTGGTCCAGGTCGAAGCCGTGATGGGCATGCTTGACGGTCGATACCGTCAGGCCGCGGCCGATGAGAAGCGGCACCAGCGCCACCAGCAGCGTCGTCTTGCCGCTGCCCGACCAGCCAGTCAGGCCGAGCACCTTCATTTATGCAGCGCGGCCGGCGGTGCGGTGGACGCATGCTGCAGCCCGGCGGTCAGGTAGTCCCACCCGGTCACCAGGGTCAGCAGGGCGGCCACCCAGAGCATGGTCTCGCCGATCAGCGAGACCGGCAGCCAGGGCATATGCAGCAGCACCGCCGAGGCGTTGCCGGCCAGCAGCGTGCCCAGCGCGCCCATCTGGAAGCCGGTCTTCCACTTGGCCAGGCGGGTCACCGGCAGGCCGACCCGGACCCCGGCCAGATACTCGCGCAGGCCGCTGACCAGGATCTCGCGCAGCATGATCACGATGGCGGGATAGAGCCCGGCTTCGCTCAGCCGCGCGGTACCGACCAGCATCATCAGGGCGGCCCCCACCAGCAGCTTGTCGGCAATCGGGTCCAGCATGCGGCCGAGATCGGATAGTTGCTGCCGCTCGCGCGCCAGCTTGCCGTCGAAATAATCGGTGATGGCGGCGGCGCTGAACACGATGCAGGCCATGAGATCGGCCACCGGTGTGCGCACCGCCACCAGCACCACCAGCAGCGGGATCGCGGCGATGCGCGACAGGGTCAGGACATTGGGGAGGTCGGTCAGCATGGGGCAGCACCATAGGCCGAAACCCGAAACAGGACAGCCACCCCTTCATCAAGCGTCGGAGGCGGCTATCAGGCGGCGGGGGCCGGCGGCGGGGAGGCTGGCGGCGGGGACCCGGCCAGCCGCAGCGCGCGCTGCGTGCCGTGCACCCGCAGCGTCATTGCCTCGCCCGCTTCCAGCACTGCCTCCACCTCCTGCCCGCCCTGCGAGATGCGGATGCGGACAAGCCGTCCGCGCCAGCACAGGCGAAACCCCAGGCTGCGCCAGTGCGGCGGCAGACGCGGTGTGAGCGCCGGCGTATCGCCCGCCAGCGACACCCCGGCGAAGCCCAGCATCACCGCCTGCCACAGCCCGCCCAGGGCGGCGATATGCACCCCGCCGGCGCTGTCCGCAGCGCTGTCCGACAGATCGATCGCCGCCGTTTCCTGCAGGTAGCGCAGCGCCAGCGCCATCTCGCCGAGTCGCGCGGCCACCAGCGCATGCATCGACCGGCTGAGCGAGCTGCCATGGGCGCAGCGCGGTTCATAGGTGCGAAAATTCGCCAGCCGCGCGGCGTCGTCGAACTCGTCCGGCAGCAGCGCCAGCAGGGCCACCACATCGGCCTGCTTCACCACCTGCGCGCGCTGCGTCCGCTCGCGCCCCAGCACCACGTCGACCGGCAGACGGCGGCCGGCAAACCGGGTGAGGTCCACCGGCTCCAGGGCGAAGAACCCGGCGAACTGCTCGATCAGCCCGGTCGCTTCGTCCAGCCCGGTGACCAGCGTGCGGGCCGCCTCGTCCCACTGCGCCAGTTCCGCCGCGTCCAGTCCGAGCCGCGTTGCCAGTTCCTCCCAGCGCGCCGGCCAGCGCGCGCGCAGCAGAGCGGCAACTTCCAGCGCGCGGAAAATGTTCCAGCGTGCCAGCCCGTTGGTATAGGCGTTGTCGTCGATGCCTTCGTGGTACTCGTCGGGGCCCATGACGCCGCGGATGTGCCGTCTTCCGTCCGCTTCCAGCGTCGCCCGGCTGGCCCAGAACCGCGCCGTCTCCAGCACGATCTCCGCGCCCGCCTCCAGCAGGAAGCCGTCGTCGCCGGTCACGCGCCAGTATTTCCACACCGCATAAGCCACGTCGGCGGCGATATGCTGCTCCTGCCGGCCGGACAGCACCTCCACCGGCGTACCGGCCGGGCCGATTACCCGCTCGGGCGTGGTCTCCTCGCCGGTATCGGCCGACTCCCAGGCATACAGTGCCCCGCGCCAGCCGCCGCGCGCCGCCTTGGCCCGCGCCCCGGCCAGGGTGCGGAACCGGTACATCAGCAGCGTGCGCGCGGCTTCCGGCCAGGTGGCGATGTAGAACGGCAGCAGGTAGATTTCCGTGTCCCAGAACACGTGGCCGAGATAGGCATCGCCGGTCAGGCCGCGGGCGCCCACGGAAACGCACGGATCATCCGGATTGGCGGCGCTGTTCAGATGATAGACGGCAAAGCGCAGCGCCCGTTCCAGCTCCGGGTCGCCCTCGATCGCCACGTCGCTGGCCTGCCAGCGCCCGGCCCAGGCCGCTTCATGCGCGGCCCGCACTGCCGCGCCGCCGGCCGCCCGCGCCCGCTCCAGCGCCGAAGCCGCGGCGGGTCCCGGATCAGCGTCCGGCGTATCGCCGCGCGCCATCGCCACCAGCCGTTCCAGCGTCACATTCTGTCCCGCCACCGATCGCCAGCGCCAGGTCCAGTGCAACGGGCCTGCCGCATCGGGCGCGCGGGCCTGACCGTCGAGCTGCAGCGTGACCGCTGCCGCGATCGCCACGCTTTTGTGCGTTTCGGCGGTGCGCCACACGCAAAGGTCTGGCTCGGTACGGGTCGGGTCCATGCCCATCCCGGCACCTTCGACCCAGGCGTCCAGGGTGACTTCGATGTTGTCGCGGTCCAGCTCCAGCCGGCAGAACTGCAGACCCAGCGCGCGGTCGTCCTGCGACACCAGCCGCAGCGTGCGCAGCAGCGCGACCGCGCCGGAGGGCGCGCGCTGCTGCCACCTGGCCAGCAGCGTCCCGCGCCGCAGGTCCAGCGTGCGCCGGTGCTCCAGAATTGTGCCCCGGCGCAGCAGCAGCTTCTTCCCGTCCAGCAGGATGCGCACGCGCAGCCAATCGCCCACCGGCACCAGCGCGGGCACCGGCGGATCGGTGTTGGGCATGTCGAACAGCCCGGCGACATAGGTGCGCGGCCAGGACGCCCAGGCCGGGCTGGGCAGCCACGCCAGCCAGGTCGTCGCCCGGCTGACCGCCCGCGCCGCGCGCACGCCGAGAAAGCCGTTGCCGATGGCGAAGCGCGATTCGATGCTGCTCTCGCGCACCAGGTCGTAGCCGTTCTCGTGCAGCACCCAGCTCGGGTCGTCGGTCGGCTCCAGCGCGTCCTGCATGCCCGGTCGGCTCCTTCAGTTGTCGCGTTGCCGCAGCACCCCGGCCGCCAGGGCGTCGACGTCCACCAGGTCCAGGGTCGTCACCACCAGGTCGGCGCCGGCGTCCCGCAGCAGGGCCGCGTCGTCCAGCCGCGCGATTCCCAGTGCCGCCATGCCGCCCGCCCGCGCCGCTTCGATGCCTGCCGGCGCATCTTCCACCACCACGCAGCGCGCTGGGTCAGCCCGCAGCGCCGCCGCCGCCAGCAGGAAGATGTCGGGGGCCGGCTTGCCGTGTGCCACATCGTGGCCGGACAGATCGGTATCGAGCAGATCGGCCAGACTGTGCCCGCTGTCGAGGCGAACCTGCCGCAGCATCCAAGCGGCATTTTTCGACGCCGAGGCCGCCGCCAGTTTGATGCCACGCGCGTGCAGGGCCTCCGCCAGACGCACCGCATCGGCGAAGGCGCTGAACGCGCCGGCGGCGATCAGCCCCTCCAGCACGCCCTGCTTGCGGGCGGCATAGATGTCCGCCTGGGCCGCCGCATCCGGCACGCCCAGCGCCGAGAGCGCCGCGAAGGCCCCGTCCAGCCGTGACCTGCCTGCCACGTGGGCCTGGTAGAACGCCGTCGTGAACCGCGCCGGGTCGGCAAATCCCGCCAGCGCGGCGCGCCAGGCGCGCTCATGCGGCGAGGCGAGCAGCACCCCGTCCACATCGAAGATAGCGGCCTGCAGCCTGCGACCCGCCGGCATGGTCACACCCCGACGCCGCCCACCGAGGCACCGCCGCACACGAACAGCGTCTGCCCGGTGATGAAACCGCTCTCGGCGGCGGCGAGGAACATCACCGCGCGCGCCACGTCCTCCGGCCGGCCGAGCCGGCCAACCGGGATGCTGGCGGCCAGTCTCGCCTCGTGCTCGCTGCCGGCCGGCACCACCGCGTGAAACATCGCAGTTTCGGCAATCGGCCCGGGGGCCACCACGTTCACGGTGATGCCGTGCGGCGCCAGTTCCAGCGCCCAGGTGCGCGCCATGCCGATCAGCCCGGCCTTGGTGGCCGAATACGCCGTGCGCGCCGGCTGCCCCAGGGCGGCGCGCGACGACAGCAGCACGATCCGCCCGAACCCGGCCGCCTTCATGCCGGGCAGGGCCGCCTGCACCAGCAGCAGCGGCGAGGCCAGATGCAACTGCACCAGCGCGTCCAGGTCCTGCAGCTTCACGTCCTCCAGCAGGTCCGGGCGGATCACGCCGGCAGTGTGGATGACATGGCTGATGCGGAACCGCGCGGCCAGTTCGGTGGCTGCCTGACGCGTCGCGCCGATGTCCATCAGGTCCACCGTGACGGTATGCAGCTTCGGGTGGTGCCAGGCGGGTTCGGTGCGCGACAGCGACACCACCGCGGTGCCGGCGTCGAGCAAATGCCGGCAGATCGCGGCGCCGATGCCGCCGGAGCCGCCGGTGACCAGGGCGAAGGGCTCGGTGCTCATGCTGATGGATGCGCCAGCCGGGGCAACCTGTCGGCGAAGCTGCGCATGGTTCGTGGTTCTCCTGCATGCCGGCGCGCCGACCGCCGGTCGGGCAGTTCGGGCGCCTTTACCATGCAAGTCTTATTTAGGTCGGCCGGCTTTCAAGTGCACCCCGACGCCGCCCTACGTCGTGAACTGCTCGGCGATGATCCGTTCGGACAGGCCCTGGTCGGGATCGAACAGCACCGTCGCCACCACTTTGGCGTCTTCGCTGACCGCCACCGACAGCACGTTGCGCACCTCGGTGTCGTCGGCCACCGCCGCCACCGGACGCTTATCCGCTTCCAGCACCTCGAACAGCACTTCCGCCGTGCTCGGCAGCAGCGCCCCGCGCCAGCGCCGCGGCCGGAAGGCGCTGATCGGCGTCAACGGCAGCAGGTTGGCCGATAGTGGCACGATCGGTCCGTGCGCCGACAGGTTGTAGGCGGTCGATCCGGCCGGCGTGGACAGCAGCACCCCGTCGCACATCAGCTCAAGCAGCCGCACCCGGCCGTCGATGCTGATGCGGATCTTGGCGGTCTGGCGCAGCTGGCGCAGCAGCGAGACCTCGTTCAGCGCCAGCGCCTCCTCCACTGTGCCGGTCGCGGTCACCGCATGCATGCGCAGCGGCCGCAGCACCGCTTCCTGCGCCCGGGCCAGGCGGCCAGGCAGGTCATCCTCGCTGAACGGGTTCATCAGGAAGCCGACCGAGCCGCAATTCATGCCGTAGACCGGCAGGTTGCGGCCGAGCAGCCGGTGCAGCGTTTCCAGCATGAACCCGTCGCCGCCGAGCGAGACGATCAGCGCCGCCTGATCTACCGGGCAATCACCGTAGCGGGCCACCAGCCGCGCCCGGCTTTCCGCCGCGAGCTGGGTCCGCGCCGCCAGGAAGGCGATGCGGCCGTCCGGCACCGGGCGCAGCCTGACCGCTTCCGCCGGTGCCACCAGGGGGGTCACATGCGGCTCAGATCAGCCGCCGGTGGCCCAGCACCGGCATGTCCCGGCGTACCCGCGCGGTCAGCGCGGGATCGATCCGCGCCGTCGCCCAGCCGGTGCCGTCCGAGACCTTGGCCACCACATGGCCCCACGGGTCGCAGATCAGCGAATGCCCGAAGGTGAATCGCGGGTCCTGGGTCGCGCCGTCCAGATGCCGCCCCCAGGTGGCGGGGGCGGCGATCCAGCACTGCGTCTCGATGGCACGGGCGCGTATCAGCGTCTCCCAATGGTCGCGGCCGGTCTGCAGCGTGAACGCCGCCGGCAGGAAAATCAGCTCGGCGCCGGCCCGGCGCAGCGCCAGGAACAGCTCCGGGAAGCGCAGATCATAGCAGATGGCAAAGCCCAGCGTCACGCCGGCCGCGGCACAGGTGACGATGTCGCCGCCGGCCCCGTAGGTGGCGCTCTCGCGATAACCCTGCCCGTCCGGCGTGACGATATCGAACAGGTGGATCTTGCGGTAGCGCGCCAGTTCGCGGCCCTGCGGGTCGAACGCCACGCTGGTGTTGAACAGCTTGTCGCCGGCCCGCTCGCCGATCGAGCCGCCATGCACATGGATGTGCCGGGCGCGGGCGACGCCGCGCAGGAACTCGTAGGCCTCGCCGCCCGGTGCGTGGCTGCCGGGCGCGGGCAGTTCCTCGGCCTGGTCGAACTTGGCGGCGCGGTCGCCGCCCAGGCAGGTCCAGATTTCGGGCAGGCTGATCAGGTCGGGGGTGTCGGCGGCCACAGCTTCGTCGATCAGGGCGCGGGCCTGGGCAATGTTGTCCGCCTTCACGTGGCCCGGATTCATCTGCACGACGCTGACGCGCATAGTGGTTCCCTCTCCGGTCACGCCCGGCGGCCCCGTTATGCTGCAGGCAGGCATGCTGAAAGCGGGGCGCGCGGGCAACCTCCCTGGCTAACAGAGGCGCCTCAGCGTGGCCAGTCCACCCGCGGCTCGCTGCGGGGGGAACGGTTCGGGCGGACCACCGGCCGACGGCGCGGCACGCCATATTCGTCCGTCGCTCCGGGTCCGGCATCGGTCTGCAACGACGAATGGTCGGGCTCGGCCGGTGCCCGGTAGGGCGGCTCGGGGAACGCGGTCTCGGATGGCGGACGGTATTTCGCCTCCACCGCCGGGCGCCGTGGCACCAGCACCGGGGCGGGCGGAATCGGCGGGCGGGCGGGCCGGTCGTCGTCGGCCCGCGCCGGCGGTATCGGCGGCTGCAGGTCGGTCCAGTCCAGGCCGCGGCCGGGCTGCTCCGGCATGCGCAGGACCAGGTTGCGGATCTCGCCCTGGATTTCGTCGAGTCGGGCCTCGATCGCTTCCAGTCGCCCCTTCAGCCCGAACACGCTGAACGGCATCAACAGGAAAACCAGGACGTACAGCAGCGCCGGAACCAGCACCGCCATAGAGATCCACCATGGCAGCCAGTCCGGAAAGGAGAACAGGGATGTCATCCATCCATTGTAGCAGCCTCATGCCCGACAGCGAACGCCGGGTTGGCAGGAATCACCGAGCAACTGCGCGTGACCCGCCGTCCGGCCTGGCGGCTGGCGGCCGACGCTCGATAACAAATTGGTTGTTGGGGTCCGGATGAAACGATAAACCATTGATTCGGAGCAATTGTTGTTCGCAGGATCACCCGCGATCCGGTTGCTTCACAGGCGCGGAACGCGGGCCTCCCCCGGCGGCGGCGGCGATGTGAAATTCCTTTTGCGGGGCCGCACGCGCGCCGCATAACGGCATGCCGGCCCGGGGCGGCCGGGCGGGACAGGAAGGGCGGCGGCTTGACGCTTCGCGACATTTTTGGGCGTGCCGCCGGGCAGGATGTGGGCGTGGGCGCGATCCCGCCGCCCACGCAGGACGAGATCGCCGCCATCCGGCGCGCCGAATTGTTCGCCGCCGCCCGCCAGCTTCCGGTCGCCGTCATCGGCAACACCGTGGTCGCAGGGTTCGTCGTGGCGGTGTTGTGGTCGCCTGGCGCCGCCGTGCCACTGCTGGCCTGGATGGTGGCGTTGGCCATTCCGGGGCTGCTCCGCCTGCTGTTGGCGCGGCGGATCGGGGCGGCCGGACCGGCACCGCCGGCGGCCACGGTGGACCGGTTCATCCGCCAGACCGTCATGCTGGCCGGCGTGGCGGGCGCGGTCTGGGGCGCGCTCGGCACGACGGTGGTATGGCTGGGCGGGCTGGACGCGCAAAGTTTTCTCGACGTTGTGGTGATCGGCATGGCGGCCGGCTCGGTGGCGACGTCGCTGACCATCCCGGCGGCCGCGCGCGCCTATATCGTGCTGGCCTTGCTGCCGATCGGAACCGCTTATGCCGTCGCGGCGTCCGGCCGGATGAACGCCGTGCTGGCGATGCTGTCGCTGGTGTTCATCGGCGTGCTGCTGGTGCTGCTGCGCGGGGCGCATGCTTCGGTGGTCGAGGCCCTGCTCGGCCGGCTGCGCAACGAGCGGCTGGCGGCGGAACTGGCGGTCGCAGTCGAGGCGGCCCAGGCGGCCAGCCGGGCGAAGTCGCAGTTCCTGGCCAATATGAGCCACGAAATCCGCACCCCGCTGAACGGCGTGATCGGCATGACCGAGCTGCTGCTCCGCACGCCGTTGACGCCGGCGCAGCACGACTACGTCCAGACCGCGCGGCTGTCCGGCGACGCGCTGCTCGGGCTGGTGAACAACGTGCTCGATCTGTCCAGGATCGAGGCCGGACGGGTCGAGATCGAGACGGTACCGTTCGAGCTCGACGCGCTGATCGAGCAGGTGGTGGCGCCGCTGCGGGACACCGCCCTGGACCGCGGCCTGTCGATTGCCGTGCTGCTGCCCTCCAGCGTGCCGCGGCGTCTGGTGGGCGATCCCTGCCGGTTGCGCCAGGTGCTGACCAATCTGCTGGGCAATGCGGTCAAGTTCACCGAGCAGGGGCGGGTGGCGGTGCGGGTTGCGGTGGAACCGGCCCAGGTGGTGGTTGGGGATGGCGAGGTGATGCTGGCGTTCACCGTCGAGGATACCGGTCCGGGCATTCCGCAGGACCAGCAGGCGCGCGTCTTCGATGCCTTCGCCCAGGCCGACGGCACGACGACCCGGCGCTACGGCGGCACCGGACTGGGGCTCGCGATCTCGCGGCATCTGTGCGAGCTGATGGGCGGCCATATTTCGGTGCAGAGTACAGTCGGGCAGGGGAGCATATTCCGCTTTACCGCCCGGTTCGCGCGGGCGTCGGCGGAGACCGCCCCCGCCGTCCCGCCGTCGCCCGAGGCCGCCGAAACCGAATCCGAAGCCGGGCCGGCTGGCGTTGCGGCGCGGGTGCTGCTGGTCGAGGATAACCGGGTGAACCTGCTGGTCGGCCTGGGCATGCTGGGCCGGCTCGGCTGCACGGTGGAGACCGCCTCGACCGGGCGGGAGGCGGTGGAGCGGCTGGCGTCGGAACGCTACGACCTGGTGCTGATGGACTGCCAGATGCCCGACATGGACGGGTTCGAGGCAACGGCGGCGATCCGCGCCCGGGAGGCGTCGGGCGGGCCGCGCACGCCGATCGTCGCGCTGACGGCGAACGCCATCGAGGGCGACCGCGACCGCTGCCTGGCGGCGGGGATGGACGACTACCTTGCCAAGCCGTTCCGCCTGGTTGACCTGCGCCGCGTGGTGGCGTGCTGGGGGCGGCGGCGGCAGGAATAGCGTCCAAGGCCGGACCGATTCAGTTTTCTTTCGTGATTCGCCGTTATCGCCACATTTCCCACCGTTCCGGGAAATGTCGGATCAAGCAACGGCCCCATGAACCGAAAACAACGCCGGGCAGAGTCGAAGCACGTGGGGCCGGCGGTGTCACCGGCCGTTACACTGCTGTTCGCCGCTGCGCTGCAATGCCATCAGGCCGGTCACCTGACCGAGGCCGAAATGCTCTATCGGCAGGTTCTGGCACTCAATTGCGGCCATGCCGACGCTCTGCACCTGCTCGGGGTGGTGGCCTACCAGACGGCTCGCCATGATTTGGCCGCCGACATGATCGGCCAGGCGATCGCGATCGATGCCGGCCAGGCTTTGTACTATTCCAACCTCGGCAACGTGTTTGCGGCCCTGCGGCGGCTGGATGAGGCGGTGGCCTGCTGCCGCCGGGCGCTCGCTCTCAAGCCAGACTATGCGGAGGCGCACAACAACCTGGGCATCGTGCTGGCGGAACAGGGATTGCTGGAGGAAGCGGTGGCCTGCTACCGCCGGGCGCTCGCTCTCAGGCCCGACTACCCGGAGGCATTCAACAACCTTGGCATCGCGCTGAAGGACCAGGGATCGCTGGACGAGGCGGTCGCCTGCTGCCGCCGGGCTGCCGACCTCTGGCCGCGCTATGCGGAGGCGCACAACAACCTGGGCAACGCGCTGGAGCAACAGGGCCGGCTGGACGAGGCGGCTGATGGCTACCGCGCCGCCATCGGCTTCAAGCCGGATTACCCGGTGGCGCACACCAACCTGGCGATGCTCCTGCTGGCGCGCGGGGACATGGCGGCGGGCTGGGCGGAATATGAATGGCGCTGGCGGCAGCCGGGCATGGCCGCGGACCGCCGCAGCTTTGCGCCGCCGCAATGGCGCGGCGAGGCGGCGGCGGGGCGGACGCTGCTGATCCATGCCGAGCAGGGCTTCGGCGACACCCTGCAATTCTGCCGCTATGCCACGCTGGCAGCCGCAAGCGGGCTGCGGGTGATCCTGGAGGTACAGGCGCCGCTGGTCCGCTTGCTGCGCAGCCTGGCGGGGGTCGAAATGGTGGTGGCGCGCGGCGAGGAACTGCCGGCCTTCGATCTGCACTGCCCGATGCTCAGCCTGGCGCTGGGCACCACCGTCACCACCATTCCCGCCGCCGCCGCTTATCTGCATGCCGACAAGCTGCAGGTCGCGGCCTGGCGGGCGCGCCTCGCCGCGATGGCCACCCAGGGGCTTCGGGTCGGCCTGGTATGGGCGGGCGGCCGGCGCACCCATTCGCCCTCCCTGGCGGCGACGGATCGCCGGCGCTCGATGCCCCCCGACCGGCTCGCGCCGCTGTTCGAGCTGTCCGGCGTGCATTTCTTCAGCCTGCAAAAAGGCGGCCCCGCCGCGCCCGCGAACTTCCCGCTCACCGACTTCATGGAGGAGATGGGCGACTTCGCCGACACCGCGGCGCTGATCGCCAATCTCGATCTGGTCATTTCGGTCGATACCGCCATCGCCCATCTGGCGGCGGCGCTGGGCAAGCCGGTCTGGCTGCTGAACCGCTTCGATTCGTGCTGGCGCTGGCTGCGGCAGCGCGAGGACAGTCCCTGGTACCCCACGCTGCGGCAGTTCAGACAGACGCAGCCCGGCGACTGGCACTTCGCGGTCGAAATGGCGTGCACAGAACTGCGCCGGCTTGCCGGCGAACCGCTCATTCGCACGGCGCCATTATGAGATGAGGCAGCCCCTCCAGCCCGTCATGGCCGGAACATCCGGTCATGACGGGGGAGGCGTTTCGGGGTTACTCGCCCCTGTTGGCAACCCGCAACGACCTGCCCGAGGTGCGCGTCGTCTCAGCAGATTCCGACGCGGGCTCCGATGCGCCGTTGCCCTCGTTCCCCGCGACCAGCGGGAACCAGGTCCTGGCCCGATCCACGATGTGCTGCGTGGCGGACTGGTATGCAGCCGCGTCGGCGCTCAGGCGGCGGAACGCGCCCGACACCCACTCCTGCTGCGCCTTCAGAAGCTCGGCCGGATCGCTGCTCGTGCGCAGGCGAGACACCAGATTCTGGGTCTCCGCCACCGCCTCCTGGCGCCGGCGCAGCCAATCGGTCACGGTCGTTTCGGCGCTGACCAGAAGATCGGCCTGCGCCTTCAGCAGGGGATCGGCGCCCGAATTGAGAACCGAGGCGAAAAGGGCCGAAGCACTTTTCTGCTGTGCGGCCGCGTCGGCGGTCGTTGTCGTTTCGGTCATGTCAGTTATCCTTCGTCTTAAGGAACGGGCTCGGTTGGCTGGACCGGCCTCCGCGACATGTGCCTCGCCCGGCGAACGGACTTGGCGGGTACACTGTCAACACCAGGGAAACGGGCCCAGGGCCGTACTTTCCGCGGAGGCCGCCGATCACTCGTGATTTCCTCTGAGCCGCTCCTTGCCATCCCACGACAGCCGAGACAACCGCGAATTGCAGCATTCAGCATGTAGCTTCGGCGCCATTCTTGTGTAAATCGTCCACAATCAGATAGATAATCTCCAGCGTCTGGTTGCAGTCGCGTGAATGTGAATTTACACGGCCAGCTTCGGCGTCCGGCTGCTCAAAATATTGTCAGAACGATTTCACAGACCCGTCGCATGGTGGTGGTAGCGGGCTGCTCTGCTGCCGCGGACCCAATACCCAGGGCGCCCGGTATTCGCTTATTCATGCGACCGCCGAAGCGGCTCTCGACACTGTTGCCACACCCGGCCCTGCCACATGGCGGTGCAGGTTGATCCCCGGCCCGTCCTGGCCCAGAAACGCAGGACGGCCAGACCACACGGGGTTTCCGACCATGCGCTACGTCTCCACCCGCGGGCAGGCGCCCGTGCGCGATTTCTCCGGCGTGCTGCTGGCGGGGCTGGCCGAGGATGGCGGCCTGTATGTGCCCGAATCCTGGCCCAGCCTGACCCACGCCGACTGGCGCGCTCTGCGCGGCCTGCCCTATGCCGAGCTGGCCGCCAGGTTGATGAACGCCTTCGTCGGCACGTGCATTCCCTTCGCCACCCTGCAGCGCCTGTGCCACGAAGCCTATGCCGGGTTCGGCCACCCCGCGGTGGTGCCGCTGGTCCAGCTCGACCACGACCTGTTCGTCTGTGAACTGTTCCATGGCCCCACGCTCGCCTTCAAGGACATGGCCATGCAGCTGCTCGGGCGGCTGTTCGACCATGTGCTGACCGAGCGGGAGTCCCGCGTCACCATCGTCGGCGCCACCTCCGGCGATACCGGTTCGGCCGCCATCGAGGCCTGCGCCGGGCGCGACCGGATCGACATCGTCATCCTCCATCCGGACGGGCGCACCAGCGAGGTGCAGCGCCGGCAGATGACCACGGTGCTGGCGCCCAACGTGACCAACGTGGCGGTGGACGGCAGCTTCGACGACTGCCAGGACCTGGTGAAAGCAATGTTCGCCGACGCCCCGTTCCGGCGCGAATACCTTCTCGCGGCGGTGAATTCCATCAACTGGGCGCGCATCGCCGCCCAGATTCCCTATTACGTGGCGGCCGCCCTGGCGCTGGGGGCGCCGGACCGGGAGGTCGCCTTCGCCGTGCCAACCGGCAATTTCGGCAATGTGCTGGCGGCCTGGGCGGCGCGGCGCATGGGCCTGCCGGTGGCGCGGCTGGTGGTCGGGTCCAACCGCAACGACATTCTGGCGCGCTTCCTGGCCGCCAACGACATGTCGATCCGCGGCGTCGAGCCCTCGCTGTCGCCCAGCATGGACATCCAGGTCAGCTCCAATTTCGAGCGCCTGCTGTTCGAAATGCTGGACCGCGACGCCGCCGCCACCGCTGGCGTCATGGCCGCGTTCCGCACCGGCGGGCGGATGCCCGTGCCCGAGCACGCCTGGCGCCGCGCGACCAACCTGTTCAAGGGGTTTTCGCTCGACGACGCGGGAACGCTGGCGGAAATCCGCCGGCTGCACGCGGCCTGCGGCTACCTCGCCGATCCGCACTCGGCGGTCGGCATTGCCGCGGCGCGGGCGCAACCCACCCCTGGTGTCCCGACCGTCGCCATGGCCACCGCCCATCCGGCCAAATTCCCCGACGCCATTGAACGCGCCACCAGCATCCGCCCCCCCCTGCCGTCGCGCCTGGCCGACCTATATGAGAGGGTGGAAAAATATCAGCGCGCACCAAATAACCTCGCCGCAATCGAGGCCGTGGTACGGGCCACCGTTTTAAGGAACGCTGCATGAGCGAGACCACTACCCTCGACGGGGGCGCGATCCGTCTGACTCGCCTGCCCTCCGGCCTGACCGTGGTCACCGAGCGGATGGAGCGGGTGGAGACCATCTCGTTCGGCGCCTATGTGGCGGCCGGGACCCGCCACGAGCTGGCCGAGGAGAACGGCATTTCGCATTTCCTCGAGCACATGGCCTTCAAGGGCACCGAGCGGCGTAGCGCGGCTGCCATCGCCGAGGAGATCGAGGCGGTCGGCGGGCACATGAACGCCTATACCGCCCGCGAGCAGACCGCGTTCTACATCAAGGCGCTGAAGGAGGATCTCGGGCTCGCCGCCGACATCGTCGGCGACATCCTCAGCCATTCTAGCTTCGAGCCAGCCGAGGTGGAGCGCGAGCGCGGCGTGATCCTGCAGGAGATCGGCCAGGCCAACGATACCCCGGACGATATTATTTTCGACCATTTCCAGGAGGCAGCCTATCCCGCCCAGCCGATGGGAAGGCCGGTGCTGGGCACCGAGGAGCGCATCCAGGCCGCTACCCGCGACATGCTGATGGGCTACATGCGCCGTCACTACACCACTTCGAACACCGTGGTGGCAGCGGTCGGCAATCTGCGCCACGAAACCGTGCTGGAGCTGGTGGAGCGGCACTTCGCCGACCTGCCGCGCACTCCGGCGCCGCTGGCGGTGCCCGGCCTGTATCGCGGCGGCGAATTCCGCGAGGCGCGCGACCTCGACCAGGTGCATATCGTGCTCGGCTTCCCGTCGGTGTCCTATGCCGACCCGGATTTCTACCCGGTGATGCTGCTGTCCACCCTGCTGGGCGGGGGGATGTCGTCGCGGCTGTTCCAGGAAGTGCGCGAGAAGCGCGGGCTGGTCTATTCCATCTATTCGTTCACCGCGCCGTACATGGATAGCGGCGTGTTCGCCATCTACGCCGGCACCGGCGAGAGCGAGGCGGCCGAGCTGATTCCGGTGACGCTGGGCGAACTGCAGAAGGTGCAGACCGAAGTGTCCGAGGCGGAACTCGCGCGGGCGCGCGCCCAGGTAAAGGCGGGGCTGCTGATGTCGCTGGAGAGCACCGGCAGCCGCTGCGAGCAGCTTGCCCGGCAAATGCAGGTATTCGGCCGGGTGATCCCCACCGCCGAGACCGTGCGGCGGATCGAGGCGGTGACGCTGGCCGATATCGCCCGGGCCGCGGTGCGGTTGTTCCGGGCCGCACCCACACTTGCCTCGCTGGGTCCGGCGGGCCATGTGCCGGGGCTGCCGGCGATCGCCGACCGGCTGGCGGCGTAAGGCGCGCGGCCATGGATGATCTCAATCTGCTCAGCGACCTGATTGCCCGCGCCCGCGCCGCCGGCGCGGATGAAGCGGATGCGTTGCTGATCGCCGGCACCTCGCTGGGCGTGCAGCTTCGGTTTGGCCATACCGAACATCTGGAACGTGCCGAGAACCGCGACCTCGGGTTGCGCGTGTTCGTCGGCCGGCAGCAGGCGGTGGTGTCGTCCAGCTCGGTGGACCCGGCCGGTTTCGCCCTGCTGGCCGAGCGGGCGGTGGCGATGGCGCGGGTGGTGCCGGAAGACCCGTATGCCGGACTTGCCGAACTCGCCACCGCGCCGGACGATGCCGCGCCGCTGGAACTCGACGACCCGGCCGAGCCGGATGCGGAGATTCTGATTGCCCGCGCGGCCACCGCCGAGGCGGCGGCGCTGGCGGTGCCGGGGGTGACCAATTCCGAGGGCGCCGATGCCGGCTACGGCCGCACCGTGATCGTGCTGGCCAGCTCGGCCGGGTTTGCCGGGCGGTTCAGCCGCTCCAGCCATTCGGTGTCGGCGTCGGTCCTGGCCGGCAGCGGCACCGCCATGCAGCGCGACTACGACTATGCGACCGCCGTGCACCTGGCCGATCTGGACGATGCGGCGAAGATCGGCCGCACCGCCGGCGAGCGGGCGGTGGCGCGGCTGAACCCGGCGCGGCCGAAGACCGGAAAGATCCCGGTGATCTACGATCCGCGCGTGGCCGGCGGCCTGATCAGCCATTTCGCCAGCGCGATCAACGGCGCCTCGGTGGCGCGCGGCACCAGCTTTCTCAAGGACCGCATGGGCCAGCGGATTTTCGCCCCCGGCATCGCGGTGGTGGACGACCCGCGCCGCCGCCGCGGCCTGCGCTCCCGCCCGTTCGACGGCGAGGGCGTGCCGACCCATGAACGGACCCTGATCGAGGACGGGGTGCTGCTGAGCTGGCTGCTGGATTCGCGCAGCGCCCGCCAGCTCGGCCTGCAATCCACCGGCCATGCCAGTCGCGGCACCGGCGGCCCGCCCAGCCCGGCGGCGAGCAATCTGTTCCTCCGGCCCGGGACACTCAGCCCGTCCGAGCTGATGGCCGATATCCGCGAAGGGATTTACGTGACCGAGCTGATCGGCATGGGCATCAACATGGTCACCGGCGATTACAGCCGCGGGGCCGCGGGATTCATGATCCGCGACGGCGTGCTGGCCGAGCCGGTGGCCGAGGTGACGATCGCCGGCACCCTGCCGGAGATGTTTGCCGCCCTGGTGCCGGCCAACGACCTGGTATTCCGGCGCGGAACCGACTCGCCGACGGTCCGGGTGGACGGAATGACCTTGGCAGGAGCCTGATACCCCCTACAGTTGCATCCGGTACGTCCCCATATCGTCGATTCGGCCAGAGCATCTGTGAGCACCCCATGCGTCGCACCTCCTTTCTGATCGCCGGCGTCGCCGTCCTGTCGCTGGCACTTGCGCCCGGGCTTGCCTTCGCGCGGGCCGGGGCCAGCAGCTCCGGCGCCGGTGCCTCGATGGGCAGCCGGGGCAGCCAGACCTTTTCGATCCCGACGCCGACCAACACGGCGCCCTCGGCGGCGCCGCTGCAGCGCAGCATGACCCCGCAGCCGGCCCCGTCCTACGGCACGCCCGGCATGGCGCCGTCGCCGGCCTACGGCGCGCCGCGTTCATCGTTCATGTCCGGCCTGATGGGCGGCCTGATCGGCGCCGGCATCGGCGGGCTGCTGTTTGGCAGCGGGTTGTTCGGCGGTGTCTCGGGTGTCGGCGGGTTCCTCGGCCTCCTGCTGCAGGTTTTCCTGCTGGTGGTGCTCGCGCGGTTCCTGTTCCGCCGGTTCTTCCGCGGCGCGGCTCCGGCCTTCGCCGGGCCGAGCCTGCTCTCCCGCCTTGGCGCCCCCGGCAGTGCGCCAGGGGGGGCGATGCCGGGCGGCGGCGGCAGCGGGCCGGTGCTGCAGGCGGTGCGCATTCTTCCGGCCGATTTCCAGGCATTCGAGCAGTTGCTGCAGGCCATCCAGGCCGCCTGGTCGAACCACGACCTGGGCACGCTGCGCGCGATCGCGACACCGGAGATGGCCAGCTATTTCGCCGAGCAACTGGCCGAGCAGACCAGCCGCGGCGTGCGCAACACGGTGTCCGCCGTGAAGCTGGAACAGGGCGACCTGTCGGAGGCCTGGGCGGAGCAAGGCCGCGAATATGCGACGGTGGCAATGCGCTTCTCGATGATCGACGTAACCGTCGACGGGTCGGGACGCGTGGTGGACGGCGATCCGGTGCGCCGCACCCAGGCCACCGAGATCTGGACGTTTCTGCGGGCTCCAGGCGGCCGCTGGGTGCTGTCGGCGATTCAGCAGACCCGGTAGGGCCGTCGTTCATTCGAGATCGGCGTTCAGGCGAGGTCGGCGGCGGCCTCGTCCAGCAGCGCGCGCAGATAGGGCGCGAAGGACCGCGCCACCTCGACATGAAACACCGCCGCGCCGGTGCGCCACAGCACGATGCCGGCCTTGCCGAACAGCGTGCGGGTGCAGGCGCCGGGCGGGAAGGTGGCCGGATCGAGGTCGAGCGGGCAGCCTTCGTTCAGCAGTTCGCCGGCCTGCGGGCCGGTGATGCGCAGGGCAATCTGACCATGGCTGATGTCGGTCAGCGACACCGGGCCGGCCCCCGGCACGGCGGCGAGGGCCTGCAGCAGAGAAGCCGCTGCGCCCTCCTCGGCCAGCAGCAGGATGTCGTCAGGGCCGAGGCGCAGGGCGGCGCGCTTGCCGCCGTGGGCGGCGGTGAGCAGCGGTGGCGGCAGCACCACCCCGAAGGCGCCGGACAGGCGCGCCGCCGGTTCGGGGGCGGCGCGCAGGGCGAGCCTGGTGCCAGGGGGTAGGGTCTCGATGATTGTCTCAGCCATTCTCACCTTCCCCGGCCGGCTGGGTGAACATCGGCGAGACGACTTTTACCGGCGCCGCCGTGCCGGTTGAGCCGAGCGCGAACACGCTGGTGCCGATGCGGACGCGGCCGGATTGCAGCAGACCGAGCGCGATCGGGCGGCCGAGCGTGGGGCTGGCATAGGCCGAGGTGATATGGCCGAGCGGCGTGGCCGATCCCGGCGCGATGACCAGTTGCGCGCCTTCTTCCGGCACGGTTGCATCGATGGGCAGCAGGCCGACCAACTGCCGGCGGCCGGTGGTGCGCATGTCCGGGCGGTCCAGCGACCGCTTGCCGATGAAATCCGCTTTCTTTTTCCCGATCAACCGGCCCAGGCCGACATCGTCGGGCGTCACCGTGCCGTCGGTCTCCTGGCCGACGATGATGTATCCGCGCTCGGCGCGCAGCACGTGCATGGCCTCGGTGCCGTACGGCGTGATGCCGTGGGGCGCGCCTGCCTGCAGCACGGCCTGCCACACCGCCGGCGCGTGGCCGGCGGGGACGTTGATTTCAAAGCCGCGCTCGCCGGTGAAACCGACCGAAAACAGGCGCGCGCCGATGCCGGCGACGGTGCAGCACGCCACGCCCATGGGCGGCAGCGCGGCGAGGTCGATCCCCTCCACCAGCGGCGCGATGACTTCGCCGGAGCGCGGACCCTGCACCGCGATGACGCCCCAATGCTCGGTGGTGGAGGTCAGCCAGACACGCAGATCGGGCCATTCGGTCTGCAGGTAATCTTCCATCATGTGCAGCACGCTGGCGGCGCCGCCGGTGGTGGTGGTGACATGGAAGCGGTCGGCGGCGAGGCGGCCGATGATGCCGTCATCTGCGATGCAACCGTCCTCGCGCAGCAGCAGGGCGTAGCGGCAGCGCCCGGGCGCGAGGTTTGCCAGCGCATTGACATAGATGCGCTCGAGGAAGGTGGTGGCGTCGGGTCCCACCACCTCGATCTTGCCGAGGGTGGACGCATCGAAAATGCCGGCGGCGCCGCGCACGGCGCGGCATTCGCGGGCGACCGCCGCCTGCATGTCCTCGCCGGGGCGGGGAAAATACCGGGCGCGCTGCCACAGCCCGACCGGCTCGAACACCGCGCCCTGGGCCGCCGCCCAATCATGTAGCGGCGGGGTGCGGATTGGCTCGAACAGCACGCCGCGATGCCGGCCGGCGAGGGTGCCGAAACTGACCGGGGTATAGGGCCCGCGGAAGGTGGTGATCCCGACCTCCGGAATCGCCCGCTCCAGCGTATCGGCGACCACCGCGAGGCCGACCATGTTGGCGATCTTGCCCTGATCGGTCGCCATGCCGGTGGTGGTGTAGCGCTTGACGTGCTCGATCGAGCGGAAACCCTCCCGCACCGCCAGCCGGATGTCGTCGGCCGTCACGTCGTTCTGCGGATCGACGAAGCTGCGCCCGTCCGCGCCCGTCACCGCCGCGCGCACCGCCAGACCGCCCGCCCTTTGCACGCGCGGCGGCAGGGACGTGCCCGCGCCGGCGGCCTGGCCTTCGGCGATGCAGGCGGCGAGGTCATCGGTGCCGCGGCAGGCGCCGATGCACACCACATTCTGCGCCGGCTCGCCCGGCAGGAACGCGTCGGCCGCGTCGTCCCACCGCAGCCGGCCGCGTGATTGCGAGAACAGGTGCACGGTGGGCGTCCAGCCGCCGGCCATGAGGACAAGATCGCAAAACAGCGTCCGGGTGCGGTTACGGATGAGGGTGCCGTCCGCCGCGCGCGGCATGGCCAGCATTCCGTCCGGCAGCGCGGTGACGCCGTGGCCGGCCAGCACCTCGATGCCGCGCCGGGCCGCTTCTTCGAGCAGGGGCGGCGGCGGGGCGGCGCGCCAATCGACGATCGCCGCGATTTCGGCGCCGGCATCCTGCAGTTGAAACACCGACTGCCAGCCGGAATCGTGGCTTGCCGCCAGCACCGCCCGCCGCCCGGGCAACACGGCGTAGCGGTTGAGCCAGGTGCGGGCCGCCGAAGCGAACATCGCCCCGGGCCGGTCGTTGCCGTGGAACAGCAGCTTGCGCTCGATCGCGCCGGTGGCGAGCACCACGCGTTTCGCCCGTATTTGCCACAGACGCTCGCGGAGGCGGCTGCCTTCGGGAAGGATCTCGGCGAGAGCCAGGAAATTCTGCAGCCCGTAATGGAACGCGGTGGTGGACGTGAGCACGCGTACCCGCGGATGGGCGCGCAGCGTGGCGACGGCATCGTCGAGCCAGGTCCAGGCCGGCTGGCCGTCAATGCTCTCCTGTGGATCGGACAGCAGCCAGCCGCCGGGCTCGGCCTGCTCGTCGCACAGGATGACCCGTTCGCCTGTTTCAGCCGCGGCCAGGGCGGCGGCGAGGCCCGCCGGGCCGGCGCCGACCACCAGCACGTCGCAATGGGCATAGCGGTTGGCGTAACGATCGGGGTCGGGCGCGTCCGGTGCGCGGCCCAGCCCGGCGAGGCGGCGCAGCACCGGTTCCCACAGATGGTGCCAGCCACGCGGCGACAGGAACGTCTTGTAGTAAAAACCGGCCGGCAGCAGTGGTGCCGCCAGCCCCGCCAGCGCGGCGGCGTCGAACCGCAGCGAGGGAAAGCGGTTCTGGCTGCGCGCCACTAGCCCGTCGAACAAAGGCTGCATCGTGGCGCGGGTGTTCGGCTCGCGCCGTCCGCCACCGCGGTCGATCTCGACCAGGGCGTTCGGCTCCTCCGGTCCGGCAGTGAGGATGCCGCGCGGGCGATGATATTTTGTCCCGCGCCCGACCACGGTGACGCCGTTCGCCAGCAGCGCGGAGGCCAGCGTGTCGCCGGCAAAACCCTCAAGCTGGCGTCCATCGAAGCTGAACTGCAGCGGGCGCGAGCGGTCGATGCGCCCGCCGGTCGGCAGGCGGCTCATGGCGCGCTCTCGAAACGGTCGCTGACGGTGTGGCGGTGCAGGGTGAAAAAACGGCCGCAGCCATGCACATGGCGCCATCGCTCGGCATGCAGGCCGCGCGGGTTGCTGCGCAGGTACAGGAACGCGGTCCAGGCGGCATCGTCCGCCGCGGTGGGCCGCACGATGCCGGCCTCGCCGCAATTGCGGAACTCGATCTCCGGCCGGTCGCCGCAATGCGGACAGGGGATCAGCAGCATGTCAGTGCGCCACCGCGGAGGCCGCCGCTTCGTCGATCAGGCGGCCGGTGGAAAACCGGTCGAGCGAAAACGGCTCCGCGAGCCGGTGCGGCTCACCGCGCGCCAGCGTGGCGGCGAACACATGGCCCGATCCGGGCGTCGCCTTGAAGCCGCCGGTGCCCCAGCCGCAATTCACGAACAGGCCCGGTACCGGCGTGCCGCCGATGATGGGCGAGCGGTCCGGCGTGACATCGACGATGCCGCCCCAGGCGCGCAGCATGCGCAGGCGCCGGAAGGTGGGAAACAGCTCGCAGATCGCCTCCAGCGTTTGCGTCAGAATCTGCAGGCTGCCGGCCTGGCTGTAGGAGATGTACTGGTCGGTGCCAGCGCCGATCACCAGTTCGCCCTTGTCGGACTGGCTGACATAGGCGTGCACCGCGTTGGACATGGCGACACAGGGGAACACCGGCTTGACCGGCTCGCTCACCAGCGCCTGCAGTGGATAGCTTTCCAGCGGCATGCGCAGTCCGGCCATGGCCATGACCACGCTGGTGTGGCCGGCCGCGACCACGCCGATGCGCGGCGCCCGCACCGGACCTTTGCTGGTCTGCACGCCGGTCACCGCGCCACCCGCGTCCCGGTCGATGCCGGTGACCTCGCAGTTCTGCACGATGTCCACGCCGCGCGCGCTGGCGGCGCGGGCGAAACCCCAGGCCACCGCATCATGCCGTGCAGTGCCGCCGCGCCGTTGCAGCGCCGCGCCGGTCACCGGATAACGCACATCCGGCGCCAGGGTCAGCGGCGGGCAGAAGGCTTTCGCCTGCGCCGGGGTGAGCCATTCATTGTCGATGCCGGCCAGCCGGTTGGCGCAGATATGGCGGCGGAACACCTGCTCGTCATGCACCGAATGCGCCAGCATCAGCACCCCGCGCGGGCTGAACATGACGTTGTAGTTCAGCGCGGTGGACAGATGTTCCCATCGCTTCAGCGCATGGTCGTACAGCGCGGCACTCTCGGGATACAGGTAGTTGGACCGTACGATGGTAGTGTTGCGCCCGGTGTTGCCGCCGCCGATCCAGCCCTTTTCCACCACGGCGACCCGCCGCACGCCGAATTCCGCGGCCAGATAATACGCCGTCGCCAAGCCGTGCCCGCCGCCGCCGACGATGACCACGTCGTAGTCGGCGTCCGGACGGTCGGGCGAACGCCATTGCTCGGGCCAGGAACGATGCCCGTCCAGGGCACCACGGGCCAGGGACAGGAAGGAGAATCGTTGCGGCATGCGAGAAGTATGCGTCCGCGGCGGCCGGAAGGCCAGGGGCCGCCCCACTTCGCCTGTGCGGACATTTCCGGCACGTTGTCCGCCGGACCGGAGGAGAAAACCGTATGTCGCTCGATCCCCGCATCGCCGCTGCCCTGTCGGGCGTCTCGACGGCGACGCTGACCACCGTGCTGCTCAAACAGGGCCTGCGCAACGTCTGGATGCGCGGCACCGTGCCGCTGCGCCCCGGCCAGCCTCGTCTGGTCGGGCGCGCCTTCACGCTGCGCTTCGTGCCGGCCCGCGAGGACCTGGCCACCCCGGAATCCTGGTCCTCGCCGACCTCCACCCGGGCGGCGATCGAGGCGATGCCGGCCGGCTGCATCGCCGTGGTGGACGCCCTGGGCACCCCCGACGCGGGCATTTTCGGCGACATCCTGTGCGCCCGCATGGCCCGCCGCGGCGTGGCCGGGCTGGTGACCGACGGGGTGGTGCGCGACCTCTCCGGCGTGCTCGGGACGGGGTTTGCCGTGTGGTGCCGCGGCGCCGCCGCGCCGCCCTCGGTGGCGCGGCTCACCTTCGTCGATTGGCAACGGCCGATCGGCTGCGGCGGCGTGGCGGTGTTTCCCGACGATGTGGTAGTGGCCGACCAGGACGGCGCGGTGGTGATTCCGCAGGCGCTGGCGGAGGCCGTGGTTGCCGCCGCGGTGGAGCAGGAGCGGCTGGAGGGCTGGATCATGACCGAGGTGGAAAACGGCGCGGCGCTGCCCGGCCTGTATCCACCCAGCGCCGAGACCCGGGCGCGTTACGAGGCCTGGATAAAGCGGGGATTGTGACATCCGGCACGATGCCGATTAGACTGGTTGCGCTGCCGGAGGGTCGCCGTGGTTAACCACACACCCGACCCGACAGTAATGAACTGAAATTCGGAGACAAGAAAATGTGGTTCCGCATCGTCCTGGTCATTGCCGCGATCGCCATGGCGGGCTTTGTGTGGATGCTGGTCGCCGGGCACGGTAAACCGCCGTCCGGCGCGACCGGAACGCCGGCGGTGCAGGCGAAGTAAGCAAGGCCAGGGCTCTGCCCTGGACCCGCCAAGGGCCGAGCCCCTGGCCTTGCTTACTTTCTATGCCGCAGTTCCACCCACAGTCAGCCCGCTCAGCTTAAGCGTAGGCTGCCCCACCCCCACCGGCACGCCCTGGCCGTTCTTGCCGCAGGTGCCCACGCCGGGGTCGAGTTCCATATCGTTGCCGATCATCTCCACCCGGGTCAGCGCGTCCGGTCCGTTGCCGATCAGCGTGGCGCCTTTCACCGGGTTGGTCACGCGGCCGTCTTCGATCAGGTAGGCCTCGCTGGCGGTGAAGACGAATTTCCCGGAGGTGATGTCCACCTGGCCGCCGCCGAAATTCACCGCATAGAGCCCGTGCTTCACCGAGCGGATCATCTCCGCGGGGTCATGCGGCCCGGCCAGCATGACGGTGTTGGTCATGCGCGGCATTGGCGCATGGGCGTGCGATTGGCGGCGGCCGTTGCCGGTGGCGCGCGTGCCCATCAGGCGCGCGTTCAGCCGGTCCTGCAGGTATTCGCGCAGGTAACCGTCCTGGATCAGCACGGTGCGGCTGGTCGGCGTGCCCTCGTCGTCCACGGTCAGGCTGCCGCGCCGGTCCGGCAGGGTGCCGTCGTCCACCACCGTCACGCCGGGGGCGGCGATACGCTGACCCAGCAGCCCGGAGAAGGCCGAAGTTTTCTTGCGGTTGAAATCGCCCTCCAGCCCATGGCCGATCGCCTCGTGCAGCAGGATGCCGGGCCAGCCGTGGCCGAGCACCACCTCCATCTCGCCGGCCGGGGCCGGGCGGCTGTCCAGGTTGACCAGCGCCTGGCGCAGTGCTTCGTCCACCGCGCCGCGCCAGTGCCCTTCATCGAGAATGCGCTCATAGCCGAACCGGCCGCCGCAGCCGGTGCTGCCGGTCTCGCGCCGTCCGTCCTGCTCGACCACGACCGAGACGTTCAGGCGCACCAGCGGCCGCAGATCGGCCACCCGCCGTCCGTCGGCGCGGATGATCTGCACCGCCTGCCACGACCCCGAGATCGAGGCCATCACCTGCTTCACGCGCGGATCGCGTCCGCGGGCATAGGTGTCGATTTCGGCGAGCAGCCCGGTGCGCTGGCCGAACGCCATGCCGGTCAGCGGATTGGCGTCGGAATACAGGCGGGCGTTGGTGGCGCGCGGCGGCTCGGCGGCGATGCCGGAATGGCCGGCGGACACCGCGCCGACGGTGGCGGCGGCGCGCCGCAGCGCCGGTTCGCTGAGTTCGCCGGAATGGGCATAGCCGGTCGCCTCGCCGGCGACCGCCCGCAGGCCGAAGCCCAGCGTGGTGTCGAACCCGGCGCTGCGGATGCGGCCATCGTCCAGGCTGATCGATTCGCTTTCCTGGTATTCCAGATACAGCTCGCCATCATCGCCGGCGGCCAGCGCGTCGCGGGTGAGGCGCGCGGCGGTGTCCTGGTCCAGGGTGGCGCCGTCGCGCTCGAAAAACAGCCGGTCGGTGACGGCGAGGGGAGTGTCGAGAACGGTCGCATCGGCCGTCATGGCTGTACCTGCGCAGGCTGGAGGGACGGGAAAGGCTCGATCACGCGCGTGCGCGGCAACAGCAACGTGGCGGTGGTGCCGCTGCCGGGGGTGCTGTCCAGCAGCAACGCGCCGCCATGCGCCTCGGCGATGGCGCGGCTGAGCTGCAGGCCGATGCCGGCGCCGCCGGCGCGGCGGGCGAGGCGGGTATCGAGCTGGTGGAACGGTTGCAGCACGCGCTGCAAATCCTCGGGTGCCATGCCGGCGCCGGTGTCGCGCACCTCGATGCGAACATCGCCGGCCTCGTCCAGCCGGGCCGCGACGAACACATTGCCGCCGCGGCCGGTGAACTTGAGCGCATTACTGAGCAGGTGGCCGAGCAGGCGGCGCAGCCGGCGCTCGTCGGCGCGCAGCCGGGTACCGCCGGTCCGGTTATGCACGGTCTCGTCACGCACGGTCATGACGAGCCCGCTGTTCTGCGCCGCCGCTTCGGTCGCGCGCACCGCCGACTGCACGAGCCGGCCTGCATCGATCGTATCGGCGGCCAGTTCGAAGGCGCCCGAATCGATGCGGACCAGGTCGAGGATGTCGTCGATCAGGGTCAGCAGGTGCCGCCCGGCATCGCGGATATGCAGGGCGTATTCCTCGGTTTCCTTGGGGTCGGGCCTGGGTCCGGGGCGCACCGCGTCATGCGCCAGGGTTTCGGCGAAACCGATCACCGCGTTCAGTGGCGTGCGCAGCTCGTGGTTCATGGTGGCCAGGAAGCGTGCCTTGGCGCGCGCGCCGGCCTCGGCGGTCTCGCGGGCCTCGCGCAGCGACGCGGTCGTGGCATGGGCGGCGGTGGCGTCGATCACGGCGAGCGACCAGCCGCCGTCGGACAGCGGTTCGGCGGTCAGGTGGAGCAGGCGGCCATCGAAGGTGCGGCATTGCAGCGCGGAGGGCAGGGCAAGGGTCGTGGCCGATGGGTCCAGATGGCCGAGCAGGGCGGCGAGCGGCTGGCCGGGGACCACCATGTGCGGCGGCAGGCCGAGCAGGCAGGCGAGATCGCCGGTATGAGCCAACAGGCATCTCTCGGCGCCGAACACGCCGACGGCCACGCGGCCCGGTTGCAGCGAATCGGTGCTCATGGCATCCGCGCCGGGCGGACGATCGCCAGCTTTCCCGCGCGGCTTGTGTGCCGGACCGTTTCGGGGTCGCCGCCAGCCTGGAAGTCCCGGACGTCGAAGCGCATGCGCCTCAATATAGGTCCCGGCGCCGGGTAAACAGAGCCGGCCGGCGAAAATGGCGGGATGCGACGGATTTCGGTGCTGTTCGCGGGCGTCGCCTAGGGACGCTGCGCCGCGTGCGGGCTGGTGTCGCGCGGTGGCGGGGAGGCGGTGTAGAGGGTTAGCGCCAGCCGGCGCCCGGTTGTGTAATTGAGGCCGTCGATGCGCGTCAGCGCCCGTGGCACGATGCCCAGGGCGTGGGCGCGGCCGGCGAACGCGGCCTCGTCGCGGGCGTCGATCAGCGCCAGCCCGCAGGCCGGTTGCTCATGCAGGAACTCCGCCGCCTGCGCCGGCCCGATCAGCTTGGTGGTGCGGCCCACCAGGTACACCAGGCTCGGCTCGGCGTAGGAGGCGGAGGCGAGCACGCTGTCCGGGCAGGGGCGCAGCGTTGTTACCGCGGCGGCGATGCGCGGGCTCAGCCAGATCGCGTGCAGGGCGGGCAGCACCTGCAGCCAGGTGGACAGCGAGATCGTCAGCGCCGCCAGCCCGGCGCAGGCCAGCGCCGCGATCGGTGCGGCCCGCCGCACCTGACGGGAGGCGTTGACCAGCAGAATGATGGCCACCAGGGCGGGCAGCACTGTCAGCCAGACGAGGCGGTGCTCCAGCCACACCAGCAGCACCGGTCCGGCCAGCGCCAACGCCAGACCGGTGATCAGCCAGAGCACACGGTAACCACGCGCCAGTACACGGCCGATGCGGCCGAGGCGCCAGCTTCCGGGCGTGCAGATGGCGCCGGCCGCAAGTGCTGCGATCGCCGGGTAGGTCGGCAGCACGTAGTGCGGTAGCTTGGTCGCCGCCGCCTCGAACACGACCCAGGCGGGCACGATCCAGGCGAGCAGGAAACGCGTTTCGGGCGTGCGCCGTGTGGACCACACCCAGGGCAGCGCCCGCGCGGCGAACAGCGAGCCCGGCCAGAAAGTCAGCAGGAACAGCAGCAGAAAGGTGCCGGGGGGAAATCCGTGTCCCTGCTGGCCGTGGGCGAGCTTGCCCAGCAGGTTGTCGCCGAGCGCGCCGGCGAAGAACGCGCCACCGCTGATGCCGACGATGCCGACCACCCAGGGCAGCACGATCGCCAGGATCAGGCTGGCGCCGAGCCATGGCTGCAGCGCCAGCATCCAGCGCCACTGCCGTTCCGCCACCGCCAGGCCCAGCAGCGTGCCGAAGGTCACCACCAGGATCAGCGGTCCCTTCAGCAGCAGCCCGACGCCGATGGCGACCCAGAAAACGGCAGGTGCAACCCAGGGCGCGATCGCGGCTGCGGCAGGCGGCGGCGGGAGGTCGCGGCGGCGCCAGACATCCAGCAGCGCCGCCTGCGCCACCAGGGTCACCGCCAGCAGGGTGGCGTCGATAGTGGCGATGCGCGCCTCGGCACCGAGCAGCACCGAGAGCGCCAGCAGCAGCCCGGCGAGGAAGCCGGCATTGGCGCCATACAGCACCGCGGCGATGTGGCTGGTCAGCAGCACCGCGGCCACCGCGGCCAGCGCGCCGGGCACCCGGTTGGCCCAGATGTCACGCTGGTCCGGCGGGCTCAGCAGCGATACCGCGGCGCCCTGCAGCCAATAGATGGCGGGGGGCTGCTGGTAGCGTGGCGCGTCCTGGAAGCGGATATCGACGGCATCGCCCGATTCCACCATCTGCAGGGCGGCCTGGGCGAAGCGCGATTCGTCGCGGTCGAGCGGCGGGAGGCGGGTGATGCCGGGCCAGAACAGGGCGATCGCCAGCACCGTCAGCAGAAAGGGGCGGGAGGCGGCGACCCGGGCGAGCCAGACGACCGCAAGCCGGGCCGCTTGCCAGCCGGGTCCGGTTGGCCATGCCGGCCGCCATTGCCAGGGACGCTGGCGCCAAAACTCGCGCCAGGACGGGGTGGCTTGCGGTGCCGGGTCGTCCCCGGGGCTGGATTCATCCATGGCCTGGTGGACCTTCCGGCCGAGAACGCATCCGCACGGCGGCGGCCCCGGTCCGCCCGATCAGGGCACGGACCGGCGTCGGCGTGGCAGCAGGCTGCGGCATCCCCATGGTTGCGCAGGGATGGCGCAGCCGCCGCCGGGCCGCAAGCCCGCCGATGCCGGCGAGCCGTGAAGCGGCCGGAAAAACCGCGATCTGCCTAGTGCAGATACATCATGTGCGCGGCATGCTCCCAACGCCCCGGCTGGATCAGGCCGACCGAGGCGACCCGGACGGAATGCAGCTTGCCCTCGATCTCGCGGGTCCAGAAGTCGAGGAAATTGTGCAAGACCGGGAAGCGCGGCGCGATGTCGAGTTCCTGCCAGATGTAGGATTGCAGCATCGCCGGATGATCGGGCAGGTGGTACAGGATTTCCGCCGTGGTCAGGCGGTATCCCTGCAACTGCTTGTGCAACTGGGTCTCGACGGCCATTCACGCCTCCGTGCCTTGTATGTGCCTTTCGCTGACGCCATGGTGCGGCGTTTTCCTCGACTTCATGCTTCCCGGGTCTGCTGCCCGGCTTGCTGCAGCATGGCACGGGACGGGTGCGCAACGGCAAGAAAAAAGCAAGTGTTATCAGATGAATGGCACTCGACACCCGAGAGTGCTGCCGAACGCTTGACTTCGCGGGCGGCAGCCCCTAGATCGCTGGCACTCATTCGTCGCGAGTGCTAACGGCGCGACCGGCGAAGGGGAGACTCACGGGAAGATATCTTCCACACGACACATCCAGGAGCGATCCACATGAAGTTCCGTCCCCTGCATGACCGGGTGGTGGTCCGGCGGCTCGATGCCGAAGAAAAGACCGCCGGCGGCATCATCATTCCCGACACCGCCAAGGAGAAGCCCCAGGAGGGTGAAGTCATCGCGGCGGGTCCGGGCGCGCGCAACGAGCAGGGACAGATCGTGGCACTCGACGTCAAGGCGGGTGATCGCGTGCTGTTCGGCAAATGGTCGGGCACCGAAGTCAAGATCGATGGGGAAGATCTGTTGATCATGAAGGAATCCGACATCATGGGCATCATCGAGGGCGGCGCCTCGAAGAAGAAGGCCGCGTAAGCCTCTCTCCTCGCTGCCCCCAGACTGACTGAATTAAAGGGAACCACTCATATGGCTGCCAAAGACGTTCGTTTCGGCGGTGATGCCCGCGCGCGTATGCTGCGTGGCGTCGATATCCTGGCCGACGCGGTGAAGGTGACGCTCGGCCCGAAGGGCCGCAACGTGGTGATCGACAAAAGCTTCGGCGCGCCCAGGATCACCAAGGACGGCGTGACCGTCGCCAAGGAGATCGAGCTGGCCGACAAGTTCGAGAACATGGGCGCGCAGATGGTGCGCGAAGTGGCCTCGAAGACCAACGACCTCGCCGGTGACGGCACCACCACCGCGACGGTGCTGGCGCAGTCGATCGTGCGCGAGGGCGCCAAGGCGGTCGCCGCCGGCATGAACCCGATGGACCTCAAGCGCGGCATCGACAAGGCGGTCACCGCCCTGGTCGAGGAGCTGAAGAAGAAGTCCAAGAAGATCACCACCCAGGCCGAAACCGCCCAGGTCGGCACCATTTCGGCGAACGGCGAGGCCGATATCGGCCGCATGATCTCCGAGGCGATGCAGAAGGTCGGCAACGAGGGCGTGATCACGGTCGAGGAAGCCAAGGGCATCCAGACTGAGCTCGACGTGGTCGAGGGCATGCAGTTCGACCGCGGCTACGTCTCGCCGTACTTCATCACCAACGCCGAGAAGATGGTCGCCGAACTCGACCAGCCGCTGATTCTCATCCACGAGAAGAAGCTGTCCGGCCTGCAGCCGCTGCTGCCGCTGCTTGAGGAAGTGGTCAAGAGCGGCCGTCCGCTGCTGATCATCGCCGAGGACGTGGAAGGCGAGGCGCTGGCCACCCTGGTGGTCAACAAGCTGCGCGGCGGGCTGAAGGTCGCGGCGGTGAAGGCACCGGGCTTCGGCGATCGCCGCAAGGCCATGCTGGAGGATATCGCCATCCTCACCGGCGGCCAGGTCATCAGCGAAGATCTGGGCATCAAGCTCGAGACGGTCACCATTTCCATGCTTGGCAAGGCGAAGAAGGTTCTCATCGAGAAGGAGAACACCACGATCGTCGAGGGCAACGGCAAGAAGGACGACATCAAGGGCCGTTGTAACCAGATCCGGGCGCAGATCGAGGAGACCACCTCGGACTACGATCGCGAGAAGCTGCAGGAGCGGCTGGCCAAGCTGGCCGGCGGCGTTGCCGTCATCCGCGTCGGCGGCGCGACCGAGGTCGAGGTGAAGGAGCGCAAGGATCGCGTCGATGACGCGCTGCATGCGACCCGCGCCGCGGTTGAGGAAGGCATCGTGCCGGGTGGCGGCGTCGCTCTCGCCCGTGCCAGCCACGTGCTCGCCAAGCTGAAGGCCGACAACGACGACCAGCGCTTCGGCATCGAGATCGTCCGCAAGGCGTCGCTGACGCCGCTGCGCCAGATCGCCGAGAATGCCGGCGAAGACGGCGCCGTGATCTCCGGCAAGGTGCTCGAAAAAGATGAGTACGACTGGGGCTTCGACGCCCAGACCGCCGAGTTCAAGGACCTGGTGAAGGCCGGCATCATCGACCCGACCAAGGTCGTGCGCACGGCACTGCAGGATGCGGCCTCGATCGCCGGCCTGCTGGTGACCACCGAGGCCATGATCGCCGAGCGGCCGGAGAAGAAGGGTCCCCCCGGCGGCGGCCCCGGCGGCGGCATGGGTGGCATGGGCGGCATGGGCGATATGGATTTCTAAGACTGGCGAACGCCGCAAGGCTGACGCGTTCGTGCCGACAGGGGCGGAGCCGGGAAACCGGCTCCGCCCTACGTCATTGTAACCTTCCGGAGTCTGGAATTCTGACCTGCGGGCTTCACTATTGTCTGAACCTGGTCCAGAGTCTCACTATGCGTGACTTTGCGTCCGGGGCATGCGCGGGTAATTGACTCGGCTGCCTGATTCGGGTCATGCTGCTAGCGCAATCGCATTTTGGCTAGGCTTGCTGCGCCTCCGACCCATCGGGTGCCTTCAAGACGTCCAAAGGCCCGGTTGTCCGCGCCGCGCGCTGTTGTGCGGCGCTTGCAGCGGAGACGACGCAGCTATGGCTATCGGCACGGTCAAGTGGTTCAACACCACGAAGGGCTACGGCTTCATTATGCCTCAGGATGGCGGCAAGGATGTGTTCGTGCACATCACGGCGGTCCAGGCAGCTGGCCTGCGCGGCCTGAACGAGGGCCAGAAGGTGAGCTACGACGTTGCCCTGGAGCGCGGCAAGGCCGCCGCGACCAACCTCAAGCTCGCCTGACGCAAGCTTAGGTTCCGAACCGCAACGGGAGCCACCCCGGCGGCTCCCGTCGCGCGCGTCGCTTGGTTATTGCACAGGCTCCTGGTCATTACACGAGCTGGTGGCGTGCCCGGGCGCCCCGCTCGATGGCCGCGGTGACCAGCGGGTCCAGATGCAGCTCGTGGCGGATGAACTCCAGCATCCGCAGGCAGTCCTGCTGTGCGAAGCGGTCCGCTGCGACCACATCGCAGGCCAGCGCATAGGCGGTCTCCCGCAGTCGTGGCTCGAGGGCGGCGCGGATCAGCTTCGCCGCGTGGGCGAGCCCATCCTCCTCGTCGAGCAGACCGACCGCGGCATCGGTCGCGGCCCGCAGCCGCTCGGTCGAGAAGTCGCGGAACACCGGTAGCGTCTGCACCAGGCCGGACATTACCCCGATCTCGCGATCGGTAATGCCGCCGCCGGTGGCGGCCACCAGTACCATGGTGCAAACCAGCGCTTCCTGCGCGTCGAGTCCGGTTCGGGCGAGCATTGGCAAGTTCCTGTTCACGATGTGAGCCTGCCCGCGCGGACCGGCCAGATCAAGCTTCGGGCCGGTTACCTTTCCGTCAGGCTTGCGCTGCCTCGGCCAGAGCCAGCTTCGGCAACAGCGGCAGCAGGTTCGACAGGTCGCGTTCGGCCTTGCAGACGAGGTACTGGATGGCGTTCGGTTCGTCGCAATGCTCGCAATCCTCCAGCGGCAGCCCGTTCGCGCCGAGCGGCAGGGCGGCCAGGCCGAGATCGGCGTACACCTCCAGATGCGTGCGTCCGGCCCGCCAGATCGCCGGGTCCAGCCCTTCCTGGCGCGCCAGGTCGCGTAGCCGCCAGATCGCCGAGATGCAGTCGCTTTCCGCGCCGGCCGGGTCGCCGATGCCCAGCAGCACGCGACCCATGCGGCGGAACGGGATGCCGGAGCGTTCGGCTTCGCCCCAGACGATGCCGTCCGCCTCGGCCGGCGGGATGGCGCCGAGCGCCGCATAGCGCAGCCGCGCCTCCGCCCCCCAGTGCAGGAAGCGCACCCGGGCGGGCCGCAACAGCCCCCACAGCGCCAGCAGCGCCAGCACCACGGTGAACGCGACGCTGGCGCGCAGCGAATTCGGCACGGCGGGCGAGAGCACGACCTCCCACCAGGAATTATCCGCCAGCCAGCGCACGTGCCGCTCGAAGGCGGCCAGCGCCAGGATGCAGCCGGCGAGCATCAGCAGCGGTGCCGCGATGGCGCCATCGATCGGGCCGGAGAGCAGCCTGGCGTGGCGATAGAAGGCACTGCGGAAGGGCACGATCAGCACCCCGGCCAGCAGCAGCACGCCCGGAATCCACAGCGGCTCGCTCTGGGCAACCGTGAACGCGGCGGCCAGCAGCAGCAGGCCGATGGTGGTACCCCAGGCCAGGGTGACCCGCTGCGCCATCCCCGCCGCGCACACCATCAGCGCGCCACCGATCAGGCTGGGCACGAACTCGCTGGCCTCGGCCGCGGCTTCGGCGAAATCGGGATCGATCCAGGAGAAGTCGGGCCGGTGCTCCACCACGCCCAGGCAGAGCAGAAGGGCGCCGCAGATGCTCACCGCCCCGGTGATCGCGGCCACCACGAAGTCCGGTTCGCTCCAGCGCGTCGCCGGCGGCACGATGCGCGGAACCGGCGCCGGCCGCAGCACCGAACGGCCGCGCAGCATGATCTCGTTGCCGGCGAACAGCCCACCCGCCAGGAACAGCGGGATGATGTAATAGTACAGGCGGAACACCACGATCGAGCCGAGGATTTGCGGCGGCTCCAGGTAGGGCGACAGGCCGACCAGCATGGCGGTGTCGAACACGCCGATGCCGCCCGGAATGTTGGCGGCCAGCCCGGCGGTGTAGGAGGCGACGTAAATGCCGAGAAAGCGCAGATAGGTCAGCCCGTGCGCCTGCGGCAGCAGCGTGAAGATGATGGCCGCGGTCACCGCCACGTCCACCGTCGCCAGCAGCACCTGCAGAATGGCCATCCGCCAGCCCGGCAGATCCATTTCGTGGCCGAACAGCATCCGGCCGCGGGTCAGGCGCGACAGGGTGATGTAGCCGGCCACGATCGCCCATAGCAGGCCGCCGAACGCGTGCATCACCCATAGCGGCAGCCACGCGCCGAAGAACGGCACTGCCTCCGGCTCGAAGAACAGCACGATGCCGCCCAGCACCATGCCGCCGAGCCCGAAGGTGAGGCTGCAGAATCCCACCACCTTGGCGATCTGCAGCGGCGTCAGCCCCCAATGCGCATACAGCCGGTAGCGCACGGCCGCCCCCGACACCGCGGCGAAGCCGAGATTATGGGCGAGCGAATAGGCGCAGAACGAGGCGAAGGCGACCTTTCCGTAGCTGACCGACCGGCCGGCATAGTAGGTGCCCAGCCGGTCGTAGAAGGTCAGGATGCCGTACGACAGCAGGTTCCAGAGGAAGGCGATCGCCAGCGTGCGGGTGGGGATTGCCTCCAGCGCGCGCGCGATGTCCTCGATCTTGAGGTTGCGGAACTCCTTCTGCACGACGTAGATGGCGCCGCCCAGCAGCATCAGGCCGAGCACCGCCGGCAGGTGGCGCAGTACGCGCTTCAGCGTCTCGCCCATTCCGCGTTCCTTCAGGACGGCGCCCGCGCGAGCGCGTCCTCGATCAGCCGGATGGTTTCAGCCGTGCCGTACAGCGCCACGAACTGGCCGAAGCGCGGCCCTTCCTGCTGGCCGAGCAGCACCTGGTACAGGCAGCCGAACCAGGCGCGCAGCTCGGCGAAGGGGTGGCGTTTGCCGACCTCGTAGATGGCGTTCTGGATGGTCTCGCCGTCCGCTTCGGCCGGCAGCGCCCGCAGCGACGCCGCCAGATCGGCCAGGGCGATCCGCTCGAACGGCTCGGGGTCGCGGAACCGCTTGGTCGGGCGGACGAAATCCTGGTAGTACGCAAGTGCGTATTCCACCAGCCCGGCCAGGAACGGCATCTCCCCGGGGCTGGCGGCCGGGTTGTAACGGCGGATGAAGCCCCACAGGATGTCGGGCGTCTCGGCATTCACCACGCTGGCTAGGTTCAGCAGCATGGCGAACGACAGCGGCGAGTGCGCTTCCTGCGGCACCTGCCCGCCATGGATATGCCAGGCCGGATTGACCGTGCGCTCCGCCTCGGCCTGAGCGTGCACGCGCGTCGCGTTGGCCAGGTACTCGTCCACCGCCCTGGGGATCACATCGAAATGCAGCCGCTTGGCGCGTTGGGGCTGGTTGAACATGAACTGGGCCAGGCTTTCCGGCGGGGCGTAGCGCAGCCATTCCTCCACCGACAGTCCGTTGCCGCGGCTTTTGCTGATCTTCTGCGCCTGCTCGTCGAGGAACAGCTCGTAGGTGAAGCCGGCCGGCGGCTCGCTGCCCAGGATGCGGCAGATCTTGCCGGACAGCCGCACGCTGTCGATCAAATCCTTGCCCGACATTTCGTAATCCACCCCGAGCGCGTGCCAGCGCATCGCCCAGTCAGCCTTCCATTGCAGCTTGCAGGCGCCACCCGTCACCGGCGTCTCGAATTTTTCCCCGGTGTCGGGGTCGCGCCAGGAAATGGTGCCGGCGGCGGTGTCGTGGGCGTCCACCTTCACTTGCATCACCACGCCGGTGCGCGGGTGGATCGGCAGGAACGGCGAGTAGCTGGCCTGCCGCTCGCCCCCGAGCGTGGGCAGGATCACGGCCAAAATCTCGTCATGCAGGGCCAGCACCCGCAGCAGCGCCGCGTCGAACCGGCCGGTGGTGTAGTACTGGGTGGAGGAGGCAAACTCGTAGTCGAAGCCGAACGAATCCAGGAACCCCTGCAGCCGGGCGTTGTTGTGCGCGCCGAAGCTGTCATGGGTGCCGAACGGGTCGGGGATGCGGGTCAGCGGCTTGCCCAGGTGCCCGGTCAGCATGTCGCGATTGGGCACGTTGTCGGGCACCTTGCGCAGGCCGTCCATGTCGTCGCTGAAGGCGAGCAGCCGCGAGGGCAGGCCGGTGAGCGTGGTAAAGGCGTGCCGCACCCAGGTGGTGCGGGCCACCTCGCCGAAGGTGCCGATATGCGGCAGGCCGGACGGGCCGTAGCCGGTCTCGAACAATGCGGACGTTTTGCCGCTGCGGGCCAGCCGCTGGGCGACTTTCTGGGCCTCCTCGAAGGGCCAGGATTTCGGAACGGCGGCGGTCGGGGTGGACAGCGTTGCGGACATCGGCCGCAAGCTATGAGTGGGGGGTGCCTTGGTCAATCGCGCGAGGCTCATATAGTGTATGCATGACTGAGCGCGCCCGCGACGGAGCCCTGGCTCCAACCCTTCTTCTGCCCGTGGCGCCGTCGGTTGTGGCCGGGGTGGGCCGCGCCGCCATTCTCACGCCTGACGGCGAACTGCTCGACCTGCCTGCGGTCGAGGCGGCCTCGGTGCTGCGGTCCCTGCCGCCGCCGCTGCTGGTGCATGCGCCGGCCACGCTGCGCCGGCTCGGCCTGCGGGCGATGCCCTGCTTCGACCTTCTCGAGCTGTTCGCCTTCGTGCTGCCGGCTCGCGCGGCGGCACCGACGCCGCGCGGCCTCGCCCTGGCGCTGGACATCAGGCCTCCTGCGCCAGGACTGGCCGCCGCCGCGTCGCTGCTGCCCGATATCGCGCAGGCACTGCTGGCACGGCTGGCCGCCGGGCGCGACCTGCCGCTCAACCGCGAGGCGGCGGCGCTGGCAGGCCGGATGGGCCAGGCCGGCTGGGCCTGGGCGGAATTGGTGGCGGCGGCGCTGGCCGGCCAGAAGCCGGCGGCGCCGCCCCCGGCCGGAGCGACCGGAAGCGGGGGCGCAAGCGGGAGCAGCGAGCCGCTGCGGGTTTGGCGCCGGCTGCCCGAATGGGAGGAGGTGGCGCCGCTGCCGCCGCCCGCCTGCCATCCGGTGCCGCCCGCCGAGGCGCGCTTGCGGCTGGCCGCCATGCTCGGGCCGGACGCCGAGCAGCGGCCCGGCCAGTCCGACTACGCCGCCGCCGCCGCCGCTGCCTTCGCCCCGCGCGAAACCCGCGGCGACCCGCATTTCGTGCTCGCCGAAGCCGGCACCGGCACCGGCAAAACGCTCGGCTACATTGCCCCGGCCAGCCTCTGGGCCGAGCGCAACAAGGGGCCGGTGTGGATTTCCACCTTCACCCGCCATCTGCAGCGCCAGGTGGAGGCGGAGCTGGCCCGCCTGCACCCCGACCCGGCGGAGCGGCGCCGCCGCGTGGTGGTGCGCAAAGGGCGCGAGAATTATCTGTGCCTGCTCAATTTCGAGGACGCGGTGAACGCCTCGGCGCTCTCCGCGCCGGCTTCCGCCGTGCCGCTCGGGCTGGTGGCGCGCTGGACGCTCGCCACTTCCGACGGCGACATCCAGGGCGGCGACCTGCCGGGCTGGTTTTCCGAACTGTTCGGCACCGGGGTGGCGGCGGGGCTCGCCGACCGCCGCGGCGAGTGCATCCATGCGGCCTGCCCGCACTGGCGGCGTTGCTTCGTCGAGCACACCATCCGCCGCGCCCGCAGCGCCGAGCTGGTGGTGGCCAACCACGCGCTGGTGATGGCGCAGGCGGCCTGGGGCGGCATCGACGACAACACGGTGCCGGTCCGCTACGTGTTCGACGAGGGCCACCACGTTTTCGACGCCGCCGATGGTGCCTTCGCCGCCGAGTTCTCCGGCATCGAGGCGGCAGAGCTGCGCCGCTGGCTGCTCGGCGCCGAGGGGGGGCGGTCGCGCGCCCGCGGCGTGCGCCGGCGGCTGGAGGAGTTGGTGGCCGCACGGCCGGCGCTGGAGGCGCCGCTGGAGGCCGCGTTGCAGGCCGCCCGCGCCCTGCCGCCGCCGGGCTGGTCGGCGCGCCTGCACGAGCAGACGCCGGACCTCGCCGGGACGGAACCCGGCCGGCAGAACCCGTCGGAGGCGTTTCTCCGGGTCGCCCGCCGGCAGGTGCTGGCGCGCACCCAGGGGGACGCCGAGCCGGGTGCCCGCAGCAGCGACGAATGCGACCTGTTCCCGGCCGGCCCCGGCCTGCCCGAAGCCGCCGCCGATCTCGACCGGGCGCTGGCCCGCCTCGCTGCCCCGCTGCGCACCCTGGCGGACCGGCTGGCGGCGCGGCTGGAGGACGAGGCGGAGGAACTCGACGCGGCGATGCGCAACCGCATCGAGGCGGCCTGCCGCTCGATCCGCCGGCGGGCGCTCGACCGCCTGACCGCCTGGCAGGCGATGCTGCGCGGCGTGGCCACCGACCCGCCGGAGCCCGGCACCCGGCCGCAGCACGTCATGTTTCTGCGGCTGGACCGGCGCGAGGGGCGCGAGGTCGATGTCGGCCTGCACCGGCACTGGCTTGACCCCACCGTGCCGTTCGCCCTCAGCCTCGCCCAGCCGGCGCAGGGGCTGCTGGTCACCTCGGCCACGCTGCGCGACGCCGGGGTGGGTGACCCCGAGACCGAATGGGCGGCGGCGGAAGCGCGGGTGGGGGCGACCCATCTGCCCTCGCCGGCGATGCGGGTGGCGGTGGCGAGCCCGTTCGACTACGCCGGCCAGACCCGCGCCTTCGTGGTCACCGACGTGAACGGGCGCGACCCGGGCGCGCTGGCCGCTGCCTACCGGGCGCTGTTCCTGGCCGCCGGCGGCGGCGGGCTCGGCCTGTTCACTGCCATCGCCCGGCTGCGCGCCGTGCACGCCCGCATCGCCCCGGCGCTGGAGGAGGCCGGCATTCCGCTGCTCGCCCAGCATGTCGATCCGATGGATAACGCCACCCTGGTTGATATTTTCCGCACCGAGGAGGAAAGCTGCCTGCTCGGCACCGATGCCATGCGCGACGGCGTCGATGTGCCAGGCCGGTCGCTGCGGTTGGTGGTGTTCGAGCGGGTGCCCTGGCCGCGCCCGGACATCCTGCACCGCGAGCGCCGCGTGCATCTCGCGGACGGCAATCCCGGCGCCTACGACGACCGCATCGTGCGGTTTCGCCTGCGCCAGGCGTTCGGCCGGCTGATCCGCAGCGCCACCGACCGCGGTGTTTTCCTGCTGCTCGACCGGCAGACGCCGACCCGGCTGCTGTCGGCGTTTCCGCCGCAGGTGCTGGTGCGCCGGGTCGGGCTGGCCGAGGCGGTTGCCGAGACGCGGGCGTTCCTGCAATGAGCCGCTGATGACGCAGCGTGCGGCACGTTGTAACGAACCGGCACGGCGGGCTATGCAGGCCCCGGTGCGCAAGCCGCAGGCATCGGCAGGAGACAGCGGGTGAGCTATCCTGACACGCAGTTCATCGCCGACTGGCTGGCGCAGTCTCTGGCGGCCACGACTGCCTTCGCCGCTGACCAAGAAGCGGCCGCCACGCTGGTCGGCATGGCCGACGCGATCGCCGCCGCGCTGCGCCAGGGCGGCAAGCTGCTGATCGCCGGCAATGGCGGCAGCGCCGCCGACGCGCAGCATATCGCCACCGAGTTCGTGGTCCGCAACCTGTACGATCGTGCACCGCTGGCCGCGCTGGCGCTGACCACCGACAGTTCGGCGCTGACCGCCGCCGGCAATGATTTCGGGTTTGACCATGTCTTCGAGCGTCAGGTGCAGGCGCTTGGCCGCCCCGGTGACGTGCTGCTGGGCATCTCCACCTCCGGCCGCTCGCCGAATGTGGTGCTGGCGCTGCAGGCGGCGCGCGCGGGCGGCCTGGTCACGCTCGGCTTCGCCGGCGCGGCCGGCGGCCCGATGGCGGAATGGTGCGATCTGCTGCTGCGCGCGCCCGGGGCGCTGACCCCGATCATCCAGCAGGTCCACATCATCGCCGCCCATATCGTCTGCTCGCTGGTCGAGCGGACGCTGTGCCCGCCCGCCGGCTGAGGATGCGTCCGGCCACCATCCGGCAATGCGTCGTGCTGCTCGGCGGGTCAGCTTCCGACCCGCCGGCGCCTCTGCTGCCCTGCGGCGACCGTCCTTTCCTGGCCTGGACCCTGCGCGAGTTGGTCCGTTTCGGGGTGGAGGAGTTCCTGCTGCTGACCGGCCCCCTTACCGACCGGCTACGCGAGAGCCTCGCCGGCATCGCCGCCACCTTGCCGCGGCCGGCGTCAATCGTGATCAGCGAAGCCCCGCTGCCGGCCGGCAGCGGCGGCGCGTTGCACCATGCCCGCGACCGGCTCGACGCGCGGTTCCTGCTGTGCAACGGCCGCTCGCTGTTCGATGGCAACCTCGCCACCCTGCTGGCCGACGCCGCCCACGATCCGGACGAAGTGCTCGCCCGCACGGTGCTGCGCCCGCCGGAAGCCGTCAGCACCGGCGTCACCCTGTTCGACCGCCGCGTGCTCGACCATGTGGCGCCGGGAAGTTCGCTGGAGTGCAACGTTCTGCCGGGGCTGCGCCACACGGAAGCGCCAGGCTATTTCGTCGATATCGGCGTCCCCGGCGAGCTGGCCCGGGCGCAGCGCGACCTGCCGGCCCGGCTGCACCGCCCGGCGCTGTTCCTTGACCGTGACGGCGTGCTCAACATCGACCACGGTTATGTGGCCAGCCGCGAGCGCTTCGAGTGGATGCCGGGCGCCTTCGCGGCGGTGCGCCACGCCGTGACAAGCGGCTGGCACGTCTTCGTGGTCACCAACCAGTCGGGCGTGGCGCGCGGGCTGTATGACGAGGCGGCGGTGCAGGCGCTGATGCGCTGGGTGGCCGATGAGCTGCGGGCCGCCGGCGGCACGCTCGATGACTGGCGCTACTGCCCGACCCACCCGGAGGCGACCGTGGCCGAGTACCGCCGCACCAGCGACTGGCGCAAGCCCGGCCCGGGCATGCTGCTGGATCTGATCCGTGCCTGGGAACTCGACCCAGGGCAGGCGATCATGGTCGGTGACACCGAGAGCGACATGCAGGCGGCAGCGGCGGCTGGCGTGCGGCCGGTGCGTTTCCGCGGCGGTGATCTGGCTGCCGTCATCGATCCGCTGCTGTCTGTTCCCCCGACCGCTTTGCGGCAGGCGTGTTCGTGACGGGGCGCCGGAAGCGTCGAATCGCCGCCTCGGCGCCCGATCCGGCAGAAGCGGCCGAGCCGCACCCGCCCGAGCCTGGGTCGATCAGCGGCAACCTCGACGCCGTGCGGCCGGACGGCACCCTGGTCGCCTGGTGCTGGTCGCCGGCCGAACCGGCGGTGCGGCGTGAGGTGGGCGTGTGGATCGACGGCGTCGAGGTGGCGCGCGCCCGCTGCGACCGGATGCGCCCCGACCTGCTCGGCGCCGGGGTCGGTGACGGGGCGCACGGCCTGGTGCTGCCGCTGCCCGCCGGCATCGTGCAGCCCGGACACAGCGTGACGGTGACGCTGCGTGACGTGGCGACGACCCGGCAGATCGGTCGCGCCCAGACGGTGACCTGGGATGAGCGGCAACCGGACCCGCCGGACGCCCCGCCGAAGCCGGTCATGCACGGCAACTTCGACGGGGTCAGCAAGGATGGCTTTGTGTCGGGCTGGTGCTGGTATCCCGCCTCTCCCGATACGCATATCGAGCTCACCATCCTGGTTGACGACGAGCCGGTGGGCACCACCCAGGCGGCGAAGTTCCGCGCCGACCTGAAGCAGGCCGGTATCGGCGACGGCACGCACGGGTTTGTGTTCGCCTTGCCGTGGCCGGCGCTGTCCGGCAAGGCCCTGCCGCGCATCAGCGTGCGCGAGACCCCGACCCGGACCATGCTCGGCGAACCGGTCGTGATGCGGGCCGGACGGCTGGTGGCGGCCGAGGAGCGCATTCAGGACCTCGAACGCCAGATTCGCCGGCTGCGCGCGGAGGCGGTGCTGGAGTCGGGCTTCACCGCCGATCCCGACATCCATCTGCTATGCCAGGACGAGATGCTGCGGCCGGACGTGGACGGGACGTGCTATGTTTTCCGGCTGCCCCCGAAGCTCAACGCGGTGGTGCTGTGCTCCCGTTTCGCCGTGCCGGCGGAGCTTGGCAATTCCCAGGACCCACGCCGGCTCGGCATCGCGGTGTCGCATATCGAGATTGGCCCCCGGGTGGTGCCGGTGGACCATTGGAGCCTGCGGGAGGGCTGGCACCCGGCCGAGCCAGGCTGGCGCTGGACCAACGGGGCGGCCCGTCTGCTGCTTCCCGCCCGGGCGGTGACGCTGCGCATCCGGGTGGCGGCGACGCTGGCGAAATACCGGCACGACACCGATGCGGAAGCTGGCGCCTGAGGACGCCAGGGGCCAAAGCGCTCCGGCGGCCGCCCCGTCAGCCGGTTGCCGTGCTGGCGCCGCCGATGCGCCGGATCGTCTCGCTGGTGCTGTGCCCCTGCTCCAGGTCGATCAGCATCACCCGCCCGCCATGCGCCTGCACGAAATCGCCGCCGACCACCTGGTCCAGCCGGTAATCCGCCCCCTTGAACAGCAGGTCCGGCTGGATGGCGCGGATCAGCCGTTCGGGCGTGTCCTCGTCGAACACCACCACCAGATCGGCCGAGGCCATCGAGGCCATCACGGTAGCGCGCGCGGTTTCGCTCTGCACCGGCCGGGTCGGCCCCTTGAGGCGGCGGACCGAGGCGTCGCTGTTCAGCGCCACCACCAGCCGGTCGCAGGCGGTGCGGGCGCGGGCGAGCAGACGGACATGGCCGGGATGGATCAGGTCGAAGCAGCCATTGGTCAGGCCGATGCGCAGGCCCTGGCGGCGCCAGGCGCTGATGCGTGACAAGGCGATCTCCAGATCGGCGATTTTGCCGTCGATCGCCGCCAGCTCGCGCTGGTGCACCGCCTCGGCGAGTTCGGAATGGCCGACCGTGGCGGTGCCGGGCTTGCTGACCGAGATGCCGGCGGCGATGTTGGCCAGCACCGCGGCGTCGGCCAGCGGCGCCCGGCAGCCCAGCATGATGCCGAGGGCGGCACTCACGGTGTCGCCGGCACCGGACACATCGGCCACCTCGCGGGCGCGTGTCGGCAGGTGCAGCGCCGGCCGGCGCGGGCGCACCAGGGTCAGCCCCTTCTCGGACCGCTTGACCAGCACGGCGTCGGCCGCGGCCTGCTCGGCGGCGCGGGTGCCGGCTTCCGCGGCCTCCTCGTCGGTGGCGACCGGCATGCCGGTGGCGCGTGCCAGCTCGACGGCGTTCGGCGTCAGCACGCCGGCATGCGCATAGGCGGACAGATCGGTGCGCTTGGGGTCGATCACCACCATCAGCCCGGCGCCGCGTGCCAGCCCGATCGCCTGCGCCAGCACGCCGTCGGTCAACAGGCCCTTCTCATAGTCCGAGATCACCACGGCGTCGGCCGTCCCGACGGCGGCGGCGAAGGCGGCCAGCACCTGCCGCTCGATGTCCGGGCCGGCCGACCGGATGACTTCTTCGTCCAGCCGCAGCAGCTGGTGGCTGCCGCTCATGAAGCGGGTTTTCACCGTGGTCGGCCGGTCGGCGGCCAGCACCAGCCGGGCCGTGACCCCGGCCGAGCCGTTCAGGATCTGGCCGACCTCGTCGCCGGCGGCATCGGCGCCGACCATGCCGACCAGCACCGCCCGCGCTCCCAGCGAGGCCACGTTCTGGGCCACGTTGCCGGCGCCGCCCAGCACGCTGCGGCGTCGTTCGGCCCGCAGCACCGGAATCGGCGCTTCCGGCGAGATGCGGCGCACCTCGCCCAGCACGTAGCGGTCGAGCATGATATCGCCGAGCACCAGGACGGTGCATCCGGCGAAGCGGGGCAGGTAGGCGGCGAGGGCGCTGTCGGGGGCAGGGTCGCCTGTCATGCGGTGTTTGGCACGCTGGGGTCCGTCCGGGTCCGTTATAGGTCAACGCTATATAGGGATGCGGCCGGCCCTGGCCAGAAGCGGCCGGCCCGGCCCGCGCGGACCGGACATTCCCGGTTCCGTTAATCGGTGTCAACGTTCCCGCCGCCGGCACTTGACGCAGATCAAGGAAGCCGCCCGGCCGGGGGGTGCATCATCACGGCCATGGACATCTCATCGATTATCGAGAAATACGACGCGCGCGTGCCGCGCTACACCAGCTACCCCACGGCGCCGCATTTCTCGCCGGCGGTGGATGCCGGGGTCTATGGCGGCTGGCTCGCCGCGCTGCCGGACGATGCGGTGCTGTCACTGTACCTGCACGTCCCGTTCTGCGCCCAGCTGTGCTGGTATTGCGGCTGCCACACCACCGCGGTGAACAAGCCCGAGCCGGTCGAATCCTATGCCGACACGGTGTTGTCGGAAATCGACCTGGTCGCCACCGCGCTTGGGCGGAAGCTGCGGGTGAAGCATGTGCACTGGGGCGGCGGCACGCCGACGGTGATGCCGCCGAAGCGGCTGGCCGAGATCATGGACCGTCTGCGCACCCGCTTCACCTTCGAGCCCGGGGCCGAGATCGCCGTCGAGATCGATCCGCGCACGGCGACCGAGGATGTGCTCGACGGCCTGGTCCGCATGGGCTGCAACCGGGCCAGCCTGGGCGTGCAGGATTTCGACCCGAAGGTGCAGCAGGCGGTCAACCGCATCCAGTCCTGGGAGCTGACGCGCGGCGTCGCCGATGCGTTGCGCGCCCGCGGCATTCGCTCGATCAATGTCGATCTGATGTACGGCCTGCCGCACCAGACCGCCGAAGGCACGGTCGAGACGGTGGGGCGTGCGCTCGACCTTTCGCCTGACCGGGTCGCGGTGTTCGGCTATGCGCATGTGCCCTGGATGAAGAAGCAGCAATTGCTGCTGCCCGAGGAAGCGCTGCCCGGCCAGATGGAGCGCTGGGCGCAGTTGCAGATCACCGAGCGGGAAATCACCGCGCGCGGCTACCGGGCGATCGGCCTCGACCACTACGCCCTGCCCGAGGACGACCTGACCACGGCGCTCGACGGGGAGTCGCTGCGCCGCAACTTCCAGGGCTACACCACCGATCAGGCGCCGGTGCTGATCGGTTTCGGCGCCTCCTCGATCGGTTCTCTGCCCGAGGGGTACGTGCAGAACGCCGCGCAGTTGCCGGAATGGCGCGACAAGGTGCGTGCCGGCCAGTTGCCGACCAAGCGCGGCATCGCGCTCAATGCTGACGACCGGCTGCGGCGCGACGTGATCGAGCAGTTGATGTGCCAGGGCCGGGTGAATCTGGCTAGCATCGCCGCCCGGCACGGTGCCGACCCCGAGACGCTGCGCGCCGCCGAGCCGCGTCTGCAGGCGATGGCGGATGACGGCGTGGTGGAATGGGACGGCAGCACCGTGTCCATCCGCCCCGAGGCGCGGCCGTTCGTGCGCACCGTGGCAGCGGTCTTCGACACCTACCTCAAGCCCGACCAGGCCAAGCACGCACGCGTGGTGTAAGCCTTAGGAATTGGGTTCCAAGGGCCCATGGCCCTTGGTGGGTGCAGGGCAAAGCCCTGCCAGGGTCCAGGGGCAGCGCCCCTGGCCTTCCCGGCGCCGCTGCCCTAGCGCGGGGCCGACGACTCCTCAACCGGCTTCCACAACGTGGCCCCTTCCGGCCGGTGCCCGGCGGCATAGAGTCCCGAGGCCGCCAGTGAGGCCTTCCCCAGCACCATGGTCCGGATGGCCGAACAGCCCAGCCGCTCGGCCAGTGCCTCCAGTTCGGTCACCAGCGCGGACATGACCGATTGCGGGTCGAGCACGTCCACGGCGACCATGTGCTCGGCGACCAGGATGGGCCCGTGCACCAGATCGTGTTCACGCCGGTACAGGAACAGACCGCAAGGCAAAGGGCGTGGGCTGCGCAGCACCACACGGATGCCAGCCTGCTCCGCGCGCCGTGGGTTGGCGATGCGCTTGGCAATGCGCGTCCAACTCTTGAGGTCGAGCGTCGGCACCACTTCCCGTACTAACGGATACACGGTGTTGACGTGGTCCGGCGCCAAATTCTGGCAGATGAAGCCCGACATGCTCGCCATTGTTCCACTCACTATTTCATTATGTCGTATCGGGGGGCGATTCTGCCTTGATGCAGATCAAGGCGGGTCATGCCGGCTCCGCGCGAAAATGGTTCACGGTTCGGGGTGGCTCGGCTAAGCTCACACAAATGTCACTGTTTGGTGACAGAATTCTGTGTGGATTGCCGATGACGCATATCCGTGTCCGTTCCCTGGTTGTGGAGTCCGCCCGCCCCTCGGAGCCCTGCGCCGCTTGCGATGCACGACCGTTCAGCGTCTGCAACGCGATCGATCAGCGTGACATCGAGCGCCTCGCCGCCCTGGCCGCCAGCCTCACCGTCGAGGCCGGCCGGACCTTCATCGAGGAGGGCGACCCGGCCGAGCATTTTTTCAACGTCACCGCCGGCACGGCGAAACTGTTCAAGCTGCTGCCGGACGGGCGGCGGCAGATCACCGGCTTCGCGCCGATGGGCACGTTCCTCGGCCTCGCGGTCTCGTCCACCTACGCGTTCGGCGCCGAGGCGGTGGAGCCAATGCGCATCTGCCGGTTCTCGCGCTTCAAGCTGCGCGCTCTGCTGGACGATTTCCCGGCGATGGAGAAGCGCCTGCTGGAAGTGGCGTCGAACGAACTGGTCGCGGCGCAGGAGCAGATGCTGCTGCTGGGCCGCAAAACGGCACGCGAACGGCTGGCGTCGTTTCTGGTCACCCGCGCCGCCTGCACCGCCAACGGCGCCACCCCCTGCGGCCACCGTGCCGCCGAGAAGGTCACGCTGCCGATGACGCGCAGCGACATCGCCGACTATCTGGGCCTGACCATCGAGACCGTCAGCCGCACCCTTACCCGGTTCAAGACCGAGCGCCTGATCGACATCCCAAGCGCCTCGGAGATCGTCATGCGCGATCACGCCGCGCTGGAGAGCCTTGCCACCGGGCTGCACTGAGCCGGCGCCCCCATGCCGGATTATGCGTTGGAATTGGCCGCCGGCGGTCGCGTCGCCGGCGTCGATGAGGTCGGACGCGGACCACTGGCCGGCCCCGTGTTCGCTGCCGCCGTGGTGCTGCCGCACCACATGCTGCCGGCGCTGGCCGGGTTGCTCGACGATTCCAAGAAGCTCAGCCCGGCCCGGCGCGAGGCCGCCTTCGCCGCCCTCAGCGCCGCGCGTGCGGCCGGGCAGGTGGAAATCGGCGTCGGCGCCGCCTCGGTGGCTGAGATCACCCGCATCAACATTCTGCAGGCGGCGCTGCTGGCCATGCGCCGCGCGGTCGCCCGACTGCCGGCGCCGCCCGACCTCGCCCTGGTCGATGGCAACCAGCCGCCGGCGCTGCCCTGCGCGGTGCGCTGCGTGGTCGGCGGCGACGGGGTGAGCCTGTCGATCGCCGCCGCCTCCATCGTCGCCAAGGTGCTGCGGGACCGCGCCATGGCCCGGCTGGGGCTGCGCTACCCGGGCTACGACTGGCACCGCAATGCCGGCTACGGCACGCTGGCGCACCGGCGCGCGCTGCTGTTGCTTGGACCTACGTGCCATCATCGGCCTACTTTTGGGCGGTAGGAGTAGGCAAGGAAGGCCAGGGCTCTGCCCTGGACCCGCCAAGGGCCGAGAGGCCCCTGGACCCCAATTCGTTAGGGGGTTCATCTCGATCTAACCGAGCTTGAAGTGCGACGCGACCATATTGCCTGGTTTGATGTTGATGAAGTCGATCGAAGGACCGCCCGGGGCGCTTCCCAGCGATAGCAACGTCCCTCCATTTCCGTCGGGCTTCAGCGCGCCAGACACGCTGGCAACAGTCTTGTAGCCACCGGCGCCACCGGTCAGATCGACCACCCAATGCGGGTCGTCAGCCAGATCGGTCAGGTTCAAGCTGCCGGAACCGCTTGTCACCACAGCAATCATCCCGCTCGACCGGTCATCAATCGTCGCGGCGGCCGAACCCAGGAACACCGTTGGTGCGGACCCGCCCATGAGTGTCAGATGCGTGCCAAGCGACACGATGCTGTCGCCGGTTCCAACATTCACGATATCGGCGCCGGACCCAACCTGCAGATGATTGCCATGTCCCTGCAACGTGATCGTGTTCTGGCCGTTGCCGACCGTGATCACATTGCCACCACCCGTGGCCAGAACGATGTTGTTGCCGTTGCCCAGCGTGATCGTGACGCCGCCCTGAAAACTGAACACACCGACGCTGCTGTCCGATCCGACGATCCGGGTGACCTGGCCGCTCGCGTTGGTGGTTGTCTGTAGGCCGTTGCTCGTCACCACCATCTTGCTGCCGTCGGGATAGTCGATTTCGGTCAGACGGCCCTGGGCATTGTAGAAACTGCGCGTGCCATCGGCGGCATCGACCTCGTGCTCGAGGTAGGTGCCGTTCGCGGCGTAGTACAGCCAGCCGTCCGGATAGATGATCTTCTTGCTGCCGTCCGGATTGACGATTTCGGTGACCTGGCCGGTTGCGCTGGTGGTGGTCTGTGTGCCGTTGCTGGCCACCGACACCTTGCTGCCGTCAATGTTGTCGATCTCCGTCAGATCGCCGGCCGCGCTGTAATGCAACACCGTGCCGTTGAAATTATACGTCAGATAGCTGCGATCCGGATTGACGACCTTGGTCAGGATGAAGGCGGACGAATAGTATTTGAGGGTCCCATCCGAGAGTTTGGCGACATAGGTGCCGTCGGCGTTGCGCGAGACCGCGCCGCTCCGGGCCAGTGCGAGGGCCTTTCCGACCGCGTCCAGCCGGGAGGTGTCGCCGGCTGGAGTGCCGGGCACATAGGTCGGTGCCAGCCACCCGCCTTCGTCGAACTCGTTCCAGGCATAAACCAGCGCGGTGTTCGCCGTGTCCTGCGGGTGGGCGGCGATCCAGTCCAGCGCATCGCTCAATTGCGCAGCGACCTGAGCCGGCGTTGCCGTCGCGTAGCTCGCGGTTCCCGAGGACCCCCAGGGGACCGGGTTGGTAACCCGCGGGCTCGGGTCCCACCCGGTCATCACCGTCGGGATGACGGACAGGCCGGTGCTGACTTCGGCATTCCAGCCGGCCTGGGTTTCGTTGCTCAGCGTCTGGTAGCTCGCGCCCTGGTCGCCGCCCTGGATGGCATAGGCGGAAATCGCATCGGCGCCGAGACTCTGTGCATAGGCAGCGGCTTCGGCCGGGCTGCCCATGATGACGATGTAGGGATTGGCGCCGGTCTTCGCCTCGACCTGCTGGCGCAAATAATCCACCGCCGGGCGCAAATTGGCCGGGTTGTTGCCCCACCACGCCAGATTGGCGGCACTCGGCAGCGTCAGATAGTACAGGGGACGCCCGCCATCGACCCGCTGGTAGGTGGGTTGCGCCATGAGGGCGACCCGCTGGTCGATCGCCGCCTGGTAGTTGGTCGAGGTGGCGCCCCAGCCCGCACTATCGATCAGGGAGAAATCGACCAGGCTTTTGTTGGGGTTGCTCAGGTACAACGACAAGGCGTTGTCCATCGGTGAACCGGCGCCGTAGAAATCAAACGCCCAGTAATTGATCCCCGCATTGTGGGCCTGCAGGATTTCCCGGGTCATCTCCGCTTGGTTATTCCCGTTGATATACAGGTTGCCAGACGCGTCAACGGTGGCGAACGAGGGAGCCCTGCTGTGGTATTGCGCAGGCGACAAATCCTTCTCGACAGCCTGCTCGATCGTTCCTTCCGATCCGTCATACCAGGCGTCCCACCGGATCGCGCCGACGAGTGCCACTGCCGGAACAGCCGCAGCGGATAGTTGGGTTGCCGTGGACGCGGTCACGCCCGATACCGGGCCAGCCTGATCGGACATGCCTCATTCCTTGAGACGAAACTTGGGCGCATCGAAATATCCGGCAGAAACCTGAGCGAATCATTTAAAAGCCGGTTCGCCGCGGACCGGATTTTGCCGCGTCACATGAGGAATGCGGTGTGTGACGCGCGGGGTGACAGCCGATAGAATGCTCCGGCCGCTGGTGCCGCGCGGCGAGGGAGGCAGGGGATGACCGGACCGTCCGACCTGGTGGTCGCCGTGGATGTCGGCTCGACCAGCGCGCGTGCCGGGATATTCGATGCCGGCGGTCAGCGCCTGGCCCGGGCCGAGCATCCGTTCGCCACCGCCCGCCCGCTGCCCGACCATGCCGAGCACGGCTCCGACGAGATCTGGGCCGCGGTGGCCGCCGCGGTGCGGGCGGCGCTGACCGCCGCCAGGGTGGCGCCGGCGCGTGTGGCGGGGCTGGCCTTCGATGCCACCTGCTCGTTGGTACTGCTGGACGCGGAGGGGCGGCCGGTGAGTGTGTCCAGCACCGGCGAGGATCGCTGGAACGTGGTGATGTGGGCCGACCACCGCGCCATCGCCGAGGCCGCGGAAATCACCGCCACCGGCCACCGCGTGCTGGCGCATGTGGGCGGCGTGATGTCGCCCGAGATGGAACTGCCGAAGCTGCTATGGCTGAAGCGGCATGCGCCGAACGCCTGGGCGCGCGCCGCCCTGGCGCTGGACCTGGCCGACTTCCTGGCCTGGCGGGCGACCGGGCGGGTGGTGGTCTCGGCCTGCACGGTGACCTGCAAATGGACCTACCTGAACCACGAAACCCCGGGCTGGCAGCACGATCTTTTCGACCGCATCGGGCTGGAGGATCTTCCTCGGCGCGCGGGTCTGCCGCAGAAGGCGGCGCAGATCGGCAGCCCCGCCGGGACGCTCACGGAAGCGGCGGCGGCCGAACTGGGCCTGACGACGCGCTGCATGGTGGGCGTCGGCCTGATCGACGCGCATGCCGGCGGCCTCGGGCTGCTGGGCGGGGTGGAGGAAAGCGAGCTGGACCGGCGCATTGCCGTCATCGCCGGCACCTCCACCTGCCACATGGCGGCCTCGCCCGCGGCACGGCCGATCCCGGGCGTGTGGGGGCCATATTTCGGCGCGATGATCCCCGGCATGTGGCTGAACGAGGGCGGCCAGTCCGCCACCGGCGCGCTGCTCGACCATATTCTCGACTGGCATTCCCAGGCGCCCGCCGGTGCGGACCGGCATGCGCGTGTGGTGGCGCGGGTGGAAGAATTGCTTGCGGCCGAGGGGCCGGCGATGGCCGGCGGGCTGATGGTGCTGCCGGATTTCCACGGCAACCGTTCGCCGCTGGCCGACCCGTCGGCGCGCGGGGTGATCCACGGGTTGACGCTGGACAGTTCGTTCGATTCGCTGGCGCGGCTCTATTACGCGGCATGCGTCGGCATCGTGCTCGGCACGCGCCACATTCTCGATGCGATGGATGCGGCCGGCTACGACATCCGGGTGCTGCACCTGACCGGCGGGCATGTGGCCAATCCGGTGCTGCTGCGCCTGTATGCGGACGCGACCGACCGCGTGGTCACGCTGCCGCGCGAGCCGGACAGCGTGCTGCTGGGCATCGCCGCGGCGGCGGCGACCGCCGCCGGGCTGCACGCATCACTCCGCGCGGCGGCACATGCCATGGCTGGCCCCGGACGCGAAATCATGCCCACGCCACAGCGACAGGCGCATTTCGCGGCCGAGTACCGACGCTTTCTGTTAATGCAAGAACAGCGGCGCGCGCTTGACGCGATTCAGTGAGGTGGCGGGATGGGGTCTCTGCTGCCCAATGTTGCGCGGGCGCGGCCTCAGCGGCGGGCGCGCACCCGTACAGCGACCGGGGCCGGCCGCACCGGCGGCAGGGAAAGCACCGCGGCGATGGACGCGGCAAAGGCAAAAACCGTGAGCGTCAGGGTTGACATCAGGATATTCCCTTATTTTTCTCCGGCCTGAATGGCCAGGGTCCCCGCGCAGTGCGTCAAGGCCACAGGGGCTGCGTCGCCTCGAACTTACAATATGGTACTTGCCACCCCCTTCGCAATATTTAAAAGCTAAACATTCCGCAGGGTTTCGCCCATCAGCATGCGCCCGACCGGCGCCGCGGTTCAAGCGGGTCGGTTGACGCGCAACGGTACCGATGGCCCCCTTTGCTGCGATCAAGCAGAGGAAAAACCATGCCCGACATCCCGAACAAACCCGTGCTGCTCACTGGTGCTTCCGGCGCGCTCGGTGGCGTGCTGGCGCGCGATCTCTCGGCCGCCGGCTGGACGCTGCGCCTGACCGACATCGTGCCGTTCCCGGACCCCGTGCCCGCCGGCGCCAGCTTCACGCGCGCCGATCTGAACGACGGCGTGGCGATCCTGCGGCTGGCCGAAGGCTGCGGCACCATCCTGCATTTCGGCGGTGTCTCGTGCGAACGCCCCTTCGAGGAAGTGCTCGGCGCCAATATCCGCGGCCTGTACCATATTTATGAAGCGGCCCGGCGGGAGGGCGCGCGGGTTGTGTTTGCGTCCTCCAACCATTCCATCGGCTTTCACGAGCGGGCCGACAAACTGGACGCCGACTGTGCGTTCCTGCCGGACGGCTATTACGGCCTGTCCAAGGCCTATGGCGAGCTGATGGGCCGGATGTACTGGTACAAGCACGGCGTGGAGAGTATTTTCATTCGCATCGGCTCGTGCTTCCCCGCGCCGGTCAATGTCCGCATGCTCTCCACCTGGCTGTCATATGACGACCTGACCCGGCTGTGCGTGCGCGCCACTCTCGCCGCGCGGGTCGGCTGCGGCGTCATCTGGGGCGCCTCGGCCAACCAGCGCAGTTTCTGGGGCGAGGATGCGCGCGCGGCGCTCGGCTGGGCGCCCGAGGATTCAGCCGACAGTTTCGCCGGCCAGCTTGCCGGCGCGGTCAGCAGCGATCCGGTCGCCGAGCGCTACCAGGGCGGCGACTACCCCGCCATGGAGTACAGCCGAAAGGACGGCCCGCCCGAAAAATTGCTCTGACGCCGCCGCCTGCCTGGGCAATCGGGGGAAGGAAGGCCAGGGGCTCTGCCCCATAGGCACTAAGATAGCCCTCTGTGTTGGGTAATTGACCGCCTGTCTTCGCGTTCGCTTTGGGTTTGCCAGGCGCTTGTGCAAGCGGCAGAGGCCTTTTTGACGGCTGCCAGGGTGATGGGCGGGACGATGGCCGCGATGAGGGCGGCCAGGGCGAGTTGTGTCAGGCGCCACAACGAACTGGTCTGACCCGCGTCAACAAGCGCCTGAGGG
>CAIXDS010000351.1 GCA_903918195.1 uncultured Acetobacteraceae bacterium | reverse complement strand
CCGCTTGGTCGGCGACGTGCTCGACATCGGGCAGATAGATTTCGCCCGACCGCTCGCTGGTGCCACTGTCGCCGAACATCAGATCATGCCCCGGCCGCGCGCCGGCACCCGGATCGGGTTGGGGCTGACCGATGCCCCTCCCCAGGTCGCGCCATCCACCCCGCGCGCCGCCGTCAGGAGATAGAGATAGACGACATTGACGGCGTTGTAGTCGCGGGAGACGACCACCCGCGCGCCGAACCACAGAGGCAGCATGACCAACTCGTACAGCGGGTTCTGCAGGATGACGATGACGAACCCGGCCAGCATCAGGAACGCCCCCGCGACCGGAAGAGGCACGCCAGCGAACAGCGCGGGCCGCGTTGCCGCCAGGTACAGCGTGTCCTCCTCCAGCCGCTCGGCCATCAGCCGCCAGCCCCGCCGGTGAGGGTGGAACCGAGGTAGGACGCGCCGAACATGATGACGATGCCGCCGATCACGCCGGCAATCAGGCCGAGCGAGACGCGGCCGAACATCCACGACAGACCGATGGCGATAATGCCGAGCACCGCCAGCGACTGGCCGAACGGGCCGAGGATAAAGGTGCAGATGTTGTTGATCATCGTCGCCGGCGACGCGCCGCCGGTCACGGTCTGGGCGTGCGCCAGAACCGGAAAGGCCACCACGGCCCCCAGCGCCAGCACACCCGCGATCTGTGCAGGGGTGTGCCGGTCGAGGATGAGCAGCCCCTTCCCATAGGCTTCAGTCATGCGGCGCTCGGCAGCCAGGAAAACACGCTTCGTCATTCGTCACCTTTCAACGGCTGGACCAGAGACAGGGACCGCTGCGGCCGGTCCTCCTCCCGCAGCGACAGGCATCGCCGGACCGGCCGCCGAGGTCGGCGCGGCCGGAGGCTGAACCTCATGGTGGCGAGCAGCGGCGTACTCGTAAGACGGCCACACATCCCAGGATGGCGGCGCATTCGGGTCCACGGCAGCGGCGGATGCAGCCGCAGGTGCCGGCTGGCTATCGATCGCGGCCGGCGCCGCACCCACGTCGATGGCGGGAACGACATGCCGGGCGGCCAACTCCACCTTGTGCACATAGCCGTTGGCAAAGCCGCGCTGCGCATCGCCGGTGTTGTATCTGGAGATGGCGACCCGAAGCGCCGCCTGTTGCCCTTCATGGGTGTCGCCGCCGGCATAGTCGCCGGCAAGAATGACGGCGGCGGCGGCAACCGACCGACACGGATCGAAGGCCGCCTCCAGCGTCAGCCCGAGCCTCCCGAAGTTGGCAGAGTTGATCTGCATGATGCCGACGTCAACCGAATGGCCGGCTTCGAGCAGCTTCGAGGCAATCTGAATCGCGATGTCGCGGCTGGCAGGAACGCCGCTGGTCCCCGTCGTGTTGTCGTTGATCGACAGCGGCTGAAAGCTGCTCTCAGTCCGCGCGATCGAGGCCAGAGTGGACGGCGCAACAGACGCGCCGCAGCGCAGGGCGAGCTGACCGAACTCGCCGACGCTGAGCGGATCGGCCCATGCCGGGCCAGACATCGCAATCGCGGCAGCAAACGCCGCCGCGACAGCGGCCGGTACCCTATTTGGTCCGGGAGCCTCGCCGCACGGCGCGCCGGGCGCATGATGAGCCTCGAATCGCTGATTGCGCAATGACATACCTGTAATAGACACAGTTCACCCACGATGGGGGATTGTAATTCCCCGGTTGCCCAGCCCCCATTCGTCGCGGCGTCGGCGGCGTAAGAGCACGAATAATCACGGTCACGCAACCGTGATTTTGAAAAAATGCCGCGCCTACACGGCGCTGCCTCGGCAGGCGGTTCCGAATTGTATTCAGATCGCTTCAGTATTGCCTTTTTTGTCATACGTGATTAATGGAGTCCGCTCTCATAATAAAGACATGAAGGTAAAGGACTACCGTGATTGGCATTGGTTGCGGTAACATACGCTGCAGAATCTTTGATATCGAACGAGACAAAAAACCATTTATTGCGGATGGTGTGTCGCTCCGTGAGATTGTGGCCGTGTGACTGGCGCGCAACCGGAACGGTCCGTTCCGGAAGTTCTCCTTCAACCCGACGATCCCGATAACGCTTGAGCGCTGGCGGCCGCGGGCAACAGCCGAGTCGCGGCCGTGGTGACGTGCAATCGGTGCGACGTCAGCAAGGCGCCCCCTGATCGGTGTAGACCCGCTGACGAGGATGGCCGCGTGAGCAAGAAGGACCGGTCCTGTGGTGGCGCCGCTCCTCGCTTGCGAGGAAAGCGTCCGGCTAACCGCCGCTGCCGTGGCGGAGAAAATGAGCAAGATCGAGACCTCCCATGCGTTCCCGCGGCAGCCCGCCGGCGATCAGCCACCGGGAAGCTTCCCGGCCTTGCCGGCGGCGGCCCCCGATGTGCCGCCCACAGCCTGCCCTAGAGTCATGTCGTCGTGCTCTCCGCGGAGCTGAACTTGCGGCGGTCACGGTGGCATCGATATTTTGCCCGGAGATCGGGTTGCCAGAACTGCACGAGTGCCCGGTCCGAAAGGAACCAAACGACCATGGCCATCAAGGACGACGCCCGGACGCGCGCTCCGCGCGGGACAAAGAACGTGACGCAGGCGTTCTTCGAAGCGCTCGACGGCATTCCGGACAACCAGCAGGCAGCCGTCGCTACCGCAGCGCTCGCCGGCATTCGCGACGAGGTCAAAGCCCGGCGCCTGAAGGGGAAAGAAGCGGCCGCCAGGGCAAAAGCCAAGGCACCAGCGAAGACGAAGGCACCCACAAAAGCGAAGGCAGCGCCAGCGCGGAAAGCCAAGAAGGCGGCGCCAGCCCGGCGCGCAGCCGCCGCACCGAGCAAGCCAGTCGCCGCGAAGAAGGCGCCGGCCAGAAAGAAGCTCGCGGCCAAGGCGGCTAACCGGAAGTCGCCGGGCAAAGCCGTATCCCCGCCGCCGGCGGAAACCGCGACGGAATAACGCACGGCGACGCTGGTTTGGTTCCGTCGTGGGACATGCCTCGCGTGGAAGCGGGAGCGGCGCGAAGCACATGCCTGGTCATGCGATTTGCGCCGGCCCAGCCAGCCACTCCCGCAGCTTCGACCAGCGCCGTCGCGCACCCTGGTTCCTCACCGCAATGGCGAGGGCTTTGCGCTGGCCGACCAGCACGACCAGCCGCTTGCCGCGGGTCACGCCGGTGTAGAGCAGGTTGCGCGCCAGCATGGTGTAGTGCTGCGTCGTCACCGGGATGACCACGGCGGGATACTCCGACCCCTGGCTCTTATGGATCGTCGTCGCATAAGCCAGCACCAGCTCGTCCAGCTCGCCGAATCCGTACGTGACGTCGCGGCCGTCGAAGGTGACGTGAAGTTCGGATTCTTCCATGTCGAGCCGGCTGATGATTCCCAGATCGCCGTTGTAGACCTCGCGGTCGTAGTCGTTCTCGACCTGCATGACCTTGTCGCCAGGGCAGAACGTCCAGCCGAACCGCTCCACTCTCTCT
>CAIXDS010000350.1 GCA_903918195.1 uncultured Acetobacteraceae bacterium | reverse complement strand
CTGCAGCTCACCCTGCCCCTCTCCAAGGTCGAGCGCGACGGCAAAGCCGTGACCGTTGCCATCCCGTTCGGCAGCACGGCGCTGTGCCCGGTTCGCGCGCTGCGGCGCTGGCAGGATGCCGCCGGGATCACCGAGGGGCCGGTGTTCCGGCGCATCTGGGTGCCGCCGCGGCGGAAGGCAGAGCAGTCCCCCCTCCCCGCCCTGGTCGTCGGCACCCAGGCCATCGACGCCGGCACCGTCGCCCGCATCATCCAGGCGCGCGCCGCTGCCGCCGGCTTCGAGCGCGGCGCCATGGGCGGCCATAGCCTCAAGCGCGGCGCTCTGACGACCGGCATGGACCGAGGGGTCCACCCGACTCACCTCAAGCGTCTCGGCCGGCACAGGACCTACGCCGTGCTCGACGAGTACCTGCAGGCCGGCGATCCCTTCGAGGCGCACCCGCTCAACGGAGTGCTGTAACTGCAGCGGATAGCAATGGATGGCCGGTCGGACCCTTCAGGTCCGTTGCAAGGATCGTGTGCACGAGACGCCGATGATGGCGGTCCGCTGCACCAATGGGTCGGCGAGGAACCCTCACACCGCTTTTGTGCGCCGGCGCCGGGCTGCAGCCGCTGTCCGGCGACCTGGGCCTTCTGGATCTTTGCTTGCGCAAGCGCGCCGAAAGCGAACTCGTGCGTCTCCAGCCTGACCGTCGGCCGCGCGGCGATCCGGGCGGTTCACCGCCTAAGCAGAGATTCGCGGGTTGACCAACGGAACCACCATGCGCTCGCGATTGAGGTTCTGGACGGCCGCGTGGATGGCTTGGTCGAGCGCAGCGATGTCGGTGAAGGTCTGATGGGCGAGGTGATGTGCCTTGAGGTCGTGCCAGACGACCTCGATGTCATTGAGTTCGGGCGCATACTTGGGCAACCACTCGACGGTGAGCCAGTGCGCGCGAGCAGCGAGGGCTGCCAGCGAAAGCTTGCTGGTGTGGATTGGCCCATTGTCCTCGACCAGCACGACCGGCTTGGTCGGCTTTCCGGGCATGGGACCGTAGAGATGGTCGAGTTGCTCGAGATGCGCCAGGAAATCGCTGCTCCGCTTGGTGGGGCTGGTATGGACGATGAGCTGGCGGGTGACGTGATTGAGCGAGCCCAGCATTGCCACCTTCTTGGCCTGTCCTGGCGCCGGCACGCGCAGGTCTGCGCCGGACTTCGCCCACGCCCTGGCGAGATAGGGGTGCGTCAACGCCTCGCTCTCGTCGCCGCAAAGCAGAACGATGTCGCCGGCTTCGGCCTGACGCTTGCGGATTTGCAGGCGCAAGCCGATCCGATCCACCTCGCTGGCCGTCTGCGGCCCCTTCAGCGTGTGCCGGGGCCGCCGCCAGCGAAACTTTTTTTCCGCAACGCCTTGGACAGCTGCGAGCGGCTGATGCGAACACCCTCGCGCGCTTCGATTTCTGCGCGCAGGCGGGGAATCGTCCAGTTCGGTCGGTCCGCCACTGGCTCTTCAAGCAGCGGTGTGACCACGCGCAACGCCGCTGAACTCTTCACCGGCACCGGCCCAGGCGCGATGCTCGCCTTCAACGCGTCAACACCGCCCTTGCCAAAATCGCTGCGCCACAGCCGAACCGTGTCTTCCCGCACACCGAACGCTTCCGCAATCCGCGGACTGGTCCAGCCCGCCAGAGTCAGCAGCACGGCACGTGCCCGGTCCGCCTCTCCGCGGTCTCGCGACCCCGCGAGAGCCATCAGGCCAACGCGCTGTTCCTCGGTCGCCGCAACCGGAGACTTGCCACCCATGCCGCCCCCCCGAATCGGTGCCAGCAGAGAATCCCACAACCAATCCGTTGGTCAACCAACCGGAATCTGCTTAGCCGGCGCAAAGCTCGAACCCACTGGGGCGCGCCCGGCGTCGGCAAATCCCAGGTCGTGGCGCAGGTGGCAGCGGCGCTGGACGTCCGCCTGATCGACATCCGCGCCATCCTGGTCGACCTGGTCGATCTGCGCGGTCTGCCCACCGTCGAGCATGGCAAGGCCGCCTGGGCCACCCCGGCCTTCCTGCCCGACGAGGGCGCCGGCATCCTGTTCCTCGACGAACTGAACGCCGCCCCGCCGTTGGTCCAGGCCGCCTGCTACCAGCTGGTGCTCGACCGGTCGCTCGGCGAACACCGCCTGCCCGACGGCTGGACCGTGTTCGCCGCCGGCAACCGCGAAGGCGATCGCGCCGTCACGCCGCGCATGTCGAGCGCGCTGGCCAACCGTTTCGTCCACCTCAGCTTCGAGCCCGATCTCGACGACTGGTCGCGCTGGGCAATGGGCCAGGCCGATCTGCGGCCGGAGGTCGTCGCCTTCCTGCGCTGACGCCCCGACCTGCTGCATCGCTTCGACCTGCTGCATCGCTTCGAGCCGGCGGACAAAGCCTTCCCCTCCCCCCGCGCCTGGGCCTCGGTCTCGCACATCCTCGCCGCCACCCCGCCACCCGAGATCGAGTTCGCCCTCTACGAGGGCACCGTCGGCGTGGCGCCGCCATCGAGTTCACCGGCTTCCTGCGCGTGTCCCGCTCCCTGCCCTCGCTCGACGGCATCCTGCTGAACCCCGCCACCGCGCCGGTCCCCGACGACCCCTCGGCCTTCGGGGTCATCGTTTTCCCCGGCTCCGCCATCAGTCAGCAAGACCCTCGTCGACAAAGCCAGAGTGCTCGGCATCCCGGTGTGGCGGTTCAACGGGCGCGCGTGGGCAGAACGGGCGCCCGATTATCGCCCTTCCCGCATGTGCCATTTCGCTGCCCCCCTATGCCTCTTGAGCGCCCTGCTTAAGAGTCTGTCCGATCTCTTTCAGTTCTCTGGAAATATTCTCCAGCCTTTCTTTGAGACGGTTCTGCTCGGCTTCTAGCGCAGCTTTACGGGCAAAAAGCCGCTCTCGCGCGGCCCTGTCCGACTGGACCAAGTGGCGTTCGTTCAACGACCTCCTAAACCGAAGGACCTCTGAGCGAGGAACGTCGGGGCGCATCAGGTTCAGCCGGCGCGCTTCGGCCAACTCGTCATCCTCGAGCAAAGTTAGGTGATATGCAGTTGAGTAGGCCGATGGACACAGAGCCTCGGGAATTCTCCCGTCCCGGACGGCTCTGGCAACCTGACGGAGCTGGGAAGCGATCGCCTCAGAGAACGGAAACACCCTCTCGCTTCCACGCCGCAATCGATCCTTTTCGGCTTTGCTAAGAAGAACATCTTCGTCTAGAGCCAGCAGCGCACGGCCTATGGACAGGAATGAGTTGCGGGCCTTCGTCCAATTGTCGAGAACCTCCGCGCGAACCCCAAGAATTAGGTTGATTTTCGCTTCGTCCAGCAGAAGATCGGTCCCGGCAAACACTTCTGCCAGCGCAACTCGCCCCGCCTCTGAGCTGGCGGATATCTGCCGAGCGTCTTCGGCCCTTGGGTCAAGCTGAGTGAGCCGATAGCCTTCCTGGTTGTTCGATGGCGCAGGCGGGGCAACCACCCCGGAGACTTCCGAACCGGAAGGCTCGCGGGAGCTAAGCGTTCCGCCGCTTCGCAGCCTTAGCTTTGCACTCACAGACCGGCCTCCCGTCGAACGAATTGCCAAACACTTTCTATGGGCTCGCCGCCACGAGCGTTTTCGAAGTCCATCGCAGCAAGGCCCTCAGCCGCAGAACCGTGAATGTCCTCCAATAAGGGAATTTCAACAGGACACAGCGGGCCATATCGGTGGAGGGTGCTCCTCGCCGTCGCAAAAGATTTCGTTCGGCGATTCGCCTTATTTAGCACGAAGGCGGCCTTAACCTTGTTCTGGAGGAGCGTGGTCATCCATGGAACGACGGACTCAATGTCGTCGTGGCTTACCCCGCATGGAACCACGACAAACGTTGCGGCCTGGCAAAGCGAGAGCATGCTGGCCATGTTCTCTTCAATCCCAGGCGCAGTATCGATTATCGCCATATCGAACTCCGCGGCTGTCGAGACGATTGATCTCCAGTCTGAGACATGCGCGAGCCGAACATCCGTGGCCGGGCAGGCGGGAGCTTCCTCGCGAGTCTTCACCCGTCTGAGGTGCCATTTTTGGAAAGTGGCCTGTCGGTCCAGGTCAAACCCAACAGCACTTATCCCAGCCAAACCTCCTGCGACCAAAAAGTTGCGGGAAAGCGTGGATCGGCCCACCCCTCCCTTTCCTCCGCTCAGGACGATAATCTTGCAGCCCATGGTGAATCTCCCTTTCGCGTCGGCAGACTGTTCGGTTCGACGATCGCGTTCAAGCCCTTTGCGTTTAACCGCGGTTAAAACGTCCGAATCGGACCTATTGGGGCTTCTAGATGCGCGTGGGAGAGTTCGGGGCGCGCCACTGGTGGCGCTGAAGAAGCTGCGCCGTGTAGGCGTCCCTACGTAATTCCCGGTCTCGGGGGCGCCTCTCTGGCGTCCGGCTGGAAAGAGGGATGGGTCAAACAGAAGCCGTCTGCTCGACGACTTTGTGGCAGCGCGGTAACCGCCAATTCTGTACTCCCGCACCGCACTATTTTGAATTGGGTGGCGGCGGCCGGCCTGTCAGCTGTGCGTGGTTCAACTCGATCTGGTCGGTTACATCAGGCACGGTCATGGCCAACACTAGACTGGCGCCGCCCTCGGGTTGCGAGCCGGGCACCTGAATCGACATCGTCAGCAAGGAAGGAGGCAGCGGCTTCCCAACTACAAGGTGGACGCGCTCCGCCATGCCCACGCCGCGTCGGATCGCCGCTGCATATAGACGCACCAGACGGCGAGATTGAGGAACCCGCGCCGCCACCATCGCCGGCGGCCTGCGTCCAGAAGGTGAGGGCGCGCCGTTCTTCACCACCAAGCACACCAGCCGATCTCAGCGCCGCCCTGCAAGCGACACACAAGCTGCTCTTTCCAAGCAGATGTCCGATCCATGCCGTGCTGTCGTAATGTCCTCGCCGCTGGCCCGCCGCACCGTCCACGCTAAGCTGGCCGATTCGCTGATGTATCAGCCAGCGCCCCACCGACCTGCCTCATGAAACTGGCGCGCGCGCCCACCAGTCATCTGAAACGGGGATGTGTCTTGTTGCCGGGGGGCTGCCGTCACCAGGAATTTCATGTGCACTTCTCAGACAAACACACGTCGGCGGTACCCCTCCAGGGTGAGCCTCGGAGGGTTTCAAAAGAAACATCTCGAAATAGTTTTCTGCTTGCTGGCAGGCTTTCGTACGGCGGCGCCATCCCTGTCAAACGTAATGTCGAAATGCCAGCGACCGTCGATCCTCAGGGCGCACGGTCGCCGAACTGCAAGGCGACATGGCATGTTGCCTGTAGCGGCCTGCTGCATCAGTCGGCGCAGCCTCGGCCCATTCGACCTGAGCGTCCTGTCGTTCGTGCAGACAGTGGCGTGGGCGGCGCCATCTGAAGGCCCTATTGTCAGCGCCGCGCTGAAT
>CAIXDS010000349.1 GCA_903918195.1 uncultured Acetobacteraceae bacterium | reverse complement strand
CAGATCCTCGTCAAAACAGAGGCTTGCGGCGTCTGCCATACTGATCTTCATGCCGCCAAGGGAGACTGGCCGCTGAAGCCAACCCTCCCGTTCATTCCCGGTCACGAGGCGATCGGTCTCGTCGTGGCGCTCGGCGCCGGTGTCACGATCGTCAAGGAAGGCGACCGGGTAGGTGTGCCATGGCTGTATTCGGCCTGCGGCCACTGCGAATACTGCCTGTCCGCGTGGGAGACCGTTTGCGCCAAGGCCGAGTTCGGCGGCTACACCAGGAACGGCGGGTTTGCGGAGTACGTTCTCGCGGACCCGAACTACGTCGCGCGTATCCCGAAGAGCCTCGGGCCGAAGGAGGCCGCCCCCCTGATCTGCGCGGGCATCACCACCTACAAGGGAGTCAAGGAGACCGAGGCGAAACCCGGTGAATGGATTGCGATTTCGGGCTGCGGCGGCCTGGGCCACCTGGCGATCCAATACGCCAAGGCGATGGGTCTGCACGTCTGCGGCATCGACATCGATGACGGCAAGCTCGACCATGCGAAACGGCTTGGCGCAGATCTGGTCATCAACGCCAGAACTACCAACCCGGCGGAGATCCTGAGAAACGCAATCGGCGGCGGGGCGCATGGCGTGTTGATCACGGCGCCGTCGCTTCCCGCGTTCAAGCAAGGCGTGGGAATGACCAGAAAGCATGGGATCTGCGTGCTGGTTGGCCTTCCCCCAGGAGAATTTCCGTTCCCGCTCTTCGATGTGGTGGCTAACTGCATCACGGTGCGCGGCTCGTTCGTCGGCACCCGCAAGGACATGGCCGAATGCCTGGAATTCGCGGCGGATGGAAGGGTCAAGGCCGACATCGAGCTACAACCGCTTTCCGCAATCAACGACATCTTCGAACGGCTCGAAAAGGGCGAGGTGCCGTCGCGTGTCGTGCTCGATTTTACAGGTGGGAGCCAAGCGATGGCGGCCGTGCCAACATGGGACGCCGTCACGGCCTGATCTGGAAACCAGAAGCGTAACCGGGGTTTTGCCCCGGTTGCCCAGAAGCTGCTCAAACCATTGGAATTACTCATGACCCCATGAGGGCAATCCGCAGCCTCGTACCGTCTCCCCGGCCGGCAGCACAGAACACAGGCCCGCGAGCCCGATCCAGGCGCCCCTGCCGGCATAGCCCAGCCACCGCCCGCACCCGTCAACCCGCGTGAAGGCGCCGTCGTGACCGACGCCGATCGCAACGGCGCTGGTACTGACAGCGAGCACGACGCCCGACTTTCCCGCCAGCACGCCGGCATGCGCTGTGACAGCGTCGCTCGTGATAGCCAAGGATGAACGACACCGGAGGCACTCTCGGGCGACGATCTTGCCGCCATGGCATGCGGGGAAGCGCGCCAGCGGCGGCTGAGCCCGTTCCAGCGACACCATCCGGTCCTGGTCTGTGCCATTCCGACGCTGGCGGGCAGGGCAGCCACTGCCTACCATCGCCCACCGATGATCCATCCGGGGAACCGTCGCTGCATGTCATCTCTGGCCGCCGATCTTGCCACCATCCTGGCCGGGGTACGCCGCCCGGGGGACTTCTTTGTCTCCGGCACCGCCGAGTTGCGTGCGCCCTCGCTCCAGGTCGAGGGCGTCGGCCCGGTGGCGCTGCCGCTGCTGCCGGTGCAGGCGGCGCAACTCGCGGCGGTGGCGGAACCAGCACCGTACGGCCGCGGCGAAGAAACGGTCCTCGACCCGGCGGTACGGCGCAGTTGGCAGATCGGCCCGGAGCAGGTGCGCCTGGGCGGCAAGGGCTGGGCGGCCACTTTGGAGGGGATCCTTGCCCGGGTCGCCGACGGCCTCGGCGTGGAGGCCCCGATGACGGCCTCTCTCCACAAGCTGCTGCTCTACGAGGCCGGCGGCTTCTTCCTCGGCCACCGCGATACCGAGAAACTGCAGGGCATGTTTGGCACGCTGGTGATCGTGCTGCCGTCGCGGTTCGCCGGCGGCGAACTGGTGATCCGGCACCAGGACCGCAGCGT
>CAIXDS010000348.1 GCA_903918195.1 uncultured Acetobacteraceae bacterium | reverse complement strand
CGCTGGACCACGGGCTCTGCCACCCCAGGGCAAGGCGGGCTCCCTTCCGTGCCCGAACGCGTAAGCTTACGCGTTCGGGCACGATCAGAGATACAAGGGCAGAGCCCTGGCCTTCCTTCACTTGGCCGCCCCCCTGGACAAGCGCCCGCCGCAGGGTGTGTCATCGGCGGTGTCGGGCCGGCTGCCCGCGGACGGGCCATGAGCGACCCCTACAGCAAGACCACGCGGGACATCCGCGTCAGCGTGCGATCCTTCTTCCTGGCCGACCAGTCGCGGCCGGATGAGGGAAAGTTCATGTGGGCCTACCGCATCCAGATCGAGAATCTCGGCCGCGAGCCGGTGCAGTTGCTGCGCCGCACCTGGAACATCACCGACGCGCACGGCCGCACCCAGACCGTCAAGGGTGCCGGCGTGATCGGCCAGCTTCCGGTGCTGGAGCCGGGCGAGAGCTTCGAATACACCTCCGGCACGCCGCTGGAGACGCCGTCCGGCTTCATGACTGGGATGTACCACATGATGGCCACCGTTTCCGGCGAGGCGTTCGACGTGATGATTCCGGCGTTCAGCCTGGACAGCCCGTTCCAGGACAACCGCCTGCACTGAGGCATGCCGGGATTCGCCGGCCGGTCGCCTTGCGCGTTTGCAACTGTCGCCCATATGCTTTTTTGATGCACGCACCGGACGCTGTGAAGCGCTTTGTTGCGCGCAATATTTGCTGGTAATTGCAACACCCGAGGGGGGAATTTCCGGTGAACATCTCTGTACATGCCGACCGTCTGGCCGCGGCAACATCGCCGGTATCCACCCGACCGACGCGCGAGGAAGCCGAGGCTGCCGTGCGCACGCTTCTGCTCTGGGCCGGCGATGACCCCGGGCGCGAGGGGCTGGTGGGAACGCCCGATCGCGTGGTGCGGTCCTATGAGGAATTCTTCGCCGGCTACCGCGTCGATCCGGTGGCGCTGCTGAAACGTACCTTCGAGGAAACCGATGGCTACGATGAAATCGTGCTGCTGCGCGACATCCGGCTGGAGAGTTATTGCGAGCACCACATGGTGCCGATCATCGGCCGCGCGCATGTCGCCTACCTGCCGCATCGCCGCGTGGTGGGGATCAGCAAGCTCGCCCGCGTGGTCGATGCCTATGCCAAGCGGCTGCAGATCCAGGAGAAGCTGACGGCGCAGATCGCCAACACCATCAACGATGTGCTGCAGCCGCGGGGTGTTGCGGTGATTGTCGAGGCGCAGCACCAGTGCATGACCACGCGCGGCATCCACAAGACCGGCGTGTCGATGGTGACCAGCCGCATGCTGGGCGCCTTCCGCGACGATCCGAGCACGCGGCGCGAGTTCCTGGCCATGGTCGGCCGGTCCACGGTCACCGGCATCGATTGAAGCCGGCTACAGGAAGCTGACGGGATCGACATCGACGTCCACCCGCGCGCTGCCCCGCACCGGCACCGCCGCCAGCCAGTCGCGCAGCAAGGGCTGGACCGGGATGTCGCGCCGTGTCTTCAGCAGCAGCCGCCGCCGGTGCCGGCCGCGCAGCAGGGCCAGCGGGGCCGGGGCGGGGCCGAGGACCAGAATGCCGTCGCCATGCGGCGCCGCGCGGCCGAGGTCGCGGGCCAGCGTGTCGGCCGCCTCGGCGGTCTCGGCGGAAATGATCAGCGCGGCGAGGCGGCCAAACGGCGGCCAGTTGCCGGGCCGGCGCTGCGCCGCCTCACGCGCCATGAACTCCTCCAGCCGGCCGGAGAGCAGCGCCTGCATCACCGGGTGCTCGGGCGAGAAGGTCTGCAGCAGCACCCGCCCCGGCGCCTCGGCGCGGCCGGCGCGGCCGGCCACCTGGTGCAGCAGCTGCACCGTGCGCTCGGCCGCCCGCAGGTCGCCGCCGGCCAGGCCCAGATCGGCATCCACCACGCCCACCAGGGTCAGATGCGGAAAATGCCAGCCCTTGGCGACGATCTGGGTGCCGATGATCAGGTCCACCTCGCGCGCCGCGATGGACCGCGCCGCCGCGGCGCTGGCGTTCGGGCCGGGCAGGGTGTCGGAGGCCATGACCAGCGTGCGCGCGTCGGGAAACAGCGCCTTGGCCTCCTCGGTGATGCGCTCCACGCCGGGGCCGACGGGGGTCAGGCTGTGCTCGGCGGCGCATTGCGGGCAGGCGGGCGGGATCGGCACGGCGTGGCCGCAATGGTGGCATTGCAGTTCCCGCCGGGCCCGGTGCTCGACCAGCCAGGCGGTGCAGTTCGGGCACTGCATGCGATGGCCGCAGGACCGGCACAGGGTCAGCGGCGCATAGCCGCGGCGGTTGAGGAACAGCATCGCCTGCTCGCCACGGGCGAAGGCAGCGCGCACCGCCGCCACCACCGGCGGGGCGAGGAACCGGCCGCGCTCGGGCGGGGTGATGCGCATATCCACCAGCACGATTTCCGGCAGCAGGGCGCCGCCGTGCCGGTCGGGCAGATGCAGGCGGCGGTAGCGGCCGGCCTGCACGTTGGCGATCGTCTCCAGGCTGGGCGTGGCAGAGACCAGGATGGCCGCCGCCTCGCACAGCCGGGCGCGCACCACCGCCATGTCGCGGGCGTGGTAGACCACGCCCTCCTCCTGCTTGAAGGCGGTCTCGTGCTCCTCGTCCACGATGATCAGGCCGAGATCGGGAAACGGCAGGAACAGCGCCGAGCGGGCGCCCACCACCACCGGCGCCGCGCCGGCATCCACCGCCCGCCAGGTCGTCCGCCGCACCCGCGAGGAAAGGTCGGAGTGCCAGACCGCCGGCGCCACGCCGAAGCGATGGACGAAGCGGTCCAGCCACTGGGCGGACAGCGCGATCTCGGGCAGCAGCACCAGCGCCTGCCGCCCGGCGCGCAAGCACTCCGACACGGCCTCCAGATAAACCTCGGTTTTGCCCGAACCGGTCACGCCGTCCAGCAGTGTCACCGAAAAGGCATGGCCGCGAACCGCCGCCCGCAGCGCCGCGGCGGCGTCTGCCTGATCGGGCGACAGGGTCGGGCCGGGGTGCCCGGGGTCGGGGCGGTCGAAGGGCGGGCGGACGGGCAGGGCGGCCGGCACCAGCAATCCGGCTTCGGCCATGCCGCGCAGCACGCCCGACGACACCGCCGCCGCGCGCGCCAGCTCGGCGCCCGTGCGCGGCTGGCCGTCCGCCAGCGCCGCCAGCGCGTTTTTTCGCGCGTCGGTCAGCCGGGTTTCCGGCAACGGGTCGGCGAGGCGCCAGCCGGTGGGGGGCGGCTCGGCGCGCAGGGCGTTCACCCGCAGGGCCATGGCCAGCACCTCGCCCGGCGGGGCGAGGGTATAGGCGGCGATCCAATCGATCAGGCGGCGCAGGTCTTCGCGCATGGGCGGGCCGTCGATGCGGCCGGACATCGGCCGGAGGCGATTGTCGCCCACCGTCGCGTCGGGCGGGCCGTCCCAGACCACGCCGATTTCCTCGCGGCGGTTGAGCGGCACCAGCACCAGGTCGCCGGGCGCCACCTGCAGGCCGGGCGGCACGCGGTAGTCGAACGGGCCGGCGAACGGGTAGGGCAACAGCACCGGCACCCGCGCCGGCGGCGGTTGCGGCGCGCGGTCGTCGAACAGGGGGGCGTGCCTGCGCTTTCGGGGAGGGCCGGGCATCAGCTATGCTCTGCCCGATTTGCAACCATGGCGACAGACCCCCTACGGGGAAGCCGTGAGCGAAACAGAACTCGGGACACCTGAGATGAAGTTTTTCGTCGACACCGCGGATATCTCCGACATCAAGGCGCTGGCCGCTTCCGGCCTGCTGGACGGGGTGACCACCAACCCGTCGCTCATCGCCAGATCGGGCCGCCGCATTCTGGAGGTGGTGGCCGAGATCTGCGAGGTGGTGCAGGGGCCGGTCAGCGCCGAGGTGGCCGCCACCGAATACAGCCAGATGCTGCGGGAGGCCGCGGTGCTCACCAGCATCGCCCCCAATGTGGCGGTGAAGCTGCCGCTGACGCCGGACGGGCTGCGCGCCTGCCGGGCGCTATCCGAGCAGGGCGTGATGACCAACGTGACGCTTTGCTTCTCGGCCGCGCAGGCGCTGCTGGCGGCCAAGGCGGGCGCCACCTTCGTCAGCCCCTTCGTCGGCCGGCTGGACGATATCGGCCAGGACGGCATGCAGCTGATCGCCGATATCGTGCAGATCTATCGCAACTACGACGCGCTGCAGACCGAGGTGCTGGTGGCCAGCGTCCGCCACCCCATCCATGTGATCGAGGCGGCCAAGCTGGGCGCGCATGTGGCGACCGTGCCGCCGGCGGTGCTGCGTGCGCTGTATCACCACCCGCTGACCGACAAGGGATTGGCGGCGTTCCTGGCCGACTGGGCGCAAACCGGGCAGCAGATCATCGAAACGGTCGCGGTCTGATGGCCGAGGCCGTGCCGGCCGGCGAGCCGCTCGATCCCGAGGCGGTCGCCGCCTTCCTGCGTGCCCATCCGCGTTTCCTGACCGAGCGGCCGGAGCTGTATCGCGTCCTCGCTCCGCCGCAGCGCGTGCATGGCGAGGTGCTGGCCGACCACATGGCCGCCATGGTGCGAACCGAGCGGGCGCATGCCGCGGCGATGGCCGAGCGGGCCGACGGCGTGCTGGCGGCCGGACGCGCCGCGGCCGGCATGACCGCGCGGGTGCATGAGGCGGTGTTGGCCCTGATCGGCGCCGGGGACGTGGCCGAGTGCGTGTCGGTCGCATTTCCGGCCCTGCTGGCGGTGGACGCCGCCGTTTTGTGCGCTGAGACCCCGATGCCGGGCGCGCGCAAGCTGCCGCCGGGTACGGTGACGCGGCTGCTCGGCGGGCGGGCGGTGGCGCATCGCAGCGACGCCGACGAGGCGCGCCTGCTGCACGGGGAGGCGGCGGCGCTGGCCCGGCACGATGCGCTGGTGCGCATCCCCGGCGAGCCGCCGGCGCTGCTGGCGCTGTCGGCGCGCGAGCACTGGATGCTGGACCCGGCGCAGGGGGCGGGGGCGCTGGCGTTCCTCGGCCGGGCGCTGGCCGCCGCGCTGGGGCGATGAGTCTGGCGCCGACTTTGGCGCCGAGTCTGGCAACGGTTGCGCGGCAGGAGTTTCTCGACTGGCTGGCGCATGAGCGGCGCGCCTCGCCATTGACGGTCGAGGCTTATGGTCGGGATACCGCTGCTTTCCTGGGCTTTCTCACTTTGCACCTGGGCGGCGAGCCGGACCTGGCGGCGCTGGCCGGGCTGCTTCTGGCCGATTTCCGGGCGTGGCTGGCGCAGGAGGCGGGCGAGGGGGCCGGGGCGGCGACGCGGGCGCGGCACCTTTCGGCGGTGCGCAGTTTCTTCCGGTTTCTCGCCCGCCGGCACGGCGTGGCCAATCCGCAGCTCCGCCTGCTCGACACCCCGAAGGCGCGCCGGCCACTGCCGCGCGCGCTGTCACAGGCGCAGGCACGGGCGGTGGCGGAAGACATCGACGAAGAATCCGACAGCGCCGCGATTCAGGCCCGCGACGTGGCCCTGTTCACCCTGCTGTATGGCTGCGGGCTGCGCATCGCGGAGGCGCTTTCCCTCGATGTGCGCGCGGCGCCGCTGCCGGGGGGGACCGATATGTTGCGGGTGGTGGGCAAGGGGTCGAAGGAACGCCTGGTGCCGGTGCTGCCGGTGGTGCGCGCCGCCATGGGCGTCTGGCTGCGGCATCATCCCGCGCCCGCGCCGGAGGCGCCGCTGTTCACCGGGGTGCGCGGGGCGCGGCTGAACCCGGGGGTGGCGCAGCGGACCATGCGCGCCTTCCGCCGCCATAACGGCCTGCCGGAGCACGCCACGCCGCACGCGCTGCGGCACTCCTTCGCCACCCACCTGCTGGCCGGCGGCGCCGATCTGCGCGCCATCCAGGAATTGCTGGGCCATGCCAGCCTGTCCACCACGCAGCGCTACACCGCGGTGGACGAGGCCGGGCTGCTGGAGGTGTGGCGGCGGACGCATCCGCGGGGGTGAGTGTAAGCGCCTGAACCTTCTCCCTCTCCCCTTGAGGGAGGGGGGGGGGTCTCTTTAGCCCTCCGGCCGCGCGATGAAGATCTGGCTCGTCGCGTAGGAAATCCACAGCCGGTGGGTGGTCCAGAAATCCAGGCCCACCAGCATGTCGAAAATCGGCGTCGGCACCGGCGCGGTCAGCAGCATCGGGTCGTGCAGCACCATCGACCCGATCTGCATCGTCGAGAAACGATGAGAGCGGGTCGCCGCCCGGCCGCCGATCATGGACGTCGCGACTGCCTGGTCCTTGTCCAGCATCTCCGGCGCCAGCCCCACCGCGCGCATGCCGCGCAGATTGAGGAACGACACCGACGCGCCGGTATCGAGCACCGCGAGGAGCGGATGGCGGTCGAGCTGCACCGGGATCAGCGGCATGCTGCGCGAGTGCATGCCAAGCTGGATCGGCACCGCATCGTAGGGCTGATCCCATGGGACGAACCGCCCGGCGCAGCCCTGCACGGAAGACAGCGTCAGCGTTCCCGCCGGCAGATCAAGATCGAGGTCGAACAGGGACAGCAGATCTTCACCCAGCAATCCGGCCTGTCGGCCGGAGCCGATCCCGGCGATGACCGACAGCGTCGGTTTCGCAACGATGCCGCGCCGCCGCAGGGGAATGCCGCCGATCAGCATCGAAGCCGGGGAAACGCTGCGATGTTTCTCCAGCCGGCCGCCGGCCCCGCGCTGCAGCGTTGACACCCACTCGTCCGGTGCCAGCCGCAACCGCTCGACGGTCGCCTGCGTCAGCGCCGTCATGTCGGCGCCGGTGTCCAGAATCATCGGCTGCGATGAATCGTTGATGACGACGTCGACCACGGCCGCGCCATCGACCAGGTGCACCGGCACCGTGACGCGCTTTTCCACCTGGCAGCCGGCTTCGGCCGGCCCGGCGAACAGCACGACGATCGCCAGGCAGCAGAGCAGCCGGCCCACGCTCAGCCGCATTTAGACCAGCCGCAATGCAGGCAGCTCAGGCACCCTTCTTCCTTGATCAGGCCGGGCTGGCTGCATTTCGGGCAGAGCGGCCCGAGCGGCATGTGCGTGCCCGGACCGTGCGCGTGGTGGGCGGCGGTTCCGGTCAGCTTCTCCACTCCGCTGAGGAATCCGGTGTGGATCATGTGGCGTTCAATCACATTGCCGATCGCGGCGACCAGCGACGGCACGTAGCGGCCGTTGCTCCATTGGCCGCCGCGCGGGTCGAATACCTGCTGCAGCTCCTCGGCGACGAAGGCCACCTCGCCGCCGCGGCGGAACACCGCGCTGATCATGCGGGTCAGCGCCACCACCCAGGCGTAATGTTCCAGGTTCTTGGAATTGACGAACACCTCGAAGGGCCGGGTGATGCCATCCTGCTCGATGTCGTTGATGGTCACATACATCGCGTGCTCGGCGTCCGGCCAGCGCAGCTTATAGGTGGCGCCGGTGAGTTTCTCGGCGCGCCGCATCAGCTCGGTCGCCGGCGCGATGGTGGGGAGCGGTGCCGCGGTGGGCGTCGCTTCCAGCACCGAGCCGGTGACGCTATTGGGGCGGTAGGTGGTGCAGCCCTTGCAGCCGCTGCGCCAGGCGTCGAGGTAGACGTCCTGGAACGCCTCGAAGCTGATCGTTTCTGACACGTTGACGGTTTTCGAGATCGCGCTGTCAACATGCCGTTGCACGGCTGCCTGCATACGCACGTGATCGGCGGGCGACAAATCCTCCACGGTGACGAAGCTCGCCGGCAGGTCCGCGTCCGCGCCAAATCGCTCACGGAACAACCGCAACGCGTGGTCGGAGACTTCCTCCTCGCGTTTCGAGCCGTCCGGCTGAATCACCTTGCGGGTGTAGGCCAGCGCAAACACCGGCTCGACGCCGCTGGAGACGTTGTCGGCCACCAACGAAATCGTTCCGGTCGGTGCCACCGAGGTGAGCAGGGCGTTGCGGATGCCGTGTTGCCCGATCAGCGCCCGCACCTCGTCGTCCAGGCCGCGCACGGTTTCGCCGGCGAGATAGGCGTCCCGGTCGAACAGCGGGAACGCGCCTTTCTCCCGCGCCAGCTGCGCCGACGTCACATAGGCCGCGCGCTCGATCTGGCGGGCCCAGTCGCCGGCCCGCCCGGCCGCCGCTTCCGAGCCGTAGCGCAGGCCGGACATGATCAGCGCGTCGGCCAGACCGGTCATGCCGAGCCCGATCCGTCGTTTCGCCAGCGCCTCCTGCCGCTGCGCCTCGAGCGGGAAGCCGGATACGTCGATCGTGTTGTCCATCATCCGCACGGCCACGCCCACCAGTTCGGCCAGTTCGTCGGCATCAACGCGGGCGTCCGGGGTGAACGGGTCGCGCACCAGCCGGGCGAGATTGATCGAGCCGAGCAGGCAGGCGCCATACGGCGGCAACGGCTGCTCGCCGCACGGGTTGGTTGAGTGGATGGTTTCGCAATAGGCCAGGTTGTTGCGGGCGTTGATGCGGTCGATGAAGATCACGCCCGGCTCGGCGTAATCGTAGGTGGCGCGGGTGATGCGGTCCCACAGCGTGCGCGCGCTGACGGTGCGGAAGCTCTGTCCGCCGAACACCAGCGGCCAATCGGCGTCGGCCTCGATCGCCGCCATGAAGGCATCGGTCACCAGCACGGACAGATTGAAATTGCGCAGCCGGCCGGGCGTGCGCTTGGCCTCGATGAAGGCTTCGATGTCGGGGTGGTCGCAGCGCAGCGTCGCCATCATCGCACCGCGGCGGGCGCCGGCCGACATGATGGTGCGGCACATGGAATCCCAGACATCCATGAACGACAGCGGGCCGGAGGCATCCGCACCGACGCCCCTGACCGGCGCGCCATGCGGCCGCAGGGTGGAAAAATCGTAGCCGATGCCGCCGCCCTGCTGCATCGTCAGCGCGGCTTCCCGCAAATGGGCGAAGATGCTGCCGAGATCGTCTTCGATGTCGCCCATGACGAAGCAGTTGAACAGCGTTACCCGGCGGTCGGCCCCCGCGCCCGACAGGATGCGCCCGGCCGGCAGGAAGCGGAAATCCGCCAGCGCGTCGTAGAAGGGTTGCTCCCAGTCCGCCGGGCGCGCTTCGGCCGCGGCCAGCGCGTGGGCGACGCGGCGCCAGCTGTCTTCGATGGTCACGTCGATCGGCAGGCCGTCGGCGGTCTTCAGGCGATATTTCGCATCCCAGATCTGTCGCGAGATCGGAGCGATGCGATCGGTCGCCGAGGTTCCGACGGTGTCGCTGTGCACGTCCATCGCTGCTGTCCTTATCCTGGCGCGCCTGGCGACGCGGTCGTCGGTTCCGGCGGTGCCGCGCGGAGGCTCTGGTGCCCTGAACCCCGCCATCCGGCCCGTCGATTCGCGATCGCGGGTCATCCGCTCCTTCCCCTGCTGCAGGTCGTCGCCGCAGTCAATTCCGACCATCGGCCACCGCTCGCCGACGCCACATCCTCACATAATTATTGACTCGCCCATCACATTGACTTGTCAACGCGTGGCGGTCCGTCTAACAACGTGATCCGAGCAGCCTTCCACGCTCTGTGGCATCGATGGCCTGATTGGATTCGACCCTTGCGTCATCCCGCCGACCCGCTTGAAAATAACCCTGACCGTCAACTTGAAACGCAGCAATCGCCCGATTCGCCGTCGCTCCGCGACGCCGAAATATGGGCACGCCGCGCCCTTGGCGCCAATCGGGCGCCGGGTCAGGACGACCGGCAGACCCATCGCCAGCAGGGCACATCGAACATGTCCGGCGACGGACGGCACGGCCCCATGCGTCGCCGCTTTGCGCGGGATGGCGACGTCACCGTTGTTGTTGCCCAACCCGGCACCGGCGTTGGGACGGCGCATCGCCCGTCGGCCGCGACGGCGCCGCCCGTCAACCGCCTGGCCAACGCCGAGGCGGCGCTCGTGGCGGAGCAGACGGCCCGACAGCGGGCTGAACGCGCTTTGAACGAGGCGCTGGCGGCCATTAAGCGGCTGCAAACACAACTGGTTCATGCCGAGATGACCAGCCGGGAAGCCACGGACGGCGCCCGCCAAGCCGAAACCGACCGGCTGGCCATGGCCGCCGCGCTCGAGTCGGAACGGGCTGCCCGGGTGGCCGCCGAAGAGGCTCTGCAAGCGAACCCGGACCGGCTGCCGGCAACCCCGGCAAGAGGTCGCGCGCCGGCCCGGGTGCTTGCCGACGCCGACGACGCGCCGCCCGTCAAGCGCCCGCGCGGACGGCCACGGCGCGTGCCAGGCCTGATCGTGCCAAAGCGTGAGACGCAGCAGAAGCCGGTTAAGTGGTGGTAACGGGCTATTTTCCGCCGCGCGATTAACCGGCGCCGTCACAGCAACGGAAATTGTTAACTAAAGTAAAGCCAGGTAATAGCTTACCTTGGGTGAGGCCGGCGCATCGCGGGCATTCATTCCGACAGGTTCAGCGCGGCACCACCGGTACGGCCACCTCGTTGCGGCGCAGGAAGGGGATCGTCCAGGGCGGATCGTAGAACCAGGCGAGCGGTTCGCCGACCGGCTTCCAGGCGGTCGACTCGAGGCGCTGCAGCAGCTCCGCCTGCCGGGCGGCGATGGTGCTCTCCCAGCGCAGGCCGGTGAAGCGCAGCACCGCCATGGTCTCCCCGGGCACCGGCACCAGCACGACGGCGGGATTGTCCGGCACGGGCAGGGTCTCCAGGGTCCATTGCGCCGGCATGAAGAAGCGGACCACCCATTGTCCATCGGCGCCGCGGGTCTGCCCCACCGGGGCGGTCATGGCGATGGTTTCGCCTTTCTGCTGCGCCACCGGCACCGTCATGTCGATCTTCGCCTTGGCCCGGTTGGCGCCGAAGATGTAGCCGGCAATCCGGCGGAAGCCGTCGTTGAGTGCCGCCGATTCGTCCTCGCCCGCGACGGTTGTCTGGGCGGCGATGCGCGGGCCGTATTGCCGGATCTCCAGGCTGTTCGGTGCGGCCAGCACCGTGTAGCGCGGCTCCTCGGTGCCGTCGCGAATCCCGACCGCCGAGCAGCCAAACAGCAGCATTCCTGACAGCATCGCCGCGACTCCTGTTTCCAGCACACCCGCCATCGTCGCTCCGCTCCGATATCCGGCTGATAACATGGGGTGGCAGCGGGGCAGGAAAAGCCGCCCGGCTGCGCCGCGACGGGAAGCGCTCACAGAAACGATACGGGGTAATCGAAGGAAGGCCAGGGCTCTGCCCTGGACCCGCCAAGGGCCGAGAGGCCCCTGGACCCCGCTCATTGAAGGGTCTTGGGGAAGAGGGGGGTGAGGAGGAGCCGATGCATCTCCTCACCCCCCCGCTTGCCCTGTCGAACGATATCGCCGTCGCGCCGCATCCGCGCTACAGATACCGCCATGCGCAATGACATGATCGCCGTCGTGCTCCCCCCAGGGGAAGCGTTCTCTCCGACCGAAGCCGGGCCTGTCGGTCTGGAGGTGCACCGGCTCGCCGTGCAGCCGTCGGTGTTCCGGCCCCTGGTGCTGGGTTCCCCGGTCGCGGCGCCGTTCGCGGGCGTGCCGTTCCGGCCGGTGCAGCCGCCCTGGATGCTGGCCGGGGCCGCGGTACGCTATGCCGCCGGGGTGGAGCGGGCCCTCGGTGGCCGGGTGCCGGCGCTGCTCGAGGTGCACAATCTCCCCGACTTGGCGCTCGCGCTCGCCGACCGGTTGCCGGCACCGGTGCTGCTGGTGCTGCACGACGACCCGCAGGGCATGCGCCGCGCCGGCACTCCCGCCGAGCGGTTTTACCTGATCGGCAATCTCGCCCGCGTCGCCACCCTCACCGCCGCCCTGCGCGACCGCCTGCTGGACGGCCTGACCGAGCCGCCGCGCCCCCCCGACGTGCTGCCCGAGTGCACCAGCTTCGACGCGCTGCGCGCCGATGTGGTGGCCGCATGGGCGGCGGGCGCGGCCGTCCCGATCTGACGGCCTGAGGCGGCTTCGGTGCAGCGTCCGCCCGTGCCGGTGGTGGCCATGGTGCTGCCGCCGCGCGAGGATTTTTCTCCCGGTCGCACCGGGGCGATCGGCCTGCTGGTGCGTGCCGCGTCCGCGTATGGTCGCTTTGCCCCGGTGGTGCTCGGCGCGCCCCAGGCCGCCCCGTTCGCGGATGTGAGCTTCCGCCCGGTCGGTCTGTCCTGGCTGCCGTTGGGGCGCAACCGCCGCTACGCCGGCGGGGCTGCGGCGGCGCTGCGCCGGCTGCGGCCGGCGCTGATCGAGGTGCATAACCGGCTCGATCTGGCGCTGTTCCTGGCGCGCCGCTTCCCCGCCATCCCGGTTTGGGCGTTCCTCAACAACGACCCGCAGGGCATGCGCGGCGGTGCCTCGCCGGCCGCGCGGGCGCGGGCGCTGGCCCGGCTCGCGCGCATCGCCACCTCGTCGGCCTATTTGCGCGGACGGCTGCTGGAGGGGGTGGCGGCGCCGGCGCGGCCGCCCGTGGTGCTGCCGAACTGGCTTGACCTTGCGCAGGTGCCAACCTCCCCGGCCGAACGCGAGAAAGTCATCCTGTTCGCCGGACGGATCGTCGCCGACAAGGGGGCCGACACGTTTGTCCGGGCCTGCGCCCGGGCGCTGCCCGGTCTGCCGGGCTGGCGGGCGGAGATGATCGGCGCCGACCGGTTCCGGCCGGACAGCCCGGACACCGGCTTCATCCGCGCGCTCCGCCCGGCGGCGGCGCAGGCCGACATCGCGATGCTCGGCTACCGGCCGCATGACGCCGTGCTGGCGGCGATGGCCCGGGCCGCGATCGTCGTGGTGCCCTCGCGCTGGCCGGAACCGTTCGGCCTGACCGCGCTGGAGGCGATGGCGGCCGGGGCGGCGCTGCTGGTTTCATCGCGCGGCGGGCTGGGCGAGTTCACCGCCGGGGCGGCGGTGACGATCGACCCGGACGACCCGGACGACCTCGCCGCCGCGCTGCGCGCGGTCGCCGGCGACCCGGCCCGGCGGGCCACGCTCGCCGCGGCCGGACGGGCGCGGGCGCGCGAGTACGATGTCAGCAAGGGGCTCGCCCGGCTCGATGCGCTGCGCGCCGATATCCTGGCGGCGTGGCCGGACACTCACACCAGCCCTATATAACCGCCCTCAACCGCGCATACGGAGCGAACACATGGCGGACGCCACCGGGGAAAAAGTGCCCGTCACCGTGCTGACCGGCTATCTCGGCGCCGGTAAGACCACCCTGCTCAACCGCATCCTCAGCGAGCAGCACGGCCGCAAATACGCGGTGGTGATCAACGAGTTCGGCGAACTCGGCGTGGACAACGACCTCGTCGTCGATACCGACGAGGAAGTGTTCGAAATGAACAACGGCTGCATCTGCTGCACCGTGCGCGGCGACCTGATCCGCATCGTCGGCGGGCTGATGAAGCGGCGCGACCGGTTTGACGGCATCATCATCGAGACCACCGGGTTGGCCAATCCGGCTCCGGTGGCGCAGACCTTCTTCGTGGACGAGACCGTCCGCGACAAGACGCGGCTGGATGCCATCGTCACCGTGGTGGATGCCAAGCACCTGCCGCAGCGGCTGGCGGACAGTCCTGAGGCGGCCGACCAGATCGCCTTCGCCGACGTGATCGTGCTGAACAAGACCGACCTGGTCACGCCGGAGGAACTGCAATCGGTCGAAGCGGCGATCCGGGCGATCAATCCGTTTGCGAAAATCCACCACGCCGAGCGGGCCCGCGTGCCGATCGCCGACCTGCTCGACCAGGGCGCGTTTGACCTTAACCGCGTGCTCGCCGGCCGCCCCGACTTCCTCGCGGACGAAAGCCACACCCACAACGAGGACGTGCGCTCGATCAGCTTCGAGGTGGAAACCCCGCTCGACCCGGAGCGCTTCAATGCCTGGATCGGCGTCCTGCTGGCCGAGCGCGGCGCTGATCTGCTGCGCACCAAGGGCATCCTGTCCTATGCCGGCGAAAACCGTCGCTTCGCCTTCCAGGCCGTGCACATGATCGCCGACGGCGACTTCATCGGTCCCTGGAAGCCGGGCGAGACGCGCAGCAGCCGGATCGTGTTTATCGGCCGCAACCTCAACCGCCCGCAGCTTCGCCGCGGCTTCGAGAGCTGCCAGGCCGCATGAGCACCACCGTCAGCTCCGACCATATCCTGCAAACGCGCGGCGTTTCGCAGGAGTTGGGCGCCTATGTGGTCGCCGCCGCCTTTGCCCGCGGCGGCGCCAGCTGCACGTTCGCCCTCGGCGACGGCAGCGTGCACATCGCGCCGCGGGCGGGCGGGGTGTGGCGGAGCGTTGCGGGGCATGACGGCGGCGTGCTCGCCCTTGCCCCTGGCGCCGGGCCGGCGGATTTTGTTTCCGGCGGCGATGACGGACGGTTCCGCCGCATCGGCGAGGACGCGTCCGACATCGCGACCTTCGGCCTGAAATGGGTCGAGCATGTCGCCAGCTTCGCCGACGCCAAGACCCGCCTGCTGGCCTGCGCGGTCGGCCGGCAGGTGCATGTGTTCGATGGCAGCGGGAAAAAGCTCAAGACGCTGGACCATCCGAGCAGCGTCACCGGCCTGGTGTTCGATGCGAAGGGAAAACGCATCGCCGCGTCGCATTACAACGGCGCCAGTCTCTGGTTCGTCGCCGCGAAAACCGACAATGCGCGCAAGCTGGAGTGGAAGGGCAGCCACACCGGCATCGCCATCAACCCGGACGGCGACAGCGTGGTCACCGCCATGCAGGAGAACGCCCTGCACGGCTGGCGGCTGACCGATGGCGGGCACATGCGCATGACCGGCTACCCGGGCAAAACGCACAGCCTCAGCTTCACCCGCAATGGCCGCTGGCTGGCCACCTCGGGTGCCGACGCCATCGTGCTGTGGCCGTTCTTCGGCGGCGGGCCGACCGGCAAAACGCCCACCGAACTGGCCGGCGGCGACGGCGTCGTCTGCACAACGGTCGCCGCCAACCCGCAGCAGGACGTGGTGGCCGCCGGGTTCGCCGATGGGCTGGTGGTGCTCGCCGAGATCAATGCCGCCCGGGTGCTGCCGGTCTGCGGCCCCGGCCGCGGGCCGGTCTCCGCGCTCGCCTGGAGCGCGGACGGCGCCCATCTGGCGATCGGCACCGAGACCGGCTTCGCCGCGCTGGTGGATTTCTCGAAGCAACAATAGCGGGAGAAGAACCGATGGCCAGCATCACCGCCGGCGGGATGCACATGCCGAAACTGGGCCTCGGCACCTGGGGCATGACCGGGGCGGCGTGCACCGACGCCGTGCTGCGCGCGCTCGGCCACGGCTATCGCCACATCGACACCGCACAGATGTATGGCAACGAGGACGCGGTGGGGGCAGCGCTGGCGCGCACGGATGTGGCGCGCGGCGACATCCACCTGACCACCAAAGTGTGGTGGGAAAACCTGCAGCCCGACGCGATGCGCCGCGCCATGGACGACAGCCTGCGCAAGCTGCGCACGCCCTATGTCGATCTTTATCTCATCCACTGGCCGGCGCCGGACATGGACCTCGGCGCCACACTCGGCCAGATGGTGCGGTTCCAGGAGCAGGGGCTTGCCCGGCACATCGGCGTTTCCAATTTCACCGTGGCGCTGCTGCGCCAGGCCATCGAGGAGATCGGCGCGCCGATCGTCTGCAACCAGGTCGAGTACCATGTGAATCTGGAGCAGAGCCGGGTGCTGGCCTATCTGCGGGCGAAGGGGCTCGCATTGACCGCGTATTGCCCGCTCGGGCGCGGCGGGCTGGCCCGCGACCGGGTGCTGGCGCGCATCGCCGGTCGGAACGGTGTCACCGCCGCGCAGGTGGCGCTGGCTTGGCTGTTCGGCCAGGACGGCGTGGCGGCGATTCCGAAAGCGGCGCGCGACGAGAATCAGTTGGCCAATCTTGCCGCGCTGGATCTGCGCCTCGACGCCGACGACCTGGCCGCCATCGCCGCGCTGCCGAAGCACGAACGGCTGGTCGATCCGACCGGGTTTGCACCCGCATGGGATTCGCCCGGTTAGGCCAGGGGCTCTGCCCCTGGTAACGCTCCTTGGATTGAAATGTCTTGCTCCCGGCCGCATATCCGCCGGCGCGCAAGGAGGACTGAGCCATATGACCGCAACAGATTCCCAGATCGAACGCCACGGCTTCGGCGCCGAAGTCGGCCGCCTGCTGGACCTGGTGGTCCACTCGCTCTACTCCGAGCGCGAGATTTTCCTGCGCGAGCTGGTCGCCAATGCGGCCGACGCCACCGACCGCCGCCGGTTCGAGAGCCTGACCCACCCCGCCCTCGCCCTGCCCGAGGGGGCGGCGATCCGCATCCGCCCGCACAAGCCCGGGCGCATGCTGGCGATCAGCGATTCCGGCATCGGCATGACCCGCGAGGAGCTGGTGGACCATCTCGGCACCATCGCCCGCTCCGGCACCCGCGCCTTCGGCCAGAAGCTCGCCGAGGCGAAGCCGGAGGACCGGCCCAGCCTGATCGGCCAGTTCGGGGTGGGTTTCTATTCCGCCTTCATGGTAGCCGACCGGGTTGAGGTCACCTCCCGCAAAGCCGGCGCCGAGGAGGCGTGGACCTGGGCGTCGGACGGCGGCGGCGAGTTCACCATCGCGCCGGCGAGCCGCGATGAGGCCGGCACCGACGTGGTGCTGCACATCAAATCGGACGCCGAGGAATATCTGGAGCCGATTCGCATCGAGACGGTGGTGCGCAAATGGGCCGACCACGTCACCATCCCGATCACCATCGAGCGCGATGGCAAGGACGTTGCGGCCAACGAGGGCACCGCGCTGTGGCGCAAGCCGCGCAGTGAGATTTCCGAGCAGGCCTATAACGAATTCTACCGCCATCTCGGCCATCTGTTCGACACCCCCTGGGCGACGCTGCACTGGCGGGCCGAGGGCGCGCTGGAGTTTGCCGCGCTGCTGTTCGTGCCCGGCAGCCGCCCGTTCGAGCCGCTGGACAATGACCGCACCTCCAAGGTGCGGCTGCATGTGCGGCGCATGTTCATCACCGACGGCGCCGAGCTGCTACCGCCCTGGCTGCGCTTCGTGCAGGGTGTGGTGGACACCGAGGATTTGCCGCTGAATGTGTCGCGCGAGATGCTGCAATCCACCCCGGTGCTGGCCCGCATCCGCCGTGCCGTCACCAACCGCGTGCTGACGGAACTGAAGAACAAGGCGAAGGAGCCGGAGGAGTACGCGAAATTCTGGGAGAATTTCGGCGCCGTTCTGAAGGAGGGCGTGTGGGAGGACAACGACCACCGCAAGGACCTGGCACCCCTGCTGCGCTTCCGGTCCTCGGCGGTGGAGGGTTTGACCTCGCTGCCCGACTATATCAGCCGGATGAAGGAGGGGCAGGAGGCGATCTATGTGCTCGCCGGCGACAATCCTGATTCGTTGTCCCGCTCGGCCCAGGTGGAGGGGTTCCGTGCCCGCGGCATCGAGGTGTTGCTGCTGACCGATCCGATCGACGCGTTCTGGCCGGAGCGGATGGACGAGTTCGATGGCAAGCCGATCCGCAGCGTGACCCAGGGGGCGGCCGACCTGTCCAAGCTGGCGCCCCCCGAGGCGCCGCCCGGCGAGGCCGCCGACGTGACCGCTCTGCTGACGGCGCTGAAGGCGGCGCTGGCCGATGCGGTGACCGAGGTGCGCGCCACCGACCGGCTGGTGGACAGTGCGGTGGTGCTGGCGGCCGGCACGTCGGGGCCGGATTTGCAGATGCAGCGTCTGTTGCGCCGTGCCGGCCGCGCTTCCTATGCCGCTCCGCCGGTGCTGGAGATCAACCCGCGCCACCGGCTGGTGGCGACCCTGGCAGCGAAGGCCAGTGCCGGCGAGGATGTGGCGGAAGCAGCCGGCCTGCTGCTGGACCTGGCCCGCATCCAGGACGGCGACCTCCCGCGCGACCCGGCAACCTTCGCCCGCCGGGTAGAAGCCGCCCTGTCAGGTAGTTAACAGGAAAGGGGTGCAGGGGGCCACCGCCCCCTGCCGGGTCCAGGGCAGAGCCCTGGCCTTACCTTGCTTACCTCACGCCGCCTTCAACGCCACAGCCCGCACATCCTCGCCCACATACGCGGAAAACGAAGCAAAATTCTTCTCGAACCGTGCGACGAGATCGCGTGCCGCGGTGTCGTAGGCGGCTTTGTCCGCCCAGGACTGGCGCGGGTCCAGCACCTCGGAGGGCACGCCGGGCACCGCGGCGGGGATCGACAGGCCGAAGAACGGCTCGCGGCGGTATTCGACGCGGGCGAGCGAGCCGTCCAATGCGGCGTGCAGCAGGGCACGGGTGTGCTTGATCGACATGCGTCTGCCCACGCCATAGGCACCGCCGCTCCAGCCGGTGTTCACCAGCCAGCAATCCGCGCCTTGTTTGGCGATGAGGTCGGCCAGCATGTGGCCATAGACTTCCGGCCGGCGCGGCAGGAAGGGGGCGCCGAAGCAGGTCGAGAAGGTCGCCTGCGGCTCCGCGCCCAGCCCCTTCTCGGTGCCGGCCACTTTCGCCGTGTAGCCGGACAGGAAATGGTACATCGCCTGCGCCGGCGTCAGCCGGGCGATTGGCGGCAGCACGCCGAAGGCGTCGGCGGTCAGCATCACCACGTTCTTCGGCTGGCCGCCGCGGCCGGACGGCACGGCGTTGGGGATGAACTCCACCGGATAGCAGGCGCGCGTATTCTCGGTGTAGGTTTTGTCGGTCAGGTCCAGCCGTCCGGCCGCGTCGGCCACCACGTTCTCCAGCACGGTGCCGAAGCGGTGCGACGCCGCCCAGATCTCGGGTTCGGCTTCCTGGCTGAGGTTGATGACCTTGGCGTAGCAGCCGCCTTCGAAGTTGAACACGCCGTCCGGACCCCAGCCGTGCTCGTCATCGCCGATCAGCGGCCGTTCCGGGTCCGACGAGAGCGTGGTTTTGCCGGTGCCGGACAGGCCGAAGAACAGCGCCACGTCGCCGGCGCGGCCGATATTGGCGCTGCAATGGATCGGCAGCACGCCGGCGGGCGGTAGCAGCCAGTTCATCACCGTAAAGATCGATTTTTTCACCTCGCCCGCGTACTGGGTGCCGGCGATCACGATCATCTTCTGCGCGAAGGACAGGGCGATGGTGGTGTAGGAGCGGGTGCCGTCGATCTGCGGCTGCGCGTGGAAGTGCGGCGCGTGCAGCATGACGTAGTCGGGCTGGAAGTCGGCCAGTTCCTCCGGCGCGGGCCGGATGAAGATGTTGCGGGCAAACAGGGCCTGCCAGGCACCGGTGCTCACCACCCGCACCCGCACCCGCCGCGCCGGATCGGCGCCGGCGTACAGGTCCTGCACGAACAGCTCCTGGCCCTGCAGGTAGGCCTGCACCCGGCCTTTGAGGAGATTGAAATTCTCCGATGACAGGCGATGGTTGATGTTGCCCCACCAGACATCGCCGGTGGTCCCGGGCTCATCGACCACGAACTTGTCCTCGACCGAGCGGCCGGTATGGATGCCGGTGCGCACGATCAACGCGCCATCGGCGGACAGCCGCCCCTCGCCGCGGCGGATCGCATGTTCCACCAGGGATGCGGACGGCAGGTTGGCGTGGACGCTGTGGCCGGCGCGTACGCCGCTGCCGGCGAGGGCGGCGGCATTCCGGGCACGGATGGTATCGGGGTCGGGGCTCATCGAGTCTGTGTCTCCAGCACGGGGCGATGCCCAGTTTGTAACTGTTTATGTTTCCGTGGATAGTCCCGGCCCGGTCACCCCTGCCGCGCGCGCTGCCCGGGCCAGCCGCACCAGTTCGGCCCGTACCCCGCCCGGATCGGCCACCGGCGCCGCCCAGGCGATGCGCCGCACCGGCTCGGCACTCTCCGGACCGGTGCATGCAAGATCGCAGCCGTCCACATCGACCCCCACCATCCGCCACGGCGCCGCGCCGCTGGTGACCCCGGCATGGCGGGCAATCACCTGCAAAGCGTCCGAATGATCGCGATTGCAATGCACCATGATGTCATCGGCGGCGTCCGCTATCGCCGCGACCGCAGCGGGATCAGGCGCCAGATCGGCCTGGCGCAGCCGCGCCGCCCGGGCGAACCCGCCGACGAACAGCGCCTGCACCGGCCGGATGCGCCATAAGGCAAAGTCGGCAAAATCCGCATACAGGGCCCCGTACGGATGCACCGCCAGCCAGCGCGCCTTCAGCGCCGGGTCGGGATCGGTTTCGGCGATGCCGGTGATCGTCACCCGCGGGGCGGTCTGCGGATTGGCGCCGGTAGGCGTGCCCACCACCAGCAGCGCACAGCGCGGATCGGCGCGCAGGTGGCGGGTGTGCTCGGACAGCGATGACAGCAGCAGCAGCACCGAAAGGTCGGCGAAGGTGGCCGGCGTGACCAGGGTGGCGAAGGGCTGGCCGTCGATTACGCTGCCCAGCGAACCGGCCCGTGCCGCCCGCAGCAGTTTCCGCGACACCCAGAGGGGCGATTCCGGTGCCGGCGGTTCTGGTGCAGGCGGTTCTGGTGCAGGCGGAGCCTGTTCACGTGGTTCTGGCGCCATATTCCGTTCCCCCTCTAACCTCAATGCGCCACAATGCGCGCCCATGTTGCCGCGATCAGGCGGCCTGAGGCCAGCAGGCCCGCGCGACACACCGGAGAACGCCCATGAAGCAGACCATCGCCCTGGTGGACGACGATCGCAACATCCTCACCAGCGTCGCCATGACGCTGGAGCAGGAAGGCTATCAGGTGCGCACGTACACGGACGGCGAGAGCGCGCTGCAGGGGTTGATCAGCCGTCCCGTCGATCTGGCCGTGCTCGACATCAAAATGCCGCGCATGGACGGCATGGAGCTGCTGCAGCGGCTGCGCCAGCGCACCAGCCTGCCGGTCATTTTCCTCACCAGCAAGGATGAGGAGGTGGACGAGGTCATGGGGCTGCGGCTCGGCGCCGATGACTACATCACCAAGCCGTTCAGCCAGCGCCTGCTGCTGGAGCGCATCCGCGCCTTGCTGCGGCGCAACGAGGCCAGCCGCGCCGAGGGCTCCGGCGCCGCCCCCGCCGGGGTGATCGTGCGCGGCGAGCTGGTGCTGGACGAGACCAAGCACCAATGCCTGTGGAAGGGCCGCGACATCCAGCTCACCGTGACTGAATTCCTGCTGGTGAAGGCGCTGGCCACCCGCCCCGGCATGGTGAAGTCGCGCGACCAGCTGATCGACGCCGCCTATGGCGAGAACATCTACGTGGACGACCGCACCATCGACAGCCACGTCAAGCGGGTGCGCAAGAAGTTCCGCTCGGCCGACGACAGCTTCAACCAGATCGAGACGCTGTACGGCATCGGCTACCGCTACAAGGACGCCTGACCGGCCATGCCCGACAGCGGCATTCTGCCCATCCCTCTGGCCACGCCGGCGAGCCTGCGCAAGCGCCGGCGCGGCCGGTGGGTGCCGCCGCTGCTGCGCCGCATCCTGCTGGTCAACGCGCTGCCGCTGGTGCTGCTGCTGGCCGGGCTGCTCTACCTCGACCAGTACCAGAACGGGCTGCTGCAGGCCGAGGTCGGCACCCTGCGCGAGCAGGCGCGCATCTTCACCGGCGCGCTGGGCGAGACGGCGGTGAAAGTGGACGAGGCCGACCGGCCGCATCTGGCGCCCGACCTGGCCCGCCCGCTGTTGCGCAGCCTGACCGAGCCGTCGCCGAACGCCCAGGCCAAGCTGTATGGCCCCGACGGCACCCTGGTTGCCGATAGCCGGGTGCGCGAGGGCGCCGGCGGCGCCGTGGTCACCGAACCGCTGCCGCCGGCGGTCGATCGCGGCCGCCTGGTCGGCACCATCGGCCATATCACCGACCAGATCCTGGCCCTGCTGCCGCACAACAACCAGCTGCCGCGGCTCGACACCGGCCCCTCCGCCGCCGGCCCCGACTGGCAGCCCGATGTGCCCGAGGAGGTGCGGCTCACCGGCACCAACCAGACGCGCGAGATGCCGCCCTATATCCGCCGCACCGCGGATAACCGGCTGCTGCTGACGGTGGCCGAGCCGGTGCAGCGCAACCGGGTGACCGTGGGCATCGTGCTGTTGACCCGCGAGGCGCGGGAAGTGGATGACAGCCTGCTCGCCATCCGCCTGTCCATCCTCGGCCTGTTCACCCTGGCCCTCGGCCTGACGGTGATGCTGTCCTGGTACCTGTCGCAAACCATCGCCCGGCCGATCCTGCGCCTGGCCGGGGCCGCCGAGCAGATGCGCGAGGGCCGCGGACGCACCGGCGCGGTACCGCTGGTGCTGCTGGAACGCGGCGATGAGATCGGCGAGCTGGCCGGCGCGCTGTCGGAATCCGCCCGCGCGCTGTGGGCGCGGATGGACGCGATTGAGCGTTTTGCCGCCGACGTGGCGCACGAAATCAAGAATCCGCTGACCTCCATCCGCAGCGCCATCGAGACGCTGCGCCGCATCGAGGATGCCGACAAGCAGCGCCGGCTGCTCGCCATCATCGCCGAGGACGTGAGCCGGCTCGACCGGCTGATCAGCGACATCAGCGATGCCTCGCGCATCGACGCCGAGCTGTCGCGGGTCGCGGCCGAGCCGGTTGACGTGGCGCCAATCCTGGCCGCCCTGGCCGAGATCAACGAGACCACCCGCGGCGATGGCGACCCGCATATCGAGCTGGTTCCGCCGGAGGGCAGCGTGGTGGTGCAGGCGGTGGAGGGGCGGCTGGTGCAGGTGCTGCGCAACCTGATCGGCAATGCGGAATCCTTCTCGCCGCGCGACGGCCACATCCTGCTGCGCGCCCGCCACGCGGGCCGGCAGGTGGAGATCAGCGTCGAGGACGAGGGTCCCGGCATTCCCGAGGCCAATCTGGAGCATATCTTCGACCGGTTCTATTCCGAGCGGCCGCAGGGCGAGCGCTTCGGCCAGCATTCCGGCCTCGGCCTGTCGATCAGCCGGCAGATCGTCGAGGCGCTGAAGGGCCGCATCATTGCCGAGAACCGCCGCGACGAGCGCGGCCAGATTCTCGGGGCCCGTTTCATCGTCCGGCTTCCCGCCGCGGTGTAGGTGCTGCTGCGCGCGTAACGCGGTTGTGACCCGTGCCGGCGGCCCGGCACAGCGTTTGACATCCGGACCGGCCGGCAACTAAGGTCCGCCCCTTCTATTGCATGTGCGAACAGGCGGGCGTGCGCCCTGGACGCAGGCTTTCGGCCAGCGGGCGCGCCCAGCAGGGGAAGAACACCGTACCGGATCGGGTCCGGCAAGATCAGGGTCCGGCAAGCTCAGGAAGCAGCGACACTCCATGAAGATCCTCGTGCCCGTCAAGCGGGTGGTCGACTACAACGTCAAGGTCCGGGTGAAGTCGGACGGCACCGGCGTCGAGACCAGCGGGGTCAAGATGTCGATGAACCCGTTCGACGAGATCGCGGTCGAGGAGGCGGTGCGGCTGAAGGAGAAGGGCATCGCCAGCGAAATCGTGGCGGTGTCGCTGGGCCTTGCCGCCTGCGCCGAGACCATCCGTACGGCACTCGCCATGGGGGCCGACCGCGGCATCCTGGTGGAAACCGATGTCGAGCTGCAGCCGCTGGCGGTGGCCAAGCTGCTGAAGGCGCTGGTGGACCGCGAGCAGCCGCAGCTGGTGATTTCGGGCAAGCAGGCGATCGACGATGACATGAACGCCACCGGCCAGATGCTGGCCGCCCTGCTGGGCTGGCCGCAGGGCACCTTCGCCAGCAAGGTGGCGGTGGCCGACGGCACCATCATCGTCACCCGCGAAGTGGATGGCGGGCTGGAGACGGTGGCGCTGCCGCTGCCGGCAATTGTCACCGCCGATTTGCGGCTGAACGAGCCGCGCTATGCCAGCCTGCCCAACATCATGAAGGCGCGCAAAAAGCCGATTCAGACGGTGACGCCGGCCGAGTTGGGGGTGGACCCGACGCCGCGCCTGACCGTGCTGAAAGTGGTTGAGCCGCCGAAGCGGCAGGCCGGCAAGAAAGTGGCCTCGGTCGCCGAGCTGGTGGCCAAGCTGCGGACCGAAGCGAAGGTGATCTGAGCCATGCCATCCCTGGTTTTCCTCGATCACGACGGCTCCACCATCAAGCAGCCCTCCCGCTCGGCGGTGGCCGCGGCGCAGAAGCTGGGCGAGGTGCATGTGCTGGTGGCCGGGCTCGGCGTGCAGGCGGCGGCCCAGGCGGCGGCGAAGCTGCCGGGAGTCGCGCGCGTGCTGGTCGCCGATGCGCCGGTGTTCGAGCACCTGCTGGCCGAGCCGGTGGCCGCCCTGCTGGTCGCCCTCGCGCCCGGCTACACCCATCTGCTGGCGGCAGCCTCGGCCGAGGGCAAGAACGTCATGCCGCGAGTCGCCGCCCTGCTGGATGTGCAGGTGATCAGCGAGGTCGCGGCGGTGGTGGATTCGCACATCTTCGTCCGCCCGATCTACGCCGGCAATGCGCTGGCGACGGTGCGAAGTGCCGATGCCAGGCCGGTGCTGACCGTGCGCGCGGCCAGCTTCGATCCGGTGCCGGCCGACGGGGGCAACGCGCCGATCGAGGCGGTGGCGATCCCCGACGTGCCACACCCCGGCCGCTTCGTCTCGGCCGAGCTGACCCGCAGCGAGCGGCCGGAGCTGACCGCCGCGCGGGTGGTCATTTCGGGCGGGCGCGGCATGCGCAGCGGCGAGAATTTCCATCTGCTCGATGTGATTGCCGACAAGCTCGGCGCGGCCGTCGGCGCCAGCCGGGCCGCCGTCGATGCGGGCTTCGTTCCCAACGACTACCAGGTTGGGCAAACCGGAAAAATCGTCGCCCCGGACCTGTACATCGCGGTGGGGATTTCCGGCGCCATCCAGCACCTTGCCGGCATGAAAGACAGCAAGGTGATCGTGGCGATCAACAAGGACGAGGAAGCGCCGATCTTCCAGGTCGCCGATTACGGCCTGGTCGCCGATCTGTTCACCGCGCTGCCCGAGCTGGCGGCCGAGCTGGAGCGCTCCTGAATGAACATCGATGTGCCGCCGACCCCGGCCGCCGCCGACGCGCAGACGAACAGCCCCGCGATTGCCCGGGTGGGCGTGATCGGGGCCGGCCAGATGGGCAACGGCATCGCGCATGTCTGCGCGCTGGCCGGCGTGCCCGTGGTCATGCTGGACGTGAAGGCCGACGCGCTGGACAAGGCGATGGTCACCATGGGCCGCAACATGGACCGCCAGGTGCACCGCAACCTGATCACCGGCGACGACCGCGCCGCGGCGCTCGCGCGCATCACCACCAGCACCGACTATGCCGCGTTCGGCGACTGCGACCTGGTGATCGAGGCGGCGACGGAAAAGGAGGAGGTGAAGAAGGCGGTGTTCCGCACATTGCTGCCGCACATCAAGCCGTCCTGTATGGTCGCCTCCAACACCTCCTCGATTTCGATCACCCGGCTTGGTGCGGCCACCGACCGCCCCGAAAAATTCATCGGCATGCACTTCATGAACCCGGTGCCGGTGATGAAGCTGGTGGAGATCATCCGCGGCATCGCCACCGACGAGCCGACCTTTCAGGCGACCATGGCGCTGGCCCACCATCTGGGCAAGACCACGGCGGTGGCGGAGGATTTCCCCGCCTTCATCGTCAACCGCATTCTGGTGCCGATGATCAACGAGGCGGTGTATGCGCTGTATGAAGGCGTCGGCTCGGTGCCGGCGATCGACAGCGCCATGCGGCTGGGCGCCAACCACCCGATGGGGCCGCTGGAACTGGCGGATTTCATCGGCCTGGATACCTGCCTGAGCATCATGCAGGTGCTGTATGAGGGTCTGTCGGACAGCAAGTACCGGCCGTGCCCGCTGCTGGTGAAATATGTCGAGGCCGGCTGGCTGGGGCGCAAGACCGGGCGGGGGTTCTACGATTACTCGCAGACGCCGCCGCGGCCGACGCGCTGAGCGGTGACGCCACCCGGTAGGCTGCCGGGTGCGCCGGCACTATAGGTGTATGCTAGCGCTTCCGTTTCGTCCCCGGAAGCGCTAGCCTCCCGCGGCGCTGGGGATCACCCCCCGCTGGAACCGGGAACGAACTATGACGCCTTTATTGATTTCGTAATGATTGTGTTCGTTATGGTGGTGGCCACTGGACCACGGCGCCGCCTAGATACTCATTCGGGTCTGAACCGGCCGGATCGGGTCATACATCTCGGCCTCGTTCTTTGGTCAGACAGCGAGTACACAAGGTAATCCGATATGGCGCGCATTGTATTCGTTGGAAATTTTCAGGCGCAGGCGCTTTCAGTTCTGTTTGATCGTTTCTTTTGCGACCGGCAGCATGACGTATCGAGTTGGATTAGCTCGACGGTGGAATTATCTCAGCAACAACGTCGTGTCATCGACCAGGCCGATCTGCTGGTCGAGCAGGTCTTCGATTGGCAACAGAAGGGGCACATCGACAATGCCCCCACGAGCGTCCGACGGGTCAGATTCCCGCTTGTCGCACAGCGGTGCCTCTGGCCGTTTTCCGGCCATGCCCATATTCATAACTCGCCACTTCATCCGGAACTGCCCGACGGACCCTACCCCTCGGAGCAGGGCGACACCTGGCTGAACCAGCAGATCCAGGCGTTCGTCGACCCTGGCGTGGCCGTCCAGAGTTATCTCCAGATGGATGTGGCTTCAATACGGGATCTGGACCGAATCTTCGAATTCGACATCGCCGCGCAGCGCAGCCGCGACACTGCCGCTGATATTCGGATGGCCCCTCCAATCGAGTCCGCGTTTCGATCCGAGCGTCTGTTCAACTCGCCGTGCCGTCCGAACCTTCCGCTGCTGAAACTGCTCGCGACGGCTGTGTTCAGGAGCTTCTCCGAGGATGAGGCCGGCATCGAACGGATGAACCGGTATCTTCGCGTTAACCCACTTTCCGATGACTCGCTGCCGATTCACCCATCGGTTGCCCGTCACTTCGGACTGGAATACGGAGGAGCGGATTATCTTTATCCGCTGCAGGCTGACGGACCATTTACTTTTGTAGAATACTGTCGTCGCTACATGCAGTACAAGTTCAATCACGCGCTCGCCCGCGGTTTGCACCTGGAGCGGACCGGCGCGACGCAGAAAGCCCTGGCCGACCTCCAGGCCGGTCTGGACGTTGCCCCAAATTCGGTGCCTGGACTGCTCGGGCTGAGCCGTGCGCTGACGACACTTGGACGTCACGACGAAGCCGTCGAAGCGGCCCGCCGGGCGCTTCAGGTCGATCCGTGCAACGTGCGCGGGTACGTGCAACTCGGTCAAATCCAATACCATCAGCACGCGTTCGATCTGTCCTGGGAGTCTTACCAGCGCGCGCTCGAGCTCGATCCGGACGACATCCCGGCCCGCCATCTCGGCAGTTTCACACTGCACCGGCTGGGACGCAGCGCCGATGCTGCCGCCCTGCTGGGAGGCGTCCTGGATGCCGATCCGATGAATGCCGATATCCATCTGCACCGCGGCAACCTGTTCGTATGTGCAGGCGACGATGCAGCGGCGGAGGGTATGTATCGGCGCGCACTCGAGATCGGCGCACCGCGGGTTCGGACACTCACGTTGCTGGCAGAGGTCCTGGCGCGCCAGCTAAGGCAGGACGAGGCGCTGGCCGTCGCGCGCGAGGCCGTCGCTCTGGCCCCCGGCGACAGTGCCACCATAGCTGCCTTGTTCCGAGGGATGGGAATCGCAGCCGTGCCAGGAGACGCTCCGCTGGTCGAACCAGCCCCCCCCGCTTCGGCCACGCCGGAACCCGCATTGTTCGCGCGCAGTGGGGATGCGGGCCGGGTCATCCTGTTTGCACCGCTAATGCCCCCGGCGCAGCTGCCGCTGATGAACGAAGCCAGCATGCCTGCGGAGATTCGCGACGAACATTACGAATATTCGATGCCGCCGGCAGTCGCGGTATATTCCCTGTCCGGATTTCGGCTGTGCGGCATAGGCCTGTTCCGGCGCGGCGACGAAATTTTCTACAAGGACGATGTGTTGCCGCCATATCTCCGGCCTCACCTGCAGCCTGGCGGCTCACGACTGCCGGATGTGTGGACGGGTTCGTTCTACGATTCCGACGCGCCAGTCAGGCGGCTGGACATGCCCTGCTTCTGCCCGTTCCATCCGAATCTGGTTTATGGTCATTTCTTACTCGAAATGCTTCCTAAACTTTATCTGTGGCATGTCCTGAAGGAGTGCGGCGACGTGTATCCGGTCCTGGTGCCGACGACCCTGGCACCATGGGCACGGGCATTCGTCGATCTCTTAATTGATCGCAATAGTCTCCAATTCTATGATGCTAATCGTGAGGTGGTGGAGGCGCCGAGCTTCGTACTCGCGTCGATGATGCATACCGAGCACAATTTTCATCCCGCCCTCAATCTAGCGTTCGAGTATGTGGCTCGCGCGGCCGGCGTTCCACCCGTGGGGGCGGACGGAACGCATCTTGCCCGGCGGCGCCTCTATGTGTCGCGGCGGCGCGTCTCCACCGGTTGGCATTCCATTGTGAATGAGGACGAAATAGAGGCGCTTTTCGCTGCTCTTGGCTTTGAAATCCTGCATCCGCAGGAACTTTCGATCCAGGAACAAATCCGGGCTTTCGCGCAGGCGGAAATCGTGGCCGGCGAGTATAGCTCAGCGCTCCACAATACGATTTTCTCACCGCCAGGCACCAGGGTGATCGGGCTGAACCGAATTAACTGGTACCAGAGCCGCATCGGCCGGCTCAAGCGGCAACCTATCACCTATGTTGCGCCGGCCGATGGGGTGTGGCGCGACTGGCGGGCGCACAAGGATCGTGCCGATTTCGCCATGGATTGCGCACAGGTTCGACGTGTCGTGCTACAGGTTCTGGAAAGCGAGTCGCTCAACGCCGGATTTGACGCGCATGATGCACAATGGGCTGATTGCCCGCGGACGACAACAGGCTAGTCTGGCGTGACTCGCTGTTCGCGAGATAGGACCGTCCTGGCGCTGCGTTCGCACCGGGAAGCATTCGGTCCGATCCATTTGGTCCGGCAATTCCAGGGTGCGATATGCGTCTGAAAATCTTCTCCTGCCACCACGTGCTTCCTTCATATGTACTATCCACGGAGATATTTCAGACCTTGGTTTCGGGAATAGAAGTACCCGACGGGTCGGGGGCGGAAACCGATATTGCGGGCATCAACATCGCTGACGACAACGATTTCTCAGAACTTCGCCATCAGTATTTTATCTGGAAGAACAGGATCTCTGAATTTGATTATATCGGCTTTGAGCATTATCGACGGCCTTTTCTAATTGACCCACTGGATGCGCGAACTGCCCAATCGCTCATGCCGCCGTTGCTCGCGCTTCGCCGGCATTACCATGCGAATCCGGCCTGGGCGCTGGTTGTTGATGATAGCATTATGGCCGACTATTTCGGCGTCCGCAAACATCTCACTCCGGCCGAAGTCGCACGCGTGAAGACTTGGATCGCCGGCCTTGACATAGTGACTACCTGCGGCGACCGGTTGCCCATCGATGACCAGTGGCGGCTTTGCCACGATCCCGCATTGTGGCCCGAAATTGTCCGGCTCGTGCGTGCCAGCCCCTATTTCGCCGATCGCGAATGTTTCATCGATTTCTCGCTCAGAAATTCACATTTCCGTAATATGTACATCATGCGGGCGGATCTCTATGCGGAATACATGTCGTTCTGTTTCGGCATTTTGTTCGAGATGCGTGACGTACTCGCCATCCGGTCGCAGCGGCTCTACGGATACGTTTCCGAGCGGTTGTTCTCTCTTTTCATGCACCAGAAACGCGTGGAAAATCCATACCTGAGGGTGCATGAGCTGCCCGTTCTGGTCGCTCGATCGTCGCTGTGAAATGCTTGCGCCGACTCCTTGAAACCGGCCAGCTATGGTGGTTTCCCGAGAGGTTTGTCTCGAAACGGGGGCCGAGGGGCCTTGAAAGGCGAAGAGTCGAGGGACTCGAGAAGCGATCCAAGACGGCCCAGGTCACGCCAAAAATCATTCCCTCGCCCTCGAAATTAGGGATAGTTCCTATTTCACGAGTAACCACTGCCCCCGATCTAGCAGTATTCCTTCCTGTTCAGTAAATTGTTTATTCCGCTCGACTAGTTGTTGGCATCCGTCACGGTTTATATGTACGGTCTTGGCAAAGCGAAGCACATCGTTTCTGACTGAATCCCAACCCCAGTCATCGCCCATTAGAACACCACCAGGCGCTAACAAGCCCCAGCAGTTCTGAAGTTCGAGAAAAGTTTCGTCCGGTTCATGCGCGCTATCGAGGTAAATGACAGTAGGAAATGACGAAAGCCGCTGTTCACAGGCAAGGCGATGCAGCAGCTTGATTCCAACGATGGATGTTGCCGCAATTGGAAGAATGATGTCAGCATGCCCGGCGGCAGATACGTTGGCCAAGAACCGGTCGTAGATCGTAGGCCTGCCGCGTTCTAAGCGCAGAAATTGCCATTCGTTAGCCCTTTTCCTGGGCTGCTCCCACGCCCACATATTGACATCGCCGGTGAAAGGATCGATGCAGACGATTTCGGTTGCTGCTGATTGAGCCTTGACGATGTCAGCGACACGGATCGCGGAGCCACCCACCATCGATCCGAGCTCGAGCCAAAATTTTGGCCTGACAATATCGAGTACGCTTGTGACGACATCATGTATCAAATTCGTATGTGGATAACCGTCGTCCGTATAACCTGCATCAGCATAACAAAAAGGCCGTCATCGCCGTATAGTTCAGACATCAGTTGAGTAATTACGCTCTCATGTGGCGCTCTTGCAATTTCGGTAAGTATATGCCACGGCCCTTCTCCTTGAAGAACATAGTCGCCATAAAGAACATAGGCGGATCCGTCTTGGCGGACTTCGTTAAAGATCGTGGTAACGGAATGTTCGGTGTCATGAAACAACAGTTTTCCGTCTTTAACCGACCAAGAACTTTCATTCCGGTTTTTGTAACCGGATATCGCGCCGTTGGGCATCAACGTTAGCTCTCCGATCGTCGTGCCGTCCACGCGGCCGAACCGGAACGTCCGCCCCTTCAGTTCATCCGCAAGCTTGATACCATCATTGTAAGGCATTGACATTCGTCCAAGTTATAGCAAGCAGCTATAATGCAAACCATGCCGGAAACGCTAGGCCGGAGTTGGTTCCGACGGCTCGACCCTTCTCACAGCTTTATTCCAAAAAACCGTCGTGTACAGATGAAGCAACGCTGCTGTGTAACGCAGCACAGCTTCCCGGATAAGAAATGTTTCGGCAAATTGTCTGCCGGCAACAGCAGAGGAGGAAAACAAACCGGGGCCACGCTCTTCCATCTCCAGGATTTGGATCACATCCTGGTCATCGTCGATCGGCAAGAAATGCAGCCAAGGCTGAAGACCACTGAAGTAATACAATTGGTGAGGCGAACTATACTTAAGTAACACACTGTTGCTGGCCAGCGCACGGGCCACGCGCGAACAGGTCGCACCGTTCCCATCCATGGAAAGGAGAAACCGATAGCGTAGCTGGTCCTCCCAGGGCACCAACAAGCCGTCGCCGAAGCCCAAACCGCGCAGCAGGGCCTCGGTTTCGGGAGAGTCGTATTGGACCAATCTCGGCAGCCGGAAGACAACACCAGGATGTCCGCGAAAAAAGCAGGCCGAACGGAGCCGCGGCAGCGAAAGGCGGTTGACAGCCTCGGCCGTAACCAACCCACCAGTCGTAGCACCCACAAATATGGCAGCAAGCTGCTTGGCGTCGTACGCCGTCGAATCGCCTTGCCCGCGGTCAGCGTAGCAGTGACCACTCAGCAAGTCGGGGTCAGGCAGCAGAATGCTGGTGTTCCCGGCTGGCTTCTGAAACGCAAAGACGGGCACGTGCGATGCTTCAAGGGCTGAATCGCCGACAAAGACAGCGAGGTCCGTGGTCAGATCGCTGCCGCCGTACTGAATGGCACGAGCAAGGAAGTCCCTATAGATAACGGCCCGTGCGAGCGAATGTTGGTACAATACGGGACGAGCCGAGGCCGGCTTATCCCGCAAGCTGACGCTGCCATGGGCAACCGAGAAAAGAAATACGTTCGGTTCGGTCGCGTTGAGTCGGTGGAACTCAGCCAGGACACTCTCGTCGGACAGCCTGACGCGAAGCCACGGCGCCATTTGTTCGAAGCACCAAGCCTGCAGCATTGCATCGCGGCGATCTGCCGGCACGTGGTATTCATTCGTTTCTATCATCGCCGTTCTCGCCCCAGATCGACAACGCGCCGCTGCCGCCCGGCCGCGCCAAGCCCGACCGGTTGAGGGCTTCAATTGCGCCCGCAAAGACCCAATTGCAAGCGGTGGAAAGACACCCGCTGCATCGAACCGGCTGGTTTGGATGGTTTGTTCGGACAGCCAGGGGCGGCACGCCCAGCGCCGGACCGAGAAAGAGCCTGCCGGACCGTCATGCCGCCATGCTCGAATGTCGGATCGAAAGCGGAATCGTTTTTGGGGTGCGCCAGTTGGCGAAAACCCGCAGACGATGATAGGCCGCCCATCATGGCGAACACGGTCGAGCCAGTCGGGAGACGTAGGGGCCTATTGCGTTGTGATCGAGGAGTGCTATAAAGTTTCTTAGTCAAAGTAGTTTTCGGACCTTGAGTTCAGCAGCAGGATGAGACAGGTGCCCGAGACGGAGTCGCTTACAGACCCATTGGTAACGGCCGAGGCCGCACTCGCGGCGCGGCCAAATGACGTGCAGCTTCGCGGTCAATTTGGCGGTTTGTTGCTGTCGATCGGACAGGCGGATCGCGCGATCGAGGTGTTCCGGGAAGGGCTGGATCAGACAACAGACGATGCTGGTTTACTATTCGGTCTGAGTCACGCGTATGCCCGTGCAGGTCGGGGTGCCGAAGCTCTTGATGCCGCCGAGCGGGCAGCCGCGCTGATGCCGGACGATTTTCACGCGCAAATGCATCTTTCCTACCTCCTGTCTGCAGCAGAACGTCTTGAGCGGGCCGAGGCAGCCCTCACCAAGGCCGAGCGTCTGCAATCGGGCGATGCCCGGGTGCCCGCGATGCTGGCCGACGTGCTGGCACGGCTTGGACGGACCGAGGAGGCCCTTGCGGCAGCGGAGCGTGCCGTTGTGCTCGCGCCGCATGACGAGACTTCGATTGGCTATCGAAACGCGTTGCGCGATCGTCTGGAAGCGCCGGTCGAGGCGGCCTCCGGGCCGGAAACGACAAAGTCGGTTGCCGATCCGGTCCTGGAGGCCCCTCCGCCCCCGCCGCCGGCCCCCAAGCCCGCCCCGAAAAGGGGCACATTCAGCTTCCTCGGCTGGTAGCGCCTCACTTCACGCCCTCGTACACCCCGACCGCCATCCCCCGCGCCATCCCATGCGGAGGATGCGCCGGGGCCGGGCGACGCGCCCCGCTACCCCACCAGCCGCCGGATCTCCGCCACCGCCGCCTCGCTCGCCCAGTCCGCCGCGCCTTCCAGCCGGGCGCGCTCGCGCCCCTGGCGATCGAGGATCAGCGTGGTCGGAATGCCGCGCGCCCCCCAGGCCCGCGCCGCCGCGCCCCTGGGGTCGAGCCAGACGGGCAAACCCTCGATGCCGTGCTTGCGGTAATACGCCACCACCACCGGCGCGCCGCCGCGGTCGGAGGAGGCCGGTATCACCAGAATGCCCGCCGGCTGCACCCGCGCCGCCAGCCCGGCCAGCGCCGGCAGTTCAGCCACACAGGGCACGCACCAGGTGGCCCACAAATTGATCACCAGCCCCGTGCCGGCGAAATCCGCGATGTCGTGCGCGGTGCCGGCGGCATCGACCAGCGCGGCCGGGGGCAGCGTCGCCGGCGGATCGGTGGGCTGCAACGCCTCGAGGCCGCGCAGCGCAATGCTGGGCCGTGCCGGGTCGGCCTCCGGCGCAGGGGTGGTCTGCGCCGCGGGTTTGCCCGGGCGTCCCGCACCCGCTAGGGTCCAGCCCGCCGTCGCACCGATCGAAACCAGCGCGCGGCGCCGCACCTCCTGCCGCATGTGACACACCTCCTTGGGGGAACGCCCGTCTTGAGCGACACGCCCGACCGCCGGACCGCCGACGCCAACATGCAATGGGGCGGCCGGTTCGCCGCCGGCCCCTCGGCGGTGATGCAGGAGATCAACGCCTCCATCGGCTTCGACCGCAAGATGTGGCGGCAGGATATCAGGGGCTCGCAGGCGCATGCCGCCATGCTGGCCAGAATGGGCATCATCCCGGCCGCGGACGCGGACAACATCGGCCGCGGGCTGGCCGAAATCGGCGCCGAAATCGCCGCCGGGCGGTTTGCGTTCGATACCGCGCTCGAAGACATCCACATGAACATCGAGGCGCGGCTGACCGAGCGGATCGGCGAGGCCGGCAAGCGTCTGCACACCGGGCGCAGCCGCAACGACCAGGTGGCGACCGATTTCCGCCTCTGGGTGCGCGACGCCATCGACGGGCTGGACGCGCAGATCGCCGACGTGATGCGCGCTCTGGCCACGCGCGCCGCCGCGCACGCCGCCGACCCGATGCCCGGCTTTACCCATTTGCAGACGGCGCAGCCGGTCACCTTCGGCCATCACCTGCTGGCCTACGTGGAAATGCTCGCCCGCGACCGCGGCCGGCTGGCGGATGGAAGGCGCCGGCTGAACGAATGTCCGCTCGGCGCGGCGGCCCTGGCCGGCACCTCGTTCCCGATCGACCGCGACGCCACCGCCGCGGCGCTGGGCTTCGACCGCCCTGCCGCCAATTCGCTCGACGCCGTGTCGGACCGCGATTTTGCCCTGGAATTCCTCGCCGCCGCGGCGATTTCCGCCATGCACCTGTCGCGTCTGGCGGAGGAGATCGTCATCTGGTGCAGCGCGCCGTTCGGCTTCGTCCGGCTGTCGGACGCGTTCACCACCGGCAGCTCGATCATGCCGCAGAAGCGCAACCCGGACGCGGCCGAGCTGGTGCGGGCGAAAACCGGGCGGGTCAACGGGGCGCTGGTCGGCCTGCTGACGGTGATGAAGGGCCTGCCGCTGGCCTACGCGAAGGACATGCAGGAGGACAAGGAGCCGGTGTTCGACGCCGCCGAAGCCTGGGCGCTGTCGCTCGCGGCCATCGCCGGCATGGTGCGTGACATGACGCCCGACACGGCGCGCCTGCGGGCCTTCGCCGGCTCGGGTTTCGCCACCGCAACCGATCTGGCGGACTGGCTGGTGCGGGTGCTGCAGCTGCCGTTCCGCACCGCCCATCACGTCACCGGCCGGCTGGTGGCGCGGGCGGAGGCGAGGGGGGTGGATCTGGCCGGCCTCACGCTCGCCGACATGCAGGCGGAGGAGCCGCGCATCACCGAAGACGTGTTTTCCGTGCTGACGGTGGAGGCGTCGGTGGCGTCGCGCACCTCCTATGGCGGCACCGCGCCGGCCAACGTGGCCCGGCAGGCGGCGCGCTGGCTGGCGGTGCTGGCATGAGGAAGTCGGTGTTTTTCCTGGTCGCGCTGGCATTGCTGCTGGGCGGGTGCGGCCGCAAGAGCTGGCCCCTGCCGGAAGGGCCGGCGGATCAGATCACCTATCCGCGGGTCTATCCGACGCGGTAAGGCCCCCGACAGAGACACCCGGTCGGAACAAAAAATGATGTGGCCGGTGAAACCCCGAAAAGCCCCGCGCCTGGCATCCGCCGGCCTTCCCGCCGCCATCGCCTTCAATCCGCGCGCGGTCAGCATCGCCGAGGGCCTGCGCGCCGCTCTTTCGGTCGCGGCCATCGTCGCCGTCAGCGAGTGGCTGCACCGGCCGCCGCTGATGGAAGCCGCACTGGCGGCCTGGCTCACCTGCCTGTGCGATGCCGGCGGACCGATCCGCCAGCGGGTGCCGTTCCTGCTGGGGTTCGCCGTCGCCGGCGCGGCGCTGAGTGCCTCGTTCGGGCTGCTCGGCACGCTGGCGCCGCTGCCGGTCGTGGTCGGGCTCGCGGCCGCGGGCGTGTTCTGCACCAGTCTGCTGCGCATTTACGGGCAGGCGATGATGCAGGTGGGCAACATGCTCACCGTCGTGCTGGTGCTGGCGCTCACCCGCGACCTGCCGGATCTGGGCCATGCCGCCGGGCTTGGGCTGGTGTTCCTGGGCGGCAGCCTGTGGGCAACGCTGCTGACCATGGCGATCTGGCGGGTGTACCCCTATGCCCCGGCGGTGCGCGCGGTGGCCGATTGCTGGTGGGCGCTGGCGGAACTTTCCGCCGATCTGCGCGCGCTGTTGCGCCATCCCGGCCCGCCCGAGACTGAATGGGACCGTCATGCGCGCGAGCACCGCAGCGCCGTGCGCACGGCGATCGAAGCGGCGCGCGTGGCCGTGCTGGCGACCGTGCGCACGCGCGGCCCGGTGAGCGGCCGGGCGGCGCAGAGCTGGATTCGCCTGGAGGCGGCCGAGCAGATCTTCCGCAACCTGATCGCCCTGGCCGCCCTGCTGCAGTTCGAGCGGCGGCCGGAGCTGCGCGATGCCGCCGATCATATGCTGCGCCGGCTGGGCCCGGTACTGCGGCGGCTCGGCCAATCCATGGTGACGGAAACGGAAGATCGCCCCGCCCGGCTGGAGCGCGCCGCCGCGGCGATCGCCGATGCCGCGACATCGGTGGCGGACAGCCCGGTGAAGCTGATCGCCGACACGATCGCCGAGCGGCTGCGCATTGCCATCACCTTGGCCCAGCCAGGCACGCTCGCGCCGCTGCCGGAGGGGCCGACAAGCGGTTGGCGGGCGCGCGTCCTGAGCCCCCTGCGCGCCAACCTCGATCTCGGCTCGGCGGCGCTGCGGCACGCGCTGCGGGCGGCGGCGGCGGCCTGTGTCGGCTTCGCGGTCACCCTGGCCTGGCCGACCAGCTACGGCTACTGGCTGACCATCACGCTGGTGCTGACCATGCAGCCCTATTTCGCCGTGACCCTCACCCGGGCGGCGGAGCGGATCGGCGGCACGGTGCTGGGCGGGGCGGTGGGCGCGGCGATCGCCACACTCTGTCCGACGCCGGTGGCCATGGCGGTGGCGCTGTTCCCGCTGGCGGTGCTGGCGCTGGCGGTGCGGGCGGTGAATTTCGGCCTGTTCATGGCCTGCGTGACCCCGGTGATCATGCTGCTGGTGGAACTGGCGCGGCCTGGTCAGAGCCAGGTGGACCTCGCGGTGATGCGTGCGCTGTACACACTGGGCGGCGGCGTGCTGGCGCTGGCATTCAGTGCCCTGCTCTGGCCGGTGTGGGAGCCGTCGCGCCTGCGCGGCGAGCTGCGCGCCGCCATCACCGCGCACGGCCGCTATGCCTGCACCGAGATCGCCGCCCTACTGGGCGAGGCCAGTCCCGCCAAGGTGGAGCGGGCCCGCCGCGCCGCCGGCGTGGCCAGCAACAACGCCGAGGCGAGCCTGCAGCGGGCGCTGCTGGAGCCGGCACGCGGCGACACCGCGCGGCTGGAAGCGGCGCTGACCATCGACGCCGCGCTGCGCCGGATCGCCGGCCGGGTCACCGCCCTGCAGGTGGATGCGGCCTTGCATCCGCACGACCGGCTGGCCTGGCAGGGCTGGCGCGACTGGATCGACACCGCCAGTTCCCAGCTGGCCGAGGGGCGGGCCGACCTGCCGCCGCGTCCGCCAGTGCCGGCGGGGGATGCGGATGGCGACTCGCTGGCGCGAATCGCCCGGCAACTGGAGCTGGCGGCCGGGGCGCTCGGCCGGCTGGATCAGCCCGAGCCAGCTTGACAGGCGGCCCGCCGGGCCGGGCGTGACAGGCGCCTGCCGGGCTGGGCCTCATTCCGATTCCGGCAGGATCGACGCTTCGAGCGGCAGCACCGCGCCCATCCACAGCGCGTGCTGCAGGTGGTCGCCCTTCGGCCGGCCGGTCTCCGGATGGACCAGGATGGTCAGGCCGCGCCGGTTCAACGCCAGGAACGGGATGAGCGCCGCCGCATCCGCGGTGCTGAAGGCGACCTGATACATCGACGCGGGGTGCGGACCGACTGGCACATCGTGCCAGCGCCCGAGACACGCATTGGGAAAACGCGCGCCAAGGCGCTCGCGCAGCCGCGCGGCGGTCTCGCGGGTCGCCGTGTCGTAATAGACATGTGCATGCCAACCGCGGATCGCGGCCGGGTCGGTGGCGTCGGGCATTGCGGTCTCCTTCGTTCACGGCAGGCTAACCGTGCTGCCGGGTCCAGGCCAGCAGCCGGTCGCGGGCGCGTTCGCCGGTGCCCCGAGCCCGCGCTGCAAGCGGGGCTGACCAACACCGCGCCCGCCGTGATCGACGTGGTGGCCACCCGCGATCCCGCTAAAATGCAGCCCGCGGTGGACAACCGCGCAATACAGGTGACCAAAGGCGACCGGGTCGCCTGATGTGGAGACGAAACAATCATGAAACTCGCGGGACGCACCGCCCTGGTCTTCGGCGCCGGCAGCGCCGGTCCCGGCTGGGGCAACGGCAAGGCCGCCGCCGTGCTCTATGCCCGCGAGGGCGCCCGCGTCGTCGCGGTGGACCTGAACGAAGCCGCCGCCGCGGAAACCCAGGCCATCATCGCCGACGAAGGCGGCACCGCCATCGCGCTGGCCGGCAACGTGACCCGCGCCGCCGACATCGATGCGGTCATCGCGCACACGCTGGCCGAATTCGGCCGCATCGACGTGCTGCACAACAATGTCGGCATCACCGACATGGGCGGCCTGGAGGAAATCACCGAGGAACGCTGGAAGCGGGTGATGGACATCAACCTCACCGGCGTGTTCCTCACCTGCAAAGCCGTGGTGCCGGTGATGCTGCGCCAGGGCGGCGGGGCCATTATCAATATCTCCTCCATCGCCGGATCGGTCATCAACCGCTATCCGTATTTCTCCTATTATGCCTCGAAGGCCGGGTTGAACCATTTCACCCGCGCCCTCGCCGTGCAGTACGGCCGGCAAGGCATTCGCGCCAACGTGGTGATGCCCGGCATCATGGACACGCCCCTGGTGCGCGAACAGATCGCCGGCCAATACGACAACCCCGACGCAATGATGCACGCACGCGATGCCATGAGCCCGATGGGCCGCCAAGGCACCGCCTGGGACGTGGCACGCGCCTCCGTGTTCCTGGCCTCCGACGACGCGGGCTATATTACTGGCGTCTGCTTGCCAGTGGATGGCGGATTAAGCTGCCTTTCGAAAATATAAGTAAGGCCAGGGCTCTGCCCTGGACCCGCCCCCGCGCGCAGCGCGCTTTCGCGCGACGGCCGGGAGGCCCTTGGAACCCATTCCTTTAGACTGCCTCCGCGCGAATAACCTTCCAGGCTTTGGCGAAGGCTTCCACCATGACGTCCGTTGGCACCGCGCCGGTGAACAGCACATAGGGGCCCATCACGAAGGCCGGCACACCATCAATGCCGGCACTTCGGGCCGACTGGTCCTCGGCCAGCACATCCTCGCGCTCGTTGTCGCCCGCCAGCATGCTGGCCACCAGCTGCGGATCGAGCCCGGCATCGCCGGCAATCGCCGCCAGTGTGGCGGCGTCGCCGATATCGGCCCCTTGGGTGAAATAGCCGCGGAACAACGCCTCCACCACCGCACCCTGCACGCCATACCGGCCGGCCAGACGGATCACCCGGTGCGCATCTACCGTGTTCGGGGTGCGGCGCATCAAATCGTGGCGGAATGTCAGCCCGACCGCGGCACCGGCCTTGGCCACCTGATCATCCGCCTCCCTGGCGCGGAGCCGGCTGCCGAATTTCTGCCGCCGGTACTCGGCCCGATCAGCACCGCCCGCCGGCATGGCGGGGTTGAGCTGAAACGGACGCCAGCCGACCGTGAAGGCCAGCCCCTGGGCGGCCAGCTCCGGCAGCGCCCGGTCCAAATGGCGCTTGCCGATCCAGCACCACGGGCAGATGGCGTCCGAAATCACCTCGATACGGCCCGGCGCGGCGGCCTTGGCATCCATCCTGGGGTTCCTTCCTGCGGCTCCTGAGGGCGGCGGGCATTGCCCGGCGCCGGTGGACGCCACATGTACACCCGCGTCACTGGTGCCGGGAGAGACGAATGGACACGCCACGCTACCGCACCGCCCTTATTGTCGGCGCCGGGCCGGGATTTTCGGCCTCGTTCGCCCGCCTGTGCATCCGCGCCGGGCTGAACGTGGCGCTCGCCGCCCGCAACACCGCCAAGCTGGCCGAATTCTGCGCCGACACCGGCGCCTCGGCCTATCCGTGCGACGCGCGCGACCCGCATGACGTGGCAGGCCTGTTCGACGCGGTGGAGGCGCGCCAGGGCACCCCTGATCTGGTGCTCTACAACGCCGCCGGCCGGGTGCGCGGCCCGGTTGTTGATCTGGACCCCGAATCGGTGCGCCAGTCGATCGAGGTCTCGGCCTTCGGGGCCTTCCTGGTGGCGCAACAGGCGGCGCGGCGCATGCTGCCCAAGCGGCACGGCGCCATCGTGCTGACCGGCGCCACCGCCGGGGTAAAGGGTTTCGCCAACTCGTCCGCCTTCGCCATGGGCAAGTTCGCCCTGCGCGGCCTGGCGCAGTCGCTGGCGCGAGAGCTGTCGCCGCAGGGCATCCACGTGGCGCACATCGTCATTGACGGCGGCATCCGCAGCGAAGCCTGGCCCGACCCCGAGACCGCGCCGGACAGCACGCTCGACCCCGCCGCCATCGCCGAAACCTGCTGGCACGTGCTGCACCAGCACCGCAGCGCCTGGAGCTGGGAGGTCGAGGTGCGGCCCTGGGTGGAGCGGTTTTAGCCCGTTCGCGCCGCGCGGGTCAGCCTTCCGTCCGTCGCTCCAGCATGCGCCCCAGCGGTCGCCCGCCGAAGATGTGCACGTGGAAATGCGGCACCTCCTGGCTGGCATGCTCGCCCATATTGGCCAGCACCCGGTATCCGGTGCCCTCCAGGTCAAGCTGCCGCGCGACCGCCCCGACCGCGCGCCAGAACCCGGCGATCTCCCCCTCGCTGGCGCGGGCGGAAAAATCGGCAATGGAGACCCAGCGTTTCTTTGGAATCACCAGCACATGCACCGGCGCCTGCGGCGCGATGTCGTGGAAGGCCAGCACCCACTCGTCTTCGTAAACCTTCCGGCTGGGGATTTCGCCGCGCAGGATGCGGGCGAACACGTTATGGTCGTCGTATTCACCCAAGCCCTTGACCGGCATCGTCTGCCCTCCGAGCTGTCTGCCGGTCATACTGGGCAAACCGCTGGCACCCGGCAAGTAGCCGCGGCAACCGGGACGTTGCCCCGGACCCCTTCCGGAATGGGGTGCAGGGGCCTCTCGGCCCCTGCCGGGTCCAGGGCATCGCCCTGGCCTGACTTCAATCTTTCCCCACCCAGATCAGTCCAACACCGTATCAGGGAATCTTCTTCGTGCCGAGCCCCAAGGCCACCGGCAGCGTCCGCGCCGCCTTCTCGGCGATGCCCGACACCCCTTCGCGTCGTTGCAGTTCCGCCCAGACTTCGTCGGCCCGCACGCCAGCATCCACCCACATCACAATCAGGTGATACAGCACGTCCGCACTCTCGGCCACCAGCGCGGTGCGGTTGCAGCGGGCCGCCTCGATCAGGCACTCGACCGCCTCCTCGCCGAATTTCTGGGCGATCTTGGCGGTGCCGCGCGACAGCAGGCGGGCGGAGTGGCTCAGCGTCGGGTCGGAACCGCGCCGGCTCATCACCACCGACCACAGCCGGTCCAACACCGCCGGCGAGGCGCCGGCCGCCAGCGGCGGCAGCAGCGGCGCCGTGGTCAGGGTGGCGCGCCCGGTAAACAGCTTCTTGACCGGCTTCCGCTTCGCCCCGTTCTTCTTCTCGCGCAGTTTCGGTGTGTCTTTCTTGGTTGGTTTGGCCATGCCCGCTCCTCAGGCCGCCCGCGCCACGGGGCGCGGCAGCCGCACCGGCAGACCGGCCTGTGCCAGTGCCGCCTTCACCTCGGCGATCGTGAACGTGCCGAAATGGAACACGCTTGCCGCCAGCAACCCGGTGGCGCCGGCCTGTGCGCCTTCGACGAAATGCGTCAGCGTGCCGACCCCGCCCGAGGCGATCACCGGCACCCGCACCGCACCGCACACCGCCCGCAGCAACGGCAGGTCGAACCCCGCCCCGGTACCGTCGCGGTCCATGCTGGTCAGCAGGATTTCCCCGGCACCCAGTTCGGTCACCTGTCGGCACCACTGCACCGCATCGATGCCGGTATCGCGTCGCCCGCCATGAGTAAACACGCGCCAGCGTTCGCTGCCGACCTGCTTGGCGTCCACCGCCACCACCACGCACTGGCTGCCGAATTTCCGCGCCGCCTCGCCCACCAGCTCGGGGCGGGCCACGGCGGCGGAGTTAATGCTGCACTTGTCCGCCCCCGCCAGCAGCAGCCGGCGCATGTCCTCGATGGAGCGGATGCCGCCGCCCACGGTCAGCGGCAGGAACACGCGCGCCGCCGTGCGCGACACCACATCGACGATGGTATCGCGGTTCTCGTGGCTGGCGGTGATGTCGAGGAAGCACAATTCGTCCGCGCCGGCGGCGTCATAGACGGCCGCCTGTTCGACGGGGTCGCCCGCGTCGCGCAGTGAAACAAAATTGACACCTTTGACCACCCGGCCGTCCTTGACGTCCAGGCACGGAATGACTCGCAGTTTCAGCACAGTACGCCCCCTCGGCGCGCGCGTTTTCGGGGTTTTGTCGCGCCGGTGCAAGTACCGATCACACAGGGCAGGGGATCGTTGCTGGCCCGCAACCCGACAACCTGGTCATTGATCCGGTCAGCTTGCGAGGAGAGAAAGAGCCTCGCGCGCATCGACCCGCCCATCATACAACGCGCGCCCGACAATCACACCATCGATCACGCCCGGCCCATCAACCTGCGCCGCCCGCTTCAACGCGGCCAGATCCTCCAGGCTGCCAACCCCGCCGGAGGCGATCACCGGCGTGGAGATCTGTGAGGCGAGGTCGATCGTCTGCTCCAGGTTGAGCCCGGAGAGCATGCCGTCGCGGCTGATATCGGTGTAGATGATCGCCGCCGCCCCGGCGTCCTCGAAGCGCAGCGCCAGATCGAGCGCCCGCATGGTCGAGGTTTCCGCCCAGCCTTCGGTGGCCACGAACCCGTCCCGCGCATCGATGCCCACCGCGATGCGGCCGGGATGGGCGCGGCAGGCCTGCTTCACCAAAGGCGGATTCTTCGCCGCGGCGCTGCCCAGGATCACCCGCCGCACCCCCGCCTGCAGCCAGGCATCGATCCCGGCGAGGTCACGGATGCCGCCGCCCAACTGCACCGGAATGCGCACGTTGGCCAGAATGGCGCGCACCGCCGCCGCGTTCACCGGCCGGCCGGCGAAGGCGCCGTTGAGGTCCACCACATGCAGCCAGCGGCACCCCGCATCCTCCCAGGCCCGCGCCTGGGCGCCGGGGTCGTCGGAATACACCGTGGCGTCGGCCATCTCGCCGCGGCGCAGCCGCACGCAGGCGCCATCCTTGAGGTCGATGGCCGGATACAGCGTCAGTCCCATCAGCCCACCCGCCCGCCCGGCTGCAGCAGTTTGTAGTAGCAAATGCCGCGGACGGTGCGTCCGCCCACCCGCGCATAGGCCGGGTGGATACCCCAGCGGATATAGCCGAGCGATTCGTAAAGCGCGATCGCCGCCTCCTGCGTCTCGCGCACATCCAGGTTCAGTACCTGATACCCGAGCGCGCGCGCCGCTTCCTCCACGCGCTCGGTCAGCATCGTGGCGAGGCCCTGGCCGCGCGCATAGGGGACGATGAAGGAGTGTTTCAGGTTGGCGGAGAACGCCTGCGCCTCGTTGTTGCGCGGCGGGCGGACCAGTTGCGCCGAGCCGACGACGATGCCGTCCTGCCGGGCCAGGAACAACGTGCGCTCGGGCACCAGCAGCACGCCCTTGAAATACCGCTCCAGCGCCATCCGCCCGGGCGGGTTCACCCAGCCGAACCCGCCGCCGTCGATGATGGCGGCGTCGGCGGCCTCGCACAGCGCGGCGAGGTCGTCGTCGCTGAACCCGGTGGCGCGCTCCACCGACATGCTGGACCGGGGGGGGGCCCCGGCCTCGGCCACGGTATCGGTCATTTCATGGTGTCCAACGCAGGAAGTTGCCCAGGATGCGCAGGCCGACCTCCTGGCTTTTCTCGACGTGGAACTGGGTGCCGGCACGGTTGCCGTGCGCCACCATGGCGACCACCTCGCCGCCGTACTCGGTGGTGGCGATGCATTCCGCCGGGTCGCCGCCGGCCAGCGCGTAGCTGTGCACGAAATAGCCGTGGTCGCCCGGCAGCAGCCCGTCCAGCAGCGGGTGCGCGCCGGGTTCAAACACCAGCTCGTTCCAGCCCATTTGCGGCAGCCGCAGCCCGCCCTCGGGGTCCATGGCGGTGATCTCGCCGTGAACCCAGCCGAAGCCGGGCGTCACCGCGTGTTCCAGCCCACGCTCGGCCATCAACTGCATGCCCACGCAAATGCCCAGGAACGGCTTGCCACGCGCCACCCCCTCCAGCACGGCATCGCGCAGGCCGGGAATGGCGGCCAGACCCGCGGCGCAATCGGCGAAGGCGCCCTGGCCAGGCAGCACGATCCGGTCAGCCCGCGCCACCGCATCGGGATCGGCGGTCACCTGCACCACCGCATCGATGCCGTCCCGCGCCGCGGCGAGCGCCAGCGCGCGTGAGGCCGATGCCAGGTTGCCGCTGTTGTAGTCGATCACCGCCACCTTCATGCCAATGCCTCCCGCACCAGGTCCGGCCGCAGGTCGAGCAGGCGCGCCATGGCGGCATCACCGGACTCGGCCGCCACCACGTGGGACAGAACAAAACCGCGCCGCTCCAGCGACCAGCGGCGCAAATCCTGGCCCGACACGCCGAGCAGCCATAGCAGCGCCAACCCCAGCACGACGCGCAATGCTCCATCCGTGGCCATCACCACGGCCACCTCGGCGCAGAGCGCCAGCACGGCGGCGATCCAGGCGTCAAAGAAGAACAACCATAGCGGGCCTAGCAGTGCGGCTGCCACGGAGAAGGACTCGGGCACCAGCACCGGGGCAGTGCCGGGTCTAACATGCACGGTGAAAATCATCATAAGACAAGGCCAGGGCTCTGCCCTGGACCCGCCAAGGGCCGAGAGGCCCCTGGACCCCAGCTCATAAGGCACCTTTGGTGGAGGGGATAATCCCGGCCGTCCTTGGGTCCGGTTCGACGGCCATACGCAACGCGCGCGCCACCGCCTTGAAGCTGGCTTCCGCCACATGGTGGGCATTGCTGCCAGCCTTACGGGTCACGTGCAGGGTAAAAAGCCCATTGAACGCCAGGGCACGGAAAAACTCCTCGAACAATTCCGTGTCCATGGTGCCGATCTTGTCGCGCGCGAAAACCACGTCCCAGGCCAGAAAAGCCCGGCCGGACAGGTCGATCGCCGCCTCGGCCAGCGCCTCATCCATCGGCACGATGGCATGGCCGAACCGCCTGATGCCGCGCTTGTCGCCCAGCGCCTGGAAGAACGCCTGGCCGAGCACGATGCCGACATCCTCAGTGGTGTGATGGAAATCGATATGCAGGTCGCCCTTCGCCCGCACCGCAAGGTCAAACAGCCCATGCCGCGCCAGCGCGGTGAGCATGTGGTCCAGGAAGCCGATGCCGGTATCGATTTCGCTCCGTCCCGACCCGTCCAGGTCAAGCGTGAGCGCAATATCGGTCTCGGACGTGGTCCGGCTGAGGCTGACGGTGCGGGCGGATTGCGGAGACATGCGCGCAGCACTACCCGAAACAGACCTGTGAAGGAAGTTTCACCGTATGCGGCCTCCAGGCAAGAATTTTCCGGTGCCCGGCGCGGCTGTCTTGCCCCGCGGAGCGGTGCGTCTTGCCCCCGCGGAGCGGTGATGGCTTGATTGCAACCAGATGGCGCGCCATCTCCCGCCGTCATGAACACCCCATTCCTCACCGGTGCTCCCCACGACCCGATCGGCTGGCACGGCACCACCATCCTGTGCGTCCGCCGCGGCGCCCAGGTCGCCATGGCCGGCGACGGCCAGGTCACGCTCGGCCAGACCGTCATCAAGGGCAATGCCCGGAAAGTGCGCCGCATCGGCCCGGGCAACACCATCCTGTCCGGCTTCGCCGGCGCCACCGCCGACGCCTTCACCCTGCTGGAGCGGCTGGAGGCCAAGCTGGAACGCTTCCCCGGCCAGTTGGAGCGCGCCTGCGTTGAACTCGCCAAGGACTGGCGCACCGACCGCTACCTGCGCCGGCTGGAAGCCATGATGGCGGTGGCCGACCGCGACCACAGCTACACCCTCACCGGCAACGGCGACGTGCTGGAGCCGGAGGACGGCATCATCGCCATCGGCTCGGGCGGCAATTACGCCCTGGCGGCGGCGCGCGCGCTGATGGAAGTGCCCGACATGTCGGCCGAACAGGTGGCCCGCCGCGCCATGAAAATCGCTGGCGATATCTGCGTCTACACAAACCACAACGTCATCGTCGAGACGATCGGGTAAGGACACAGACCATGGACGTCCCGACCTATTCGCCCCGGGAGATCGTCTCGGAGCTGGACCGCTTCATCGTCGGCCAGACCGACGCCAAGCGGGCCGTCGCCATCGCCTTGCGCAACCGCTGGCGCCGCCAGCAACTGCCCGAAGCACTGCGCGAGGAAGTGGTGCCCAAGAACATCCTGATGATCGGCCCCACCGGCTGCGGCAAAACCGAGATCGCCCGCCGGCTGGCCAAACTGGCGCAGGCGCCGTTCCTCAAGGTGGAAGCGACCAAGTTCACCGAGGTCGGCTATGTCGGCCGCGACGTGGAAAGCATCGCCCGCGACCTGGTGGAAGTGAGCATCACCATGCTGCGCGACGCCTCCCGCCGCGAGGTGCAGGCAAAGGCCGAGTTGAACGCCGAGGAGCGCCTGATCACCGCGCTCTGCGGCGAGCACGCCGCGGCCGACACGCGCTCGAAATTCCGCCGCATGCTGCGCAACGGCGAACTCGAACAGAAAGAGGTCGAGGTCGCGGTGGCCGAGGCGCCGCAGAACCCGATCGGCCAGTTCGACATGCCCGGCATGCCGCCGGCCCAGATGATCAATCTGGGCGACATGATGAAGGGCATGTTCGGCCGCCAGGCGCAGCCGCGCAAAATGACGGTGGAAGCCGCCCGCCGCGCCCTGGAGCGCGAGGAGGCCGACAAGCTGCTCGACAACGACCGCCTGGTGAAGGACGCGCTGGCGCACGCCGAGAACAACGGCATCGTCTTTCTCGACGAAATCGACAAGGTCTGCGCCCGCACCACCGAAGGCGGCTTCCGCGGCGGCGACGTCTCCCGCGAGGGCGTGCAGCGCGACCTGCTGCCGCTGATCGAGGGCACCACGGTGTCCACCAAGCACGGCCCGATCAAGACCGATCACATTCTGTTCATCGCGTCGGGTGCGTTCCATCTGGCCAAGCCGGCCGACCTGCTGCCCGAGTTGCAGGGCCGTCTGCCCATCCGGGTGGAACTGGCCCCGCTCTCGCGCGAGGATTTACGCCGCATCCTGACCGAGCCGGAGGCGTCGCTGATCAAGCAGTACCAGGCGCTGATCGGCACCGAGGGCGTAACGCTGATATTCCGCGAGGACGCGGTGGACGCGCTGGCTGATCTGGCCGCCGACATCAACGACCGCGTCGAAAACATCGGCGCCCGTCGGCTGCACACGGTGCTGGAAAAGCTGCTGGAGGAAATCTCCTTCACCGCCAGCGACCGCGGCGGCCAGGAAGTGGTGGTGGACGCCGCCTATGTCCGCGAACGTGTCGCCCCGCTGGCGCAGAAGGGGGATTTGTCGCGGTTCATTCTGTAGGCGGCATAGCGCGGCCCGCCACCGGCGCCATGCGAGCCGGCAGAATGGAACGCCTTCCAGGAATGGGGTGCAGGGGCCTCTCGGCCCTTGCCGGGTCCAGGGCAGAGCCCTGGCCTTGCTTATCTTTTCACCGCCGGCGCCGCAACCTTCTCCGGATACTTGCACCACGAAGCCGCCACGCAGCGCCAGCACTCCGGCGCCCGTGCCTTGCACACGTAGCGCCCGTGCAGGATCAGCCAGTGATGCGCGTGCCGTAACAACTCCGGCGGCACCCGCGCCAGCAGCGCATCCTCCACCGCCCGCGGCGTTTTGCCGGGCGCGATGCCGGTGCGGTTGCCGAGCCGGAAGATGTGCGTGTCCACCGCCATGGTCGGCTCGCCGAAGGCCACGTTGAGCACCACGTTGGCGGTTTTGCGCCCCACCCCGGGCAGCGCCTCCAGCGCCTCCCGGTCCCGCGGCACCACCCCGCCATGCCGCTCCACCAGCAGGCGCGACAGTTCCGCCACGTTGCGCGCCTTGGCCTGCCACAGCCCGATGGTGCGGATGTGCTGCGCAACCCCCTCCACCCCCAGCGCCGCCATCGCGGCCGGGGTGGGGGCCGCGGCGAACAGACCGCGGGTCGCCTTGTTCACCGAGACGTCGGTGGCCTGCGCCGACAGCACCACCGCCACCAGCAAGGTGAACGGATCGGCATAGGCCAGTTCGCTGCGCGGCTCGGGATCGGCGCGCTGCAACGCCTCGAGGAACGCGCGCACCTCGGCCAGCGTCATCGTCCCGGTCGGGCTGGGGGACGCCAGGGCCGGCCTAGTGCGAAGGGTCAGGCGTCAGCGACTTGATGAGTTCGAACATCCGTTTGCGCACGCTGCCGTCGGTGATGCGGTAATAGGCGCGCACCAGCTCCAGCGTCTCGCGCTTGCCGAGCAGGTCGTCGCCGAACGCATCCTGCTGATCGGCGAAACCGGTCGGAACGCGCGACGGCGACCGGACGCCGCTCACGCTCTCCGGCATGTCGTCGTAGAAGAAGCTGATCGGCACATCGAGGATGCGCGCCAGATCGTACAGCCGCGAGGCACCGACGCGGTTTACCCCGCGCTCGTATTTCTGCACCTGCTGGAAGGTCAGTCCGAGCGCCTCGCCGAGGCGTTCCTGCGACATGCCCATCAGCGTGCGCCGCAGCCGAACCCGCGAGCCGACATGCACGTCGATGGGGTTCGGACGCGAGTCCTTCTCGGCGCGGTTGGTCAGAGACTCTGCCGCGCCACCGTTCCGGAACTCTGCCTCACCGGTCTCGCCTGACATTGCTCTACCGCTCCTGTTCCGCCCCCAACGGCCCGGCGACGCCGAGCGAGGTTGACAAAACGTTAACGCCACAACCCAGGATCGTCAAGGAAGGAATAAATTAAAAGTTTCCAATTCTTAAAATTGGCACGCAGATCGCCCCGGCACGGGCAGCCGGCGCAGGCCCCACCACCGGGGCGCGCAGCGCCCGAACCCCATCTGCGCGGGACCTCGCCCGACTCAATTGGCTGCCCCGGGACCGAGTGAACGGACCAGCTCCAGCACCTGGCGCCGCACGGCCGGATCGGTGATGCGGGTAAAGGCGCGTATCAGATCGAGCGTCTCGCGCCGGCCCAGCATGTCGTTTTCCACGGGTTGCTGTTCCTCGCGCATGCCGCGGAAACCGCCGCGGGACACCGCCGGACCGTCAGGCACGTCCTCGAAAAAATAGCCGATCGGCACGTCCAGGGCGCGGGTCAGGTCGTGCAGCCGGGAGGCCCCGACCCGGTTCAGGCCGCGTTCGTATTTCTGCACCTGCTGGAAACTGATCCCCAGTGCCGCCGCCAACTGCTCCTGCGAAATGCCCAGCTCAGCCCGTCGATGCCGGATCTGCTGGCCGACATGCACGTCGATTGGATTGGGCCGTGAAACCGCTGGGTCGCGCTCGCCGCCTACACCGCCCGACATCGCCGATCCTCATTGCCGCCCGCTAGCCGGCACGGTTGTATAGTAGGGTATCCATACAACCGTCCGGCATCAACAGCGCGTTAACCGGGCAATAAGGGCGATCAGGGTGTGGCGCTGCTCCGATGCCGGGGCACCGGCACGGCGCCCGCCAGCAGCACGCCAGCGGCGAGCAGCAGCGGCACCGCCAGCCCGAACCGGCCGGCTGGCGTCGGCGGCAGATGGCCGGGCAGGGCGAGCACCAGCACCCCGGCCCGGCCCAGGCCCAGCCGTCCCAGCTCGTGCCCGAACGCATCGAAGCCGGCGCTGATGCCGGTGTTGGCTGCGCGCATCAGCGGCAGCCCCTCCTCCACCGCGCGCAGCCGGGCCGCCGCCAGATGCTGCCGCGGCCCGGTGGAGTTGCCGAACCAGGCGTCGTTGGTCACGTTCACCAGCCAGTCCGGCCGGTCGGCTTCATCGGCCACCTGGGCCGGAAAAATCGCCTCGTAGCAGATCAGCGGGCCGACCGGCGGCAGCCCCGGCACGTGCAATGTGGTCGGTCCCGGCCCGCCGGCGAAGCCGCCGCCCGGCACCACCTGGATCGGCAGCGGGAACCAGCTGGGCTGGTACTCGCCGAACGGCACCAAATGCCATTTGTCGTACACCGAAGCCGGCGGGCCATCGCCCAGCACCGCCATCAGGCTGTTGCGCGGCCGCCCCGCCGGGTCGAACCGCACGCTGCCGATCAGGCCGGGCGTCTGCGCCGCGCCGGCGATGGCGGCCCGCGCGCCGGGGTCCTGCTCCAGCAGAAAGGGGCTCGCGGTCTCCGACCAGACCACCACCGCGGGCTTTTTGGCCTGTTCCATGCCTGTGCGGGTCAAGGCGAGATGGCGCTCGAAGGTCTGGATCACAAAGGCGCGATCCCATTTGTGCCCCTGCGCCACGTTGCCCTGCACCAGCACCACGTTCAGGCCCGGCGGCGGCGACGCTGTGGCCAGATGCAGCCGGGCCGTGCCCGCGCCGGCCCACAGCAGCAGCACGAAGGCGCCCGCCGCCAAGGCGCGACGGCCCAGCGCCGGCGTGGCCGCCAGCAGCAGCGTGACCAGGGTCAGGCCGTGCACGCCCACCCAGGCGGCCGGCTGCAGCGCCACGTCGCCAACTATTCCGGGCACCGCCCACACGCTGCCCCAGGGGTTCCACGGAAACCCGGTGGCGATGAACTGGCGGGCGAGTTCGGCCAGCACCCAGGCGCCGGCCAGCACCGCCAGCCGCCGCCAGCCCGGCCGCACCCACCAGGCGGCGGCGCAGGGCAGAGCGATGAACAGCGCCAGCACCGCCGCCAGCGCCGGCACCGCCAGCGGCACCAGCCACCAGAACCGCGCTGCCTCGAACAGGATCGCCTCAGTGATCCAGTACAGCCCGACCAGGTGATGTCCGAAGCCGAAACAAAATCCGCGCCACCCGGCCTCGCGCGCCCGGCGGCTGCTGCCGATCAGGGCGAGCAGCCCCGGCACAGCCAGCAGCAGCACCGGAATGGCATGCACGGGCGGCAGCGCGGCGGCCGACAGAACGCCGAGGCCGAACGCAGCCGCCGCGGCACGCCAGCCAGACAGAGCGGACAAACGGGCGAGGAAAGCCTGCATCATGCGCCGGGCGCTACACGCGCAACGAGGCGGGCGCAAGCGTGGCCCAGTTAAGCAAGCAAGGCCAGGGGCTCTGCCCCATAGGCACTAGGTTAAGCGATCTCATTGATTAAAAAAGGTAAAATCCAGGCTGCCAGCAACCTCCCAATCCCTGGCAGGTGTGGATCGCGTCCGGCATCCCAGTGGTGAGGAGCCTTCGTGGAAGGCGCCGCTT